>NZ_JBEVCB010000030.1:0-200 GCF_040513385.1 Sporolactobacillus caesalpiniae
TAATATGGTGCGGTCGAGAGGACTCGAACCTCCACGAAGTTGCCTCCACTAGCCCCTCAAGCTAGCGCGTCTGCCATTCCGCCACGACCGCATATTAAATTATAAAATGGTGCGGGTGAAGGGACTCGAACCCCCACGTTGGAAAACACTAGATCCTAAATCTAGCGCGTCTGCCAATTCCGCCACACCCGCTAAAAAAA
>NZ_JBEVCB010000004.1:0-414938 GCF_040513385.1 Sporolactobacillus caesalpiniae
TCAAACAGCAACTCAATTATTATATCATCTTTCGTAAGTCATTGTCAACAACTTTTTTCGGGATGATTCAGCAATTTGTTTCAATTACTGAGCAAAATAATTAAGTTTATTAAAAAGACAAGATGTATCATAACATGTGATATCGTAACGTGTCAATAGCTTTTCACTAAGTAAATGAGTTACCAACACAATATCCGACACGATTATACAAGATGTCGTAAAAGACAACGTAAATTAATTTATCATGTATGACTTAAAACGTCAATACCTATTTAGACATAATTTGAGAAAGTGAACGTACAGCCTAAGCAAATGCCTTTATTTCGTGCAAATTGAATTACTGATCGAGCCTTGTACCCGATCGCACAGTCCATCGCTAACAAATTGTTTCTATTACTATAGAAGATCATTTCAAAATAAAAAGGCACCACGTTGTAAATCGCAGCACCCAAAGGTAGATTATTTAAGTTTATTAAAGAGCGAAGCATCAACTAATTGTCGCTTCATGCTCCGGCTTTGTCGGATTGGCGTTTTCCTTTTCCTGGCATTCAGGACAGACGCCGTATATTTCAAGGCGATGGTGATCCACTTTAAACCCGGTAACTTGAGCCGCCAAAGCTTCCACCTCATCAAGAGCAGGATAAAAGAAATCAACGATTTTACCGCAGTTGCTGCAGATCACATGATAGTGGCGCTTGGTCGAGAAATCGAATCGACTTGATGCATCCCCATAGGTCAGTTCTTTAACTAATCCCGTTTTTTTAAATACACGCAAGTTATTGTATACAGTCGCAACACTCATATTTGGAAATTTATGTTCAAGCGCTTTATAGATATCATCTGCCGTTGGATGTGAATCGGAAATAACCAAATATTCCAGAATCGCATGACGCTGCGGTGTAATACGAACACCGGAGCTCTTTAGCATCTCAATCGCATGATCTACTTTTAACATATTGTCGCTCATCGTCATGCACCTCGCTTTCAGCAATAGTGATTATCAAAATCAATTATTAAATTACAATCGTTACAATTACATTTTAAGTTTACATGGTTGAAGCTTGTCCTGTCAATGTTCAACACATGTCTTTAAAAGTTTTCAACCTGGATCCCCGTTACACATCACTAGGTAGCGGGATATCTAGAGCCGTATAAATAGCCTTCTGAGCGGTCAACATTTCGCCCACCCTTAGTGCCTGGCATGGGGATTCAAAGGCTTCGATCACATCTAATTTATCGAATAAAGATTGAATCGTGTAGTCTTTGAAAAGTTTTTTGGTCTGCATCTTTTTCTTAATCTGAGCAAGCAGGATCAAACCAACAAAAGCCACAAAAAACTTTCCGTCTAAGGTAGCTTCTGATGAAACCAACATGCGACGCAAGTTCAGCCGCTCTTTGATATCCCCAAAGCACTTCTCAATGGGATCTTTTCCCCGATAAAGTTCGAGGGCTTGTATCGCATCCATTTTTTCATTGGAAATCAGTGAGAAATACCCGTAGTACCGCTTAGCCTTCTCGACCATTTGATGATTCACAGTAATTTGAACACCTCGTTTTGGTGTTGATTTTACCGTGAAATACTTTTTGTAGAAGGCTTCATGTTCCGGAATGCGTTTGCCGGTTTTCAGTTCCTGATGATGGCGCATCAGCTTGCGATCAAATTTCTTCTGATCTTCAGCCGCCTGATCAACATTGTAGTACAGATGCAGATAGACGCGGCGCTTCTCTTTGAGCGTATCTCCTTTATATGGCCGATCCTGCGTATAGTCCCAGTCCGTCCTCACCGTCACGGCATAAAGATCATACTGCTCATCCAAATTTTCGAAGGTATCCAGCGTGTCATAGACTTGATCGAGCTCGTGACGCACCCCACTTCTCAAAACGAGTCAAAGGGTTCGGATGTTCCAAAATCATATAATAGGCAAGTGACAGAATCTGTTGATAATACCTCGGGAAACAGGCCTTGAGATCCTCAGTGAGTCCCAGCTGTTCACCGATTTGATCCAGTAAATAGGTGGCTCCATAAAAAACACGCTTTGCTTCAGCAACGGGAGTGGGACCTCGTTGAGGCTTTTCTTTGGATGTTTGCCTGCGTCGTTTCCCTCGCCCGTCTGTAGGGATTATTTCTCCCGTCTTTTCATCGACACGTCCAATGAGTTTACGCCTTGAACGCGGTTGTTTCTTCTCTTTATCCCAATAAGATTCCGATTCATACGCATAGGTGAGTCCGCTACGCTTGTCTTTTTGCCTGATGATCGCCATTTTTAGCCACCTACCTAGTGATGTAATTATAACACATCACTAGGTTAAAGGGAAGCAAAAATATCCCCAAATCCCCATGTAATCAACCTTTTTGAAAATTTTGGGAAAATCATAGTGTGGAGATACGGGAATCCAGGTTTCAAAGAAAAAGTGATGGGCTACCCTCTTATTTTGCCACTTTTGTACGCGTGCATTCACGTACTTTGATAATTAACCGTACAGAGACAGAAATGAAAAATCAGGACATACTCTGCGTCCTGACGTTTTCAATTACTATGTTGTTTGAGAATGAATTTAATGGAGCAATGTCAGGCAAGATGCTCCTGAATGTATTGATAAACATCATCAACATGTCCGGCCACTTTAACCTTTGGCCACATTTGGACAATCGTCCCTTCTTTATCAATAATAAAAGTGGAACGAACAATACCCATCGCTTTTTTTCCAAACATGTTTTTCATTTGCCAGCTTCCGTACGCTTCTGCGATCTTGTGATCAGGATCTGACAAAAGCGTAAACGGTATTGTATGCTTCTCGGTAAATTTCCGATGCTTTTCGATCGGATCAGGACTGATTCCGAGGACAACAGTATTCAGTTCTTCAAAACGACTATTCTGATCGCGAAAATCACAAGCTTCTGTAGTACATCCGGGTGTCATATCTTTTGGATAAAAATAAAGGATAACGTTCTTTCCTTTATAGTCGGATAAAGTGACTTCAGTTCCTTCTGTCTCTTTAAGTGTAAAATCAGGTGCTTTCGTGCCCGCCTCTAGCATAATGTTTACTCCTTCTTTTCCATGTAATTTATCAGTTGAATTACGATATCATCAAACGAAACTATCCTCATAGCTCGTTCTCGTAGCTTCTTTCTTATATCATAACCCGCACACGCGGCAATGTGAATTAATGCGTATTCCTATATACTCGGACAGGCGTCCAATCGCTAATAATGGTAAACTAGAAGTGACAAATGTCTGACTGTAGGTGATCATATGGATATTAAAAGCATTATGCGGCGAATTGAAAACGATGGATCAATTATTGGAGAGGATACCGCGAAAAAATCCGCGGTGTTTCTCCCATTGATTCTGAAAGACAATACATGGTCTATATTATTGGAAGTTCGCGCGGCGCATCTAAAGCGGCAGCCTGGAGACAGCTGCTTTCCCGGTGGGCGCAGTGAGAAAATTGATGGCTCTATGCGTGAGACCGCCGTACGGGAAACATGCGAAGAATTGGGAATCAGGAAAGAATCCATTAACGTGATTGGGCAAATGGGAACATGTATCGCAACCTCAGATCTATTCATTTATCCTTTTGTCGGTGTGATTGAAGCATCTGAGCATTTGAAACCCAACGCAGAAGAAGTCCAAGAGACATTTACAATCCCCCTCCCTTGGCTGATGAAACAGATTCCGGAAAAACACGCGTTGACTTTCTCGGTGGATCGAAATGCGGATTTTCCCTTCGAACGCATTGTCTCCGGAAAGAACTACGCATTCCGTAATCTGCAAATCACTGAACCTTTTTACGAATATAAAGGGAAAACGATTTGGGGATTGACCGCGCGCATTCTCGAACATTTTGTATTCCTGATGAACCACCGCATGTTTGATTAATTCTCCGCCAAGGTTCATCGCTTGTCATTTATTGGCTTATATTGGATACTTGGGTGAGTAATGTCACATTATTGGTTTAAGGGGAGATTGATCACATGACTATACAGACTTCTGAGAAGCTCTATGCGGAAGCATTGAAGCATATCGTCGGCGGCGTTAACAGTCCGTCACGCTCTTATGCCGCGGTCGGCGGAGGTGCGGCGGTTTTCATGAAAAAAGGAAAAGGCGCGTACTTCTGGGATGAAGACGGCAACCGTTACATAGACTATTTAGCCGCTTATGGCCCGATTATTACCGGATTCGCCCATCCGCACATCACTGAGGCCATAAAAAAACAAGCTGAACTTGGTGTACTCTACGGAACACCAACAACACTCGAAACAGATTTGGCTGTGATGTTAAAAAAGGCGATTCCTTCATTAGATAAAGTTCGCTTTACCAACTCCGGAACAGAATCGGTCATGACGACGGTACGTGTCGCTCGCGCCTTTACCGGAAGAAAGAAACTATTGAAGTTCGCAGGAAGCTACCATGGTCATTTTGACCTTGTTCTTGTCGCTGCAGGTTCCGGACCATCAACACTAGGATCTCCTGATTCTGCCGGCGTAACAGAAAGTACGGCGCAAGAGGTCATTACCGTGCCATTTAACAATGTAGACACACTTCAACATGCGTTCGAAAAATGGGGCGCAGATATTGCCGGCGTGCTTGTTGAACCTATAGTGGGCAATTTTGGTATGGTCATGCCTCAACCCGGCTTTCTTGAAGCCGTTAATGAAATCGCTCATCAAGCGGGGTCCGTTGTTATCTATGATGAAGTCATCACGAACTTCCGATTCATGTACGGCGGCGCGCAGAACTATCTAGGCGTGACTCCGGATTTAACTGCGATGGGAAAAGTAATCGGCGGAGGTCTGCCAATCGGCGCCTATGGCGGCAAAAAAGAAATTATGGACGAGGTTGCGCCGCTTGGCCCTGCTTACCAGGCAGGAACCATGGCTGGCAATCCGCTCTCAATGGCCAGTGGCATCGCTTGTCTTGAAGTTCTGCAAACGCCGGGAATTTATGAACAAATGGATCGCCTTGGCAAGAAGCTCGAGGATGGAATGCACACCGTCAATGAAAAATACCGACTGCCCATTGCCATTAACCGCATCGGCGGAGCGATGACTCTGTATTTTTCTGATCATGAAATCACAAACTATGAAGAAGCAAAAGCGACAGACAGCAAAATGTTCGGACGTTTCTTCAAATATATGCTTGAAAAAGGTGTTAACCTCGCACCTTCAAAATATGAAGCGTGGTTCCTGACTACTGAGCATACCGAGAAGGATATTGATGAAACACTCGAAGCTGTAGACTACGCTTTTTCTCAGCTCGCTAAATCTTGATGATTTTTGAGGAAGAGAGCGGGTCTCGAGCCGCTCTCTTTTTTTACGCATAATGATTCATGTATAAATAAATAAACTTAGTAGTTGACGAAGCCAAGTTTTCTAATGAAAAGGGGGATACGGTTATGCATGTAGGTGCGCGAAGTCTGAAAACAGGAGTTGCTGTAACGATCGCTTTAATGACCGCACTTGCGCTTGGCATGACGCCGCCAATCATGGCGGGAGTCGCGGCAGCAATGACCACGCGGCCGTCCGTCCAACGCTCGTTTCGCGCCATGATTCAAAACATTTATGGCAACCTAATCGGTGCACTAATCGCAGTTGCAGCCGTAATTATCTTTGGAGACACCTCCGTCATTGTTGGTCTTACTGTCGTCTTCGTGATCGCCCTGCATCTCAAACTCGGTTTGCATCGGACGCTTACACTAACCATGGTGACCGTTATCTTCATTATGTCGAGCGGCATGAACGATAATGTTCAATTTCTTTTTGAAGGAATTCGCAGATTCTCAACGATTTGTATCGGCGTTGTATCAGCGACACTCGTCAATATGCTGATTTTCCCACCGCATTATGAAAAAACGCTCTATGAACAAATCCTCACGCAAACCACGTTGCTTTTCAAATGGACGCGTCTGCTCAGCGGCGGTGCTTCGGATAATACAAAGATCAAGAACGAGATGGCAGCCTTCGACAGCAGAAAACTGAAAATCGAGAACTACTACCATTGGTATAAAGAGGAGCGCGTTTTCAGTAAAAAAGCAAAACCGGTAAAACTAAGACGCACCGTGATCTTTCGTGAGATGATTACGGCAACGAGGCTGCTTCATCAGGCTTTGAACGAACTGGACCGTAATGAAAATGCATACCGGCTTCTTCCAGCCGACTTCCGAGAAACGCTTAGCCTTCAGCTCAGCGGACTCATGACATTTCATGAACGCGTCCTTCTTAAATTTGATGGCAAAATCAGACGAAAACGC
Source organism: Sporolactobacillus caesalpiniae (assembly GCF_040513385.1). Taxonomy (NCBI): domain Bacteria; kingdom Bacillati; phylum Bacillota; class Bacilli; order Caryophanales; family Sporolactobacillaceae; genus Sporolactobacillus; species Sporolactobacillus caesalpiniae. Next base: position 6,253 of record NZ_JBEVCB010000004.1, read on the forward strand.
CATGAAGAGCAGGCAAGAAAAGACTATCAACACCGATCAGAGCTCGCAAACACTTTTTTCTCCTTCTTCTCGCAAACTAAACGTGACGACTGGCTGGATGTCTTACCGCTTATTTCAACGATTATCGACTACAGCCAGCATATCGAACACCTCGATCGGCTGGTCACCAGCTATCAGGCGTTCCATAAGAAAGCAAACCGCATTAAATGATCGACGACCCGTGTCTTTTTGAGACACGGGTTTTGTCATCCCATCCGCTTACCTGAACCTAAGTCCAAAGGCTTACCGCAAGATACAGCTTTGGATCATTATCCGGGTCCCGCCTTTTTTATATGATTAAGACATAGAAAGGAGGATCACACATATGAAAAAAATTGCCCTGTTTCTACTCGGAGCCGTCAGCCTGATCGTCCTGCTCACCCAGGTGGGATCATTGATCGGATTAATCGTCAGCCTTGCCATTCTCTACTTCGCGTTTAAACGGTTCAATCGTGCCGATTCAACCGGAGGCAAAGTTCTTTGGGCAATCGTGGGGATCATCGCCCTTTGCTTCTCCATCAGCAATGTTCCCGCGATCATCGGCATCATCGCACTGGCAGGTCTCTATTTCGTGTATAAGGCATGGAATAATGAGAAAGCCGCCGACCGCCAGCCAAGCGACCCATTTGATCACTTTGAGAAAGAATGGAAAGAGTTCAGCCACAAATAAAACACATAATAAAAGGAGCAGATTATAATGAGCAATCTATTTACCCGTTTGAAGGACTCCATCTCCGCTGATTTGAACGACATGCTGGACCAGAAGGAGCAAAAGAACCCGATCGCGATGTTGAATCAGCATCTGCGCCGCTGCGAGAAGGAAGTCAGGCGCGTACGCGAATTGATCGACCGCCAGTATCTGCTTAAAGATCAATTTATCAAAGAGTTTCATGAATCGTCCGAGATGGCTGCGAAAAGGCAGCGCCAAGCCGAAATTGCCGAGCGCGCATCAGAAACGGAGCTCTACACATTCGCGCTAAAAGAACATGAAGACTACACGCAAAAGGCCGAACGTCTAAAGAATGCCTATGATACGTCCGTGAACCAATTGGATCAACTCGAGCAGAAGTACGCTGAAATGAAACGCAAATTAAAAGATATGCATCTGAAACGGATGGAATTAATGAGTCGGGAAAATATTGCGAACGCGAATCATCGAATGAACAGTGTGATTCAGCCGGAGCGAGCATTCGGTCAATCGTTTTCCAAGTTCGAGGAAAGTGAAATGTATCTGGAACAACTGGAGCAAAAAATCACTACGAATTATCACCAGAATACCATTGACGCACGCATACGAGAAATTGAACGCGAGCTTGAGAAGGGTAAAACCAACTAACAGTCAAATCACGGTCTAGCCTGTCTCACATAAGGATGATAAAATGGAAAAAGGTGTGCCGAGCGCGCCTTTTTTACCTACATAAATCAGCTGAAGCGCAGCGAGAAAGGCAGATGAAGGTTATGCTTGAGCAACTGAAAAATGATAAATACAGCTGGCTCATTATTGTCTGCCTGTTTCTCATTATCCTCCAAACCATATTTGACGGATGGGGCTTCTTATTCCCAGTCGCCCTATTTGGCGCCATGGTTTATTATGGTCGCAACAATAGACACTTAAGAAAAGGAAAAGTTTTGTTTTGGATTGGTCTGATCGGACTTGGATTCACTATTCTCAACATGCTCGTTTTTAAATTCATTATCATCGCTCTGTTTATCTGCTTTGTGATTGATTTTATTCAGAGAAAAAAGAATCCGAAGCGAATCACACCCGACTTTGATCATCCGACAGAGAACGAAGGAGATGTGACTATTCTTTCGGCACTGCTCAATAATAAGTGGTTTGGTCATCAGGAGACTCCCGGGCAGGATTATGCATGGCAGGATATTAATATCCAAACCGGTGCCGGTGACACCATCATCGACCTCAGCCATACCATTTTGCCAAAAAAAGAATCGGTTATCTTTATTCGGCAGCTCGCCGGAAGAGTACGCATTCTCGTTCCATATGGTGTCGAAGTCTCTCTTCACTACTCTGTAGTACTGGGCCAAATAGACTTCTTTGATCACCATGAAAACCAATTAATTCACGAATCCAGAATCATGCAGACCAGCAGCTACGATCAAGAAGATCAAAAAATAAAAATCATGATCTCTGCGATTGTCGGGAACTTGGAGGTGCTGCGCGTATGACAGCGGTAAAACGGCAAGTCATCGTCGGCATCTGTTTCGCGCTCGTTTGCTTAATTCTGTTCGCTTCTCTTTTTCTTTTTGCCTTTCCGCCTGCTCATTGGTCCATGCTCTGGAAGCAGCAAATCTGGCATCTTCCTTTTGTCTTTATCGTACCGATTCTTTCTCTATTTATTGGAGGAATCGCTGGTCTGATTTCCGGACTTTATATGCGAAAGCAATTCTTTCTGATTAGCGATACTCTGGACAAGGTCGGACAAGGCAAAGACGCCGTTGCCGACTACACCCATTCATGTGACTTACAACCGATTATGGAACATGCGCAGACGATCAGCGCTAAAATAAATCAACTGACACAGCTCGCACAGCAAACGGCAAATGATAAATCAGAGATTGAAGAAAAAGCGATCCAAAAGATTGTCTCTGAAGAACGTAACCGACTTGCACGTGAGCTCCACGACTCGGTCAGCCAGCAACTGTTCGCCGCCTCGATGCTGATGTCGACAATTAATGAACTTCGACCTGTTTCAGAGGACATAGAGAGCAGGCAACTGAAGCTCGTAGAACAGACAATTCACCAATCTCAGCTTGAAATGAGAGCGCTCTTCCTCCATCTGAGACCTGTGCAGCTTCATGGTAAAGCACTCAAACAAGGGATGGATGAGCTTCTGCTTGAGCTCAAACAAAAGGTACCGCTCAATATCAACGCGATGATCGAGCCAATCAAGTTAGAACGCGGTATTGAGGACCAGCTCTTTCGCATTTTGCAGGAATCGGTTTCGAACACCTTGCGTCATGCAAAAGCGCAAAACTTGGATGTCTTACTGATCAAGCGTGAACATTTTGTTATTTTGCGTGTTACGGATGACGGTGTCGGTTTTAAAATGCAAGCGGCTAAACCTGGTTCCTATGGACTCCAGAATATGAAGGAGCGCACCGCGCAAATCGGCGGTCAGATCAAACTCGTAAGTTTGCCGGACAAAGGAACAAGCTTGGAAATTAAAGTGCCTATACTCGAAAGGGATGAAAACAATGATTAACGTTGTTTTTGTGGATGATCATGAAATGGTGCGCATTGGTGTGTCCGCTTACCTATCCGCACAGGCTGACATTAATGTTGTTGGTGAAGCCGATAACGGTCGTGACGCCATTGATCTGATATTAAAATTAAAGCCGGACATTGTGCTGATGGATCTAGTAATGGAAGAGATGGACGGAATCGAAGCCACGAAACATATTATTGAAAAATGGCCCGACGCCAAAATTATTATCGTTACAAGCTTTCTTGATGACGATAAAGTCTATCCGGCAATTGAAGCAGGAGCGACCAGTTATCTGCTCAAGACATCCAAAGCAAGCGATATTGCCAAGGCGATCCGTTCAACCTATGATGGCCAATCTGTGCTCGAGCCCGAAGTCACGGAAAAAGTCATGTCTCGGATGAAAAACAGACAAAACAAAGCACTCCATGATGATCTGACCAACCGTGAAATGGAGGTTCTGCTGCTCATGGCACGCGGCAAAAGCAATCAAGAAATTGCCGATGAGCTCTTTATTGCTTTGAAAACGGTCAAAGTACATGTCAGCAATATTCTCAGCAAGTTGGAAGTACAGGATCGAACGCAAGCAGTGATTTACGCTTTTCAACATAAGTTGTGTGAATAATATATCGAAATTAGAAAACCCGCACTCATAACGAGTGCGGGTTTTCTAGTTCAAATTCAAAAATTTCACTTATTTTATTGTTACATTTTCCAATGGTTCGCTGCCGGTCGGGCTTGGCGCATAACCAGAGATGGTGCTCTTGCCAATGATCGCGGCTTTTGCATATTCAAGAGGTACCCAAGGGGCGTCTTCGTGAATAATCTGTTGCGCTTTTTCGTACAGTGCAGCACGTTTTGATACATTGGTTTCCGTTTGAGCATCGATAAGCACTTTATGCAGTTTCTCACTCTTATAGAAGGACAAGTTGTTCGTGCCGGCGCTGTCTTTATCAAGCAGCGTGTAAAGGAAGTTGTCCGGATCTCCGTTATCGCCGATCCAGCCCATCAGATACATTGGCGCACCGCCCTTTTGCAGTTTCTCAATATATGAGGACCATTCAACGTTCTCGATCTTAACCTTGACACCGATTTTTCCAAAGGTTGACTGAATCGCTTCAGCTGTCTTTGCAGGTTGCGGCATATAGTCACGAGGGTTGGACATCGTGTATAGGGTCGTTGAGAAGCCATGTGGGTAACCTGCTTCAGCAAGCAGTTTCTTAGCTGCTTTGAGGTCATAAGGATAATCCTTGAGATCCTTAGCAAATCCAAGCAGAACCGGTGGCATTGGGTTCTTTGCCGGTTGTGCCTGACCGTTGTAGAACGCCTTATTCAAAGCTTCTTTGTCAACAGCCATGTTCAATGCCTGACGAACTTTCTTATTATCAAATGGCTTGATCGTTACGTTGAAACCAAGATAAGCAACATTCATCGGCGGACGATAAGAAATGTGGAAATCCTTATTATCCTTAACGCCGTTAATATCACTTGGATTCAATCCGTCCATAATGTCGATTTCACCGTTCTTCAATGCGTTGAGACGGGAACTGTTGTCCGGGATAACTTTAAAGACAATAGAATCGAGTTTAGGAAGACCTTTCTTCCAGTAATGTTTATTCTTAACTAAAGTAATCGTGTTGTTCTTTTTCCAGTTCTTAAATACATAAGCGCCAGTACCTACACCGGCTGTTGTACCATATTTGCTGCCATATTTCTTAATCGCAGCAGGGCTTGAAATCGCGAATGGCGACATAGCCAAATTTTGCAGGAATGGTGCGGAAGACCTTTTCAAGTTAAATACGACCGTATTTTTATCCGGCGCAGTGACACTTTTAATCACGAGGCTGGCGTCACCTTTGTATCCGCCGAACATCGATGGGAAATAAGCAAATTTACCGGATGCCTTGCCATTCATCCAACGATCAAAGTTGTAAACTACAGCGTCGGCATCAAATGCAGTTCCGTCGGAGAATTTAACATCTTTGCGAAGTTTGAACGTATATGTTTTTCCGGCGTCGCTAATCTTCCAGCTTTCTGCAAGACTAGGTTTTACTTCGGTTGTCTGATTCTTATAATCATAAGCAACCAATGTATCATACATATTTTGTGTGACACGGAATGATTCGCCATCTGTAACTACAGCTGGATCCAGCGATGTCGTGTCAGCGCCGCGTCCAAAGACGAGCGTCTTATTGCTGTCATTCGAACTGCTTGATGAGCTGTTGCCGCAACCTGTAAGCACCATGGTCAGTGCCAATACGAGGATGAGCGTCAAGCTAAAATACTTCTTCTTCATGATGATCCCCCTTAAAAATCTAGTATCTAGTGGATACTGAATAATTATAAAAGGCTTTATATTTAAGGTAATAATCTCATATTCGGTGTATAATAAATGCATGGCAACGCGCGCTGTGACGCGATTTTCTATGCATTTTTTAATAGATGGGGTGCTTGGAATGGTTTATCGGACAAAAACGGTTCAACTTTCAATTGAGTCTTTCGGTCAGGAACTGGGTGTCTCCTTAAGCCCGGAAAATAAATGGGTTCAGCTCGCGGATCAGTTGCCATGGACCCAGATGGAGGAGGTTTATCGTGTCGTTTTTCCGTCTCCACTTGGCCGAGCGGGCAAACCCTTTCGGCTTCTTTTTGGCGCCCAGCTCATTAAGCAGTCCACGGGCCTTTCTGATGCTGATTTGGTCACGGCCATTCGGGATACGCCCGCTTATCAGTACTTCATCGGTTGTCCCACATACGTGGTCAGCCGACCCTTTGACTCTTCTGCCCTCACGCATTTTCGGAAACGGATTGCCCCCATTAGCACCCAGTTGCGCCAAATCATGGGCGTCTGGTGTAAAACTCAGCTTCAAGACAGCCTGGGTGACGAGCAGAAGACGATGATCCTTGATGCCACCGTCATGCCGGTCAACATCCGCTTTCCACAAGACTACTCGCTACTCAACCAAGCCCGCACCTTCCTTGAAAAAATGATTACGGAACTGGCTCATCAGCTCCACGTCCCCATTCCACGGACGTACAAACGAGAAGCCCATAAAGCCTATGTCACCTTCACCAAGAAGCCCCGTCGCACCGCTAAGGAAACGCGCCACCAAGTCAAAACACAACTGCAATACGTGCGACGTGACTTGCGTTATGTCGACGAGCTGCGCGCAAAAGGCGGTGAATTGACTGAGAAGCAACACAGCCGACTGACCACGATCCAGCATCTGTTTACGCAGCAGGAGTTCATGTATCGAAATAAGACCCATCGAGTGGATCATCGGATTGTCAGTCTGTCTCAGCCATACGTACGCCCAATCAAGCGGGGCAAGGCGAAACAAAACACGGAGTTTGGTCCGAAAATCGATACCTCGATTCAAGATGGGATCATCGAAATCGAACGTGTTGATTTCAACGCATTTAATGAAAGTACCGACTTCCAAAAGGCCATTGAGCGCTATAAAGAACAGCACGATCATTACCCCGACGAAGTGTTGGCCGACAAACTGTATCGCAATCGTGAAAACATCGCGTTTGCCAAAGAGCGAGGCATTTCGATTATAGGACCCAAACTCGGGCGCAAGCCCAAGAACGTTGATGAAAAGCAGCGACGCGCCGACAACGCAGCAGCACGAGACGCTGAGAATCGTCGAGGGGAAATTGAACGTCGTTTTGCTTTTATCAAGCAAAAGTGCGGTCTTGGTTTAGTGCGCGCCAAAACCGCTGAAACGATTGCGGTCACCATTGATATGGGGATCACGATGGCGAACATCGATACGGTACTACGCTTTTTTTCTTTTGCCCTTTTACTCGTCGTACAAATCAAGGATACATACCTAACCATTAGCTATAAATCATGCGAAGGTGCCGAATTTTTACCAGCCTAATTCAGCATCCACTATCTAGTATACAAATCTTAAACATTGTAACTCTTATTATGCATTGATACAACATATTATAGTGAAGGTTTAGAATACTATATTTTTAACTCTTCATACGCGGATCGAGCGCGTCGCGAAGCCCGTCCCCGATCAGGTTAAAGCCGACAACGACTAAGACAATGGCGAGCCCGGGAAAGAGCACCGTCCATGGCGCATTCTGAATATACTCCCTTGAGTCGGACAGCATCTTGCCCCATTCCGGCAGTGGCGCCTGCGCACCCATGCCAAGAAATCCTAATCCGGCAGCATCGAGAATAGCCGTTGCAATATTCAGTGTGCCCTGAACAATGATCGGCGCAATGCTGTTCGGAAGCACATGATGAAAAATAATACGCATATCGCCCATTCCGATAGAACGTGCAGCCATGACATACTCTTCTTCTTTAACTGTCAGCACGCGTGAGCGCACCAAGCGCCCGAATACCGGTACGTTGACGATCGCAATCGCGACAAGAGCGTTATTCAGTGACGGTCCGAGAATTGCCACAATGGCAATGGATAAGAGAATACTTGGGAATGCAAGCAATATATCAAAGACTCGTGAAATGAACACGTCGAGAACCTTACCAAAATAACCGGCAAGAACGCCAAGCAATGTACCGACAATGATCGATCCGATAACCGACAAAAAGCCAATGCGGAGCGAAAGCCTTGCACCAAATAGAATACGGCTGAATATATCACGACCGAAGTCATCCGTACCAAACCAATGAGCCGGAGACGGCGGTTGGAGTCTATTTGCTATATTTTGATCATTAATCCCTTGAGGAGCAATAAAGTTCGCAAAGATCGCAAGAAGAATGAAGAAAAGGACGATGACCGTTCCGACAATGGCAGGCTTGTTTTTTCGATAAGACTTCCAAAATTCGCTGATTGCAATGATGAACGAACTCTTTTCTTCGATCACAGCCGGATCAGTCGTTGCTTGGGAAGCTTGTGACATGCTACACACCTTCTTTCCTATGTTATGATTCGAAAATCGCTCAGAAGGAGAGTGAAAAGAATTACTTAGCCTTTTCCGCTAAGTAAAACGACCCGTCCAAATTTTTAAACATTTTCTTTTATCGATATTTAATCCGCGGATCAAAGAGCCCATAAAGAAGATCAACAACGAAATTGACCATGACGAAAATGAATGCAATGACCAGGATTCCTGACTGAATGACCGGATAATCACGGTATTGGATCGCGTTGTAAATATAGAGACCGACGCCCGGCCACCCAAAGATTGTTTCAGTAAGGATTGCCCCGCCAAGAAGCAGACCGGTCTGTAATCCGATGACGGTTAAAATCGGAATAAACGCATTTTTTAAGGCATACTTGTACACAATCCAAACCATTCGTTGGCCCTTGGCCTTGGCCGTTCGAATATAATCGGATTTCAGCACCTCAAGCATACTTGATCGAGTCATACGTGCAATAATTGCAGTTGGAATGGTCGCAAGTGCAATGGCAGGAAGAATCAAATGCCTTATGACCATCCAAAATTGATCCAATCGACCGCGCAGCAATGTGTCGATCAGATAAAGATTGGTAATCGGATCAACACCATTTCGGATATCATCCCGTCCGATTGACGGCAGCCATTGCAGTTTAATGGAGAAGCCCCATTGTTCAAGCAAACCAAGCCAGAATACCGGCATTGATACACCAATTAAAGCAAGGATCATCGCTGTATAATCAAGAAATGAATTTTGCTTCCATGCACTGATAATTCCGGCGTTGATGCCAACGAACACGGCAATGATCATCGCTATAAATGAGAGCTCGATCGTCGCCGCTAAGTGTGGCCAGATTTCACTTGAAATTGGCGCATGTGTTTGAATAGATGTTCCAAGATTACCGCTCAAAATATCCTTTAAATAGGAAAAATACTGCACATACCAGGGGTTGTCCAGCCCGAGTGATCGGTTAAGGCTGTGAATAGCTTCCGGGGTTGCTTTTGTCCCGAGAATCGTCAGCGCGGGATTACCGGGAATCGCATGGATGATGGCGAACACAATTAAGGTCATCCCAAGCAGAACAGGTATGAGCATGAGCAATCGTTTTATCGAATAGTAGAACATGAGATTTCACCTCTCTTATGGCACCCATTAGGTAATGGTGTGCTTTTCGCGGTTTAACGTTAGAAAACTTGGCTTTGCAAAGCCTTTGGCACAGGCGAAGCCGCCGGCCATAGATGGCCTAGTGTCCGATGAGCCGCAGGACGCACATCTGCAGGATGCGGTGGCTTCGACGTTGCTCATAGGATGTGAGCGTCGTTAGTCGACGTTCCCTTATTTGCCGGACCGCTTACACTCGTTTCCTTGAATTCTTTTTATAAATGAACGAGAAATTTAATCATATAAATGACAGGAAACCAATCGACCGTCTTCCAAAGTCTTAAGATGCGGTTGTTCAATCGAACAGATATCCATTGCGACCGAGCAGCGATCGTGGAACGCGCACCCTGCAGGCGGATGGGCAGGACTTGGCACATCCCCCTCAAGGATGATGCGCTCGGTCTTAATATCCGGATCTGGAATCGGAACCGCGGATAGCAATGCCTTCGTATACGGATGCTTCGGATCATTGTAAAGATTCTCGCTCTCGGAAAGTTCGACGATTTTTCCAAGATACATCACACCGACTCGGTCACTGATGTGACGAACAACACTCAAGTCATGGGCAATAAAAATAAACGTCAAATTGAATTTCTTCTGCAAATCCTTGAGAAGGTTGAGCACCTGTGACTGAACCGATACATCCAAAGCGGAAACCGGTTCGTCGGCAATGATGACCTTGGGACGCACGGCGAGTGCTCGAGCAATGCCGATGCGCTGACGTTGACCGCCGCTGAATTGATGCGGATAGCGCTTCGCATGATAGCTGCTGAGTCCGACAAGTTCCAAAAGCTCTTCGACGCGTTTCTGACGCTGCTTTTTGTCACCCATATGATGAACGATCATAGGTTCTTCAATAATGTGACCAACAGTATGGCGAGGATTAAGCGAGGCGAACGGATCCTGAAAAATCATTTGAATATCTTTGCGTGCTTTGCGCATCTCACGCTTCGTGAGCTCCATAATATTTCGGTTTTGGAAAATTATTTTACCTTCAGTCGGCTCAATCAAACGCATAATCATTCGTCCGGTTGTCGATTTCCCGCAACCCGATTCGCCAACGATTCCCAAGGTCTCTCCTTCGTTAACCGTTAAACTCACGCCATCAACAGCGCGAACAGTTTCTGATACGCTGCCGAACTTTCCGCCGTTGATTGGGTAATATTTTTTGAGATTCTCAACTTGCAAAAGCGGTTCACTCATGTATGGACTTCCTTTCTGCCTTGCTCCTGATGAAGAAAGCAACGCGATTTATGAACACTGCCCGATAGCTCGGGGGCATTTACTCGGCATTTGTCCATAACAAATTCACATCGCGGCGCAAACAGACACCCCTTGGCGATGGATCCGGGTCTCGGAACACTGCCTTTTATCGTATAGAGATTATCTTTTTTCCCATGCAGATCAGGAATTGATTTGATCAACCCCTCTGTGTACGGGTGGTTAGGATGACTGAAAATCTCCTTAACCGGTCCTTCTTCAACGATTTTTCCCGCATACATGACAACAACTCGATGGCACATCTGGGCGACAACGCCTAAATCATGAGTGATCATAATAATAGCGGTATGTGTTTCCTTATTAAGTTTCACCATCAGGTCAAGGATTTGGGCTTGAATGGTCACGTCAAGCGCAGTTGTCGGTTCGTCAGCGATCAGAACCTTTGGGTTGCAGGACATAGCCATCGCGATCATCACGCGCTGCCGCATGCCTCCGGACAGTTCATGGGGATACTCTGCCAATAATTCCTTAGCTCTCGGGAGTCCAACTAATTTTAACAACTCTATTGAACGCTCAACTTGTTCTTTTTTGGAAAGATGATTATGTAGTCTTATGGCTTCCATTAATTGTTCACCGATTGTGAAAACCGGGTTAAGCGAGGTCATAGGCTCTTGAAAAATCATAGCAATATCATTTCCACGTAACTTTCTCATTCTCGACTCTTTGGCTCGGCTGATGTCTTCGCCCTTGTAATAGATATGACCTCCGACAATCTTTCCTGGGGGCGAAGGAATCAGACCCATTATTGAAAGAGACGTCACACTCTTGCCGCAGCCAGACTCGCCGACAATTCCAAGAATCTCTCCCTCGTGGACCGAGAAATCAATTCCATCAACTGCCGGCACTTCTCCGTCATCAGTAAAAAAGGATGTTTGCAATCCTTCTACTTTTAAAAGTGTTTCATCCATTCTGAATACTCACCTCCTTTTCTTGGTTATTATACCATCTTGGACGCTGCATGCATTTTTTTCTTTTTTAAATGTAAACTTTTTTACTATCCTATTGGAAAATTTATTCACGTGACAGCACTCAATCGAACGTATACTCTTCATCTGTTGGAAAAGTCAAAGAAAAACCAGCCACGCCTTCTCGACGGGCGCACACAAACAAAACACCTTGTCCATGATCTGGACAAGGTGTTTTTTCCGTACTTTAGGTGATTACTGCTTATTTTGCTGCGACTTCTGGTTTTGTTGACGAACTTCCTGTGCATTGGTTTCACTACCAAATTCACCGCTGTATTGTCCGCTTTGGGATTGGGCATTTTGTTTCTTTACTTGTTCTGCATCTGTGCCCGCATTCATTTTCTTTGCCATTGAGTATCACCTCCACCACCATAATCTAGCCAAAAAGGACAAATATTATGTATGATCTTGTCGATTATTTTTAATCCACTCAATAATCTTTTGATGTGATACCGGAAAAGGATAGCGCTCGAACTTATCTTTTGCTGTCCAGCGTTGTCTTTCTTTCAATTGTTTCTTCGTTGTGCCCTTGCCCACGAGAAGAGTCAGCCTCCATATTAGATGTGAAAAACGGTGCGTGTAAGAGAAAGGCTTGCGCACAGGTGCAACCGCGCATCCATATCGTTCGCGGACGTAGTCTGCTCTTTGACTCTGCTCTTCGTATTCATCGAGCGACATCATTGGAAATTGCCACAGTCCGGCAAGCAATCCTTTTTCCGGACGCTGCTCAATGAGGTACCGGCCCTGCTCATCTTGAATCAGCAATACGGCATAATTAAGTGACCGCAGCTTTACTTTTCCGCTCTTCACTGGATATTCAAGCTGAACGCCCTCATCGTAGGCAAGACAATACGCATGGACAGGACATTGCGGACAATTCGTCTTTTTCGGACGGCAAATCATCGCTCCTAGATCCATTAGCGCTTGATTGAATGCACCTGGTTCCGTTCGGGCGATCAAATCACTCGCCAAGTTCTCGAATTTTTTTCTCGTTTTCTGTTTTGATATATCATCGTCAATCAGGAACACGCGCGAAAGAACACGCATTAGGTTGCCATCGATAGCAGGCTCAGGTTCATCGTATGCGAAACTGAGCAAGGCCGCCGCTGTGTATGGGCCGATGCCTGTAATAGATAATAGATCCCCTTTATTGTCCGGTAATCGCCCATCATAATTCTCCACCATTTCACGAACGCCATGCTGAAGATTGCGGGCGCGCGAATAATAACCGAGGCCTTCCCAGCATTTCAGCACCTCCTGCTCCGGCGCATTTGCAAGTGCTTCCGGTGTCGGGAACCTGCTGATAAAGTGGTTATAATATGGGATGACCGTATTCACTTGTGTTTGTTGCAGCATAACTTCTGAAATCCAAATATAATAAGGATTATTGGTTTCACGCCAAGGCAATTGTCTTCCCTTCGTGTGAAACCAATCCAATAAGTCATGGTTAAACTGTTTGATTTGTTGCGCATCCATTTTAGTCAACCTTTCTTAGTTTCATTTTCCACATGAATTGACATATATAACCCTTCCATTATCCTTGAATTTGTGTGACAATAAAAGCAGAGTAACTTGATCCTGATGCCATTGAAGAAACAGCATGTTTTTAAAAGGGAGGACATTGTTTTTCATGGATACAGCGACTCATATTGTTATGGGGTTTGGTTTGGCCGGTTTAGCAACTTTGGATCCCACTGTCGCGCAAAGTCCGCTAACCTATCAGGCGGTAATGATCGGCGTGGTTGCAGGTTCAGTGATCCCCGACATTGACACAGTTTTGAAATTAAAAGACAATGCGACCTACATTCGCAATCATCGTGGAATGACGCATTCGCTTCCGGCGACGGCACTTTGGCCGTTTATTCTCGCGGCAATCATCTTAGCCCTTGTTCCCGGAGCAAACGCTGGTCAGTTGGTATTCTGGACACTCGCGGCCGTTTGCATCCACGTTTTTGTCGATATTTTCAATGCCTATGGAACGCAAGCAGTCCGTCCCTTAACAGAAAAGTGGGTTGCGCTCGGAACGATAAATATTTTTGATCCGTTTATTTTCATCATGCATCTCATTGGTTTCGCTATTTGGCAGACCATTGGGCATCCGGGCGTTACCTTCATTTTGATTTATGCGATCATTGCTGTTTATTACGTCCTGCGCGGCATTTATCATAGGAATACAATCAAATATATTAGAAGTCAAATTCCTGAGCTGACAAAAGTTTATTTATCACCAACCATCCGCTGGTCCCATTATCATCTGGCGGCTGAAAGTGAAAAATACTTTTACGTAGGGAAAGTAAATGGTCGGAAACTGTACATGATTGATCGATTCGACCGCACACCGATTAACTTTGATAATAAAATGATTCAGGCAGCTGCACAAGACAAAAATGTGCGCGCGTTCCTGTCGTTCTCTCCGATCTTTCATTGGTCGATTACGCAGCGCAATGGCAGAAATGTGATCCAATTTACCGACCTCAGATATTACTCAAAAGGCACTTATCCGTTTACCGCGACGGTCTGGCTTGATAAAAACCTGCATGTGCAGAGTTCGTATACAGGCTGGGTATTCAGTGAGCGTAAATTGCGCAAGAAGCTTGTTCTGGCTCGTATGCACTCCTGAGAGTGTGTCACCTATGAATAGAATGAAAAAAAGGGGTATCCGCTCTTGGGGATACCCTTTTTTCATTAAGCGAATGCTGCATACCTTGCTTACTCGCCTTCAACTATTCTTTAATTCCGCTCACACGTTCGCGCAGAAATGAATTAATCGCATCAAGTGGGAAACCTTTATGAAAAAGATAGTTTTTCACTTTCTGTACAAAGTCTCGTCCTGAGAACTTTTTATATTTTTGCATCGCTTTTTCCGCCTGATGTGCTAACGCATTCTTTTCATTTTCCTCAAGGAATTCCGTGATTTCACTTAGTACCTGATCACTGATCTCACGTGAATAGCCTCGCTGCATCAACAGCCTTGCGAGTACAAGTCTTGCTTCTGATCTGGACTTTTTATTTTTAACCGATGATGTCTGTTTGGCTAAGTATTTACGTGCATGGTCCACCTGCTTTTCAACAGGAAAGAGTTCCTCTGCTTGCGAGGCGATTTCTTGTGCAACCCCTGCTTGAAGCAGTTCCCGGTAGATGAGCTGCGGTCCCTTTGTCGACGTTTGGATGCGCGTGCGTATAAATGATGTAGCAAACACCTCATCATCAAGCAGCTTCTCACGCGTCAATCGCTGAATTGCGTAGTCAATCTGAACTGTGCCAAACCGCTTTTTCTCTAAGTATTCCTTCATTTCAAGAACACTGTGCATGCGGTAGGAAAGATAACGCAAGCCCGCATTATAGGCGAGAATGCCTGAAGCTTCATTGCGCAGACGCTCCAATTGTTCCGGAAGCACTTCTAATCCTTTGCGCAATTCCTCCCGAACGAGAATGTCTTCGTGTACATTCAGACTTTCCTCGCTTCCGTCCTCCTCAGAAACATCCACGATGAAAAAACCACGTTCTTTTTCATTCATCCGTATCCTGGTGATAACCGCCATCGATCAATCCTCCAGCACTTTTATCCATATCATATCATAAACTAGTGTATTCGTTTGGAGAAATATGAATTCGTCGCAGAAAAGTTGCGCATTGGCAGGATTGTCCGCGGAAGCCATACACTAATCGCCTGTGGTCAATTAAATGAAGCAAAATAAAAGGAGAGAAAAATTTCTCTCCTAAAACTTAATGATGACTCATTTTAAACTCGAGAAACAACTCGTTAAATTTCGCGTTCATCGGTTTGCTGAAGTTATCATACACCTCAAGACGATCTGTCAATTTTTTATCCGGGTAGAAGCGTTTGTCATTCTTAATTTTCTTCGGAAGATAGCGCATCGCCGCTTTATCTGGTGTCGCGTAACCGACGTATTCCGCGTTTTTTGCCGCATTTCTCGGATCGAGCATAAAGTTGATAAATTCCTCGGCACCTTTCTTATTCGTCGCGCCTTTCGGTATCGCCATATTGTCGAACCAGACATTTGATCCTTCTTTGGGAATCACGTACGTCAATTCCGGATTTTCATCCATAATTTCTACTGCATCACCTGACCAAAGGACACCGATTGCCGCTTCTCGTCTTGGGAGCAGGAGCTTGTTCTCATCCCCGACGATCGCTTTAATATTCGGTGTCAATCGTTTCAATTTCCGTAATGTCTGATCGAGGTGTTTTTCATTGGTATCATTGACGGAATAGTGCAGACTGTTCAGACCCATGCCAATGATCTCGCGCGCACTATCGACAAGCAGAATTTGATTTTTGTAGTTCTTATCCCACAAGTCGTTCCAACTGGTGATCTTATCCCCGCCCAGCATCTTCGGATTATAAACAATGCCCACGGTCCCCCAGAAATATGGTACTGAATAGCGATTATTCGGATCGAAAGACAAGTTCATAAATCGAGAATCCACATTTTTTAAATTAGGCACATTTTTCATGTTGATTGGGAGCAGCAAATGTTCATCACGCATTTTGCTGATCATATAATCCGATGGAACGATGAGATCAAACGAAGTGCCGCCTTGTTGAATTTTGGTCAGCATCGCTTCATTCGAATCAAAAGTCTGATACACCACACGGTAGCCATACTTTTTTTCAAATTTCGTGATGAGCGTTGGATCGATATAGTCGCCCCAATTATAGATCGTCAAGGTCTTGGCAGCTGCTCTCGTCGTCGATCCCGTCAGTTTTGCTGCAACAAAGGCCAGAACAAGGACAAGGATCAAAACGGCGACAAGCATGACACTAATTTTTTTCATACGCGCCGACCTCCCGAATAACTCTTTGCTTTCCCGATGCCATTGCTAAAGAAGTAGTAGACAAGCACAATAGCCAGCGTTATTAGAAAGATAAGCGTTGAGAGTGCGTTCACCGACATGGAAATTCCTTGACGCGCCCGTGAATAAATTTCAACGGAGAGTGTCGAAAATCCATTGCCGGTGACAAAGAACGTAACCGCGAAATCGTCAAGGGAATAGGTAAGCGCCATGAAAAACCCGGCGAAAATCCCCGGCGTTATAAATGGCAGAACTACCTTTAGCAGCACATCACGCCTCCTTGCGCCGAGATCGCGCGCCGCATCTATAAACGTCGGACTCATTTCTTGCAGCTTTGGCAAGACCATCAGAACAACAATGGGCACACTAAAAGCGATATGAGCGAGCAAAACCGAAACAAAGCCGAGCTTAATGCCAATCAGCGTGAAAAGGATTAGGAACGAAGCACCAATGATCACGTCCGGGCTCACCATCAAAATATTGTTCAAAGAAAGCAGAGCGTTTTTTGCGCTTCGTCTTTTCGTACTATAGACCGCCAGTGCGCCGACAACGCCAAGTGCCGTTGAAATGACTGAAGACAGAAGTGCCACAATCACAGTGTCAATCACAATGACGATCAATCGCTTATCTGAAAACACTTCCTTGTACCAGTCCAAAGTAAATCCGGTAAAATGAGTCATAGTTCCCGCTTTGTTAAATGAATAGAACATCAGATAGAAAATGGGCAGATAGAGCACGACAAAGACGCAAAAGAGGTAAATGGAAGCCCATGTCCTTTTTTTCACCATCGTTTCAGCCCTCCTTTGCCCATGAGCGCCATCACTATCACCATAGCAAGAATCAGGAAGACGGCAATGGTTGCGCCCATCCCCCAGTCCTGCGTAACAAGAAAATGTTCCTCAATCGCTGTTCCTAGCGTAATGACGCGATTTCCGGCAATCAATCGGGTCAGCATAAATAAGGATAAGGCAGGAATGAACACAGCTTGGCATCCGGATTTTACGCCCTCAAGTGTCAGCGGAAAAATAACACGACGAAACGTCGCCCCTGCGGACGCGCCAAGGTCATGCGCCGCGTCGACATAACTGCTATTCAATTTTTCCAGACTGTTGTATATAGGTAGGATCATAAACGGAATAAATAAATAGACCGAGACAAAAACAAAACTGAAGCCTGTGAACAGAATCTGCTGACGTCCGATGCCGATCAATGCGGCTAGCGAATTCGCCAGACCATAGGTTCCAAGCAAGCCGATAAAGGCATAAGCCTTTAAGAGCACGTTAATCCATGTCGGCAAAATAATCAACAGCAGCCAGAGTCTTCTGTTTTTAAGCCGTGTCAGTAAGTACGCGGTCGGATATGCGATCACTAAAGTAAACAGTGTGATCAAAAAGGCGTAGCCAATGGAACTAACAGCCATTTTCAAATAAATAGGTGTGAAGAACCGTAAATAATTCACAAATGAAAAATGCCCTTGGATCGTGAAAAAAGAATAGTATAAGACCATCGCCAAGGGTGCAAGGACAAATAGTCCGATCCAAAGCGCATAGGGAATAAGATAAATGTTTGTCAGTTTCTTAGGCATGGTCTGCGCCCTCATAGCTTTCGAGCCGCCGATCAAAGTCTTCTTCCGACTCACCATGACGCATAATATGAATCGCTTCAGGTTCAAAGTACAGACCGATTTCATCATTGATTTTCGCACTTTTAGTGGAATGGATCATCCACGAGTTACCAGCCTCATCCTTGCCAATGATCTCATAGTGCACGCCGCGGAACAGTTGCGATTCCACGCGAACCTGAAGAAGCCCTTCCCCGCGCTGCTTCAACTCCAGATCTTCCGGACGGATGACGACTTCTACAGATTCATTCTCATTAAAGCCTTGATCGACACAATTGAACGTTTTCCCTGCAAACGAAACCACACGATCCTGCGGCATTTTACCAGGGATAATATTTGATTCGCCAATAAAGTCAGCGACAAATCGATTGATCGGCTCATCATAAATGGATCGCGGTGAACCGCTTTGCTCAATCTTCCCTTGATTCAGGACAAAGATTTCATCAGACATCGCCAATGCTTCTTCTTGGTCATGCGTTACAAAGATGAATGTAATGCCAAGCCTGCGCTGCAACTGACGAAGCTCGAACTGCATGGCCGTGCGCAATTTTAAATCTAATGCGGATAAAGGTTCATCCAGCAGCAGTACTTGAGGACGATTGACGATAGCACGCGCGATTGCCACACGCTGTTTCTGACCACCTGACAAATCAGAAATTTCACGATTCTGATAACCATCCAAATTAACAAAGTGCAATGCTTCTTTAACCCTTAGCGCGATTTCCTTACTTGCCAATTTATTTATACGTAGACCGAACGCCACGTTTTCAAAGACGTTCAAATGAGGAAAAAGCGCGTAGTCTTGAAAAACGGTGTTGACTTGCCGTTTGTTCGGTGGAATTTTATTAACCAATTGCCCGTCGAATGTTAGTGTTCCTTCGGTAGGTTCTAAAAATCCGGCGATCAAACGTAGAATTGTTGTCTTTCCGCAACCCGACGGCCCAAGCAACGTGTAGAATTTGCCACGCTCAATATCAAAGCTGATATCACGCAATATAGTCTCTCCGTCGAACTTCTTGGTGACATGATCAAATTGAATCATTATTTTTTCTGCCATCTCATGTTCCGGCACCCTCGACAAGCGACGGCCCGGGATGTCACATCCTTTCTTCTGAATCTTTTTTCGCTTATAGGTAAGACTCTGTTGCGACGAGGATCATTTCCGCAGGCATGTCGCCTTCATTAATCAACTGATGCTCCTCAGTAGCGTGATAATAAATTGCGTCGCCTGTGCTCGCGTGATAAAGTTTCTTTCCGAGGCGCACGGCGATTGCACCAGACAGAACATAGACGAAGGTTTCAGATGGGGAAGGCTCGAACGTTTTAAATGCGCCTCGAGTCCCAAGCGTCAAGCGAATGGGCTCCATCTGCTTTTCATTTGACTCCGGGACAAGCCAGTGAACCTGATAACCAAGCTGTTCATCGGAGAACTCAGACTGATCCGGTTCCTGGTAAACCACTTTCTGTACGAATGTCTGATCATCGAAAAATGATTTAGGATCACTGCCCAAGACCGCCAGCAACTCAAAAAAAGTTTCAATAGAGGGCGAGCTCAGATCACGCTCAATTTGTGATATGTAGCCTTTCGTCAGATCCGTCCGCTCTGCCAGTTCTTCCTGTGTCAAGCCGCTCTTAAGCCGCAGATTCTTGATTTTTCTGCCGATCAACACCACTAGCCCCCACTTTCGTTTGTTTACTATTTATATACACCAAGTTTAGTAAAACAAATTCATTATAAATGTTTTGCGAAAAATAACAATCAGCTGAAGGAAAATATGCTGAAATTTTGTCGAATTAGAGATAACGAAAATTCTACTTTTCTGAATTTGCTAGAACGAGGATTATGAAAATGTCAATAACTCTGTGGATAAGTGGATAACTTCTGTAAAGCCTTTATTAATAAGCTGTAAAAACGTGCATGTTTTTGTTAATAATTATGAATCGATCTGTGGATTATGTGGATATCGGTGTAAAAGTGCTCATTTATCCCACTTTTACATTGTCAAGTCTGTGGATAAAGCTGTGCATACTGTTCGTAACTTTTTTCGACATTTTTTTCTTAAAAAAGACACCTCAAATCCGTATTCGGATCGAGGTGTCTTTTGCTCATTCACCAAAATTCAGTTGGAAGGATGCGTTCTGCCATCAGATCATCAAGACTGCGGAAATGGTAGCCTTGCTTTTTCAAATCGTGAATAACGCGTTCCAATGCTTGAGCGTTATCCTTCGATACAGTGTGGAGCAGAATCACTGCTCCTGGATGAACACGATTCATAATGTGGTCGTAGGCGTAATCAGCACCATGCTGTTCATCTCTAAGCCAATCTCGGTACGCGGCGGACCAAAATACGTTAATATATCCCGCATCGTAACCAAGCTTCAGCGATCGTTCACTAAACGTTCCTCTAGGAGGACGCAGGTAGGTCATTTGTCGATCACCCGTCAATTGTGTGTACCTCGTCTTTAATTTAGCCAGTTCTTTCTTGTATTTCGCATCGCTGATTTTCGATAAATCAGGATGGCTCCAAGAATGATTGCCAATGATATGGCCTTCTCTGACCATACGTTTGACTAAATTCGGCTGGTCGGAAATATAGTGTCCGGTAATGAAAAATGTGGCCGGCACCTGTTCCTTCTTCAACGTGTCAAGAATTCGCGCAGTGTACCCTGCCTCATATCCATTATCAAACGTTAGAAACAGTTCTTTTTTCGCCGTGTCACCGATAAATACACCATTGTATTTTTTTAGCAGTGCTGCATATTCAGGCTCTGTGGTCGCCGGTTGATTGTTTTTTGCAGGCTTAAAATACCAATCCTTTCCGTATGTGGAAAACGGATGGATGATAAGCCCGCAAAGTGCGACCAAGAGCACAAGCGCGATTTTTCTCACACGATCCCCTCCACGTTTAGGGTTAACCGTTTGCGCGCGATTTATGTGTGGTTATTTTTCTGTTAGACCTTCCACCCAGTCATCGCGAAATCTGCGGATTTTCACTTCGAGGTTATCCATCATCTCCAAGACGTTTTCCAAATCCTTTTGATTGACCGTTTCTGCATCAAACGCGCCAACAACCTGCGAAAGAAGGATGAACCTATTTTTAAGATAACTCACTTGATGCGCTTTTGAGTGCGTCGCTCTCCCCAATTTCAGCACCTCCACTATAGCTTCTCCACTAACTTTAGCATAGAAAAGGCAGAATGGTTTGGCAGACGAATTACGGATTCGGATTACCGAGCCATATAGCGAAGCGATAGATGATCTTGAATCGGCATCCATGCACCAATACCTTGCTGCATAATATTCCTAACCTCGATCCGCGCTTTGCCGCCTTTTAGGATCAGAAACACTTCACCGTAGGTAATTTTTCCTCGTTCATTGACCGCCGGCACATAGCCGTATAGGTGGCCGATTTGTTTTGATTGTACCTGATATGGCCGATCAATTTTTGTACCGGCTCCGATAATGGTTGAAAAAGAGATGGGTAAATGAGTCTTTTGTGTTGTTTTTGACATAATCAACTGGCTGGCTTCCTCTTTTTTCGGAATATCCGACGTTAAACCGCCGCTCACTTTCGCCTGTATTTTCTGCACGTAGCCGATTTGTTGAGCGCTCTTGCTGCCGCGCGCGTCCGCCGCATTATCATTAATTTTTTTGAATTCCCAGTTCACCGAGGTTTCCTTCGACTTATAATTGAGCGGCCACTCGCCTAAATAGATGCGTGCAGAATAGCCGATCGACCATTTTGATGGATGAATCGCCGACTCATTTAGCAATTTGATCAATACCGGATTCTCAATCGGAACATTCGCGGTCTTGAGCAATGTTTTCGTGCGCGCGCTTGGGACAAGCTCTGAGGCATCATGAGTTGGATTTGGGTACGTATTTTCTTTAGAGATGTCAATCACCGAATCGGGCAGTTTAGTTGGTACCGCGCTTTTCGCGCCGGCTATTGAGGATATGCTGAAGAGGAGCGTGACGCACAGAATTAAGGTCATGAATTTTTTCAAGGCAGAAAACTCCTTTTTGCCTTATCTTCTGTAGGCACCTGCAAAATTATCCAAAGAAGGCATAGTCAACTAAATGCGAACGCGTTATGGTCACGCAACAAAGCTCTCGTGAGCAAATAAGAAAAAGCGAGTTGTATCCTAAATAGGAGCAGTAGTAACCAATCGATCAGAAGTCGTAACGAAATCATGAAAAGTTTACCTAAACCTAATAAGGTTCTGTTGGACCATACTGCTATCTCGTCTAGCCACAGATCAAGCTCCTTTGGGTTCTACCGACAGTTATCCGTCAATCGACATTTATAATTTCTTAGACAAAAAAATTGAACCCTCACATTCCAAAACAATTTTTTGGAACACGAAGATCTATCTTCCCCTGTACTAGCAAATACGGCAGGTGATTCATTGGGTGAACTCTATAATTGGCTCATTCACCGGCGATTGCGATCGATTTAATCGCTGCTTCACTCGTCAATTGATCCACCTCTTCCTTGTCTAATTGAAGATAAGTCTCGAAAAATCCATTGATCATGCTCTCACGCGCTTCTCCAAGATGCATGTTGATCATTTGCCTGATAAAAGCGAGTCGTACCTGCACACGTTCTCTTTTCGAGTAGTTCATCCTGCTCATCAGCGCGGCGGCAGCAGGATTATTGCTGTTCATAAATTTTCGCCAGTTCATTCTGGAAAGTTCGAGTTTCAAAAAATGGAACACGCTAACAACCATTAGATGAGGTACTCTTACCACGAATTCGTCCGATTCATCTCTAACTCCATCATAACTGAAAATGGCGATGGGTAAAACAGTTTTTCGAAATTTCAGATAGATCATGCTGTAATAGATATACATCCGTTCGGAAAAATCTTCTTGGTAATAATTCTGTGCTTCAAGATGGAGAATCAGGATGACGTCTTTTTTTGATTTCAGCTTCGTTTCCGCGATAACATCTGCCCGTTTTTTGTCGCCTTCGACCATATCCGCGAACAGTTCCTCGGAAAGAAATTTTTTCTCGGAAAGATCAAGCGCCTGGTAAATTTTTGGGAAGAAGGCTTCGAGAAATTCATCAAAAAACTCGTGAAGCAGGACTTTAAAGCGTCGATCGTGGTCTATAGACATAGGAAGCCTCCTTGCGAGGTATGTTTCGGTCATGGGAGAGGAATGTGTGACGTGAAGCGAATCGAGAAGAGAACAAACAATCGTATTTTCATAAGTATACCTTATTTTGAAAAATTGTGTCAATTACTTTGGAGCGAACAGTCCACGGTAAACATGATGGAAACTTGAAATCGATTGCGTCTTCTATCAAGCATATTTGCTACATTCGAACTATTCATAAAGGCGATCCGTGATCAATTCACCTATTAAAGTTGCTGCCGCTTAACTGCTGAAGGTTTACCTTTTATGATAAAGTTTTCAATTATCTGCCAAGTTATTCGTTCACCCGCTCAAGATACGGGTTACCTGAATCAACCAAAGTGGTTATTGAGGATGCCACTGCTTCATATAGCCAGGTTCCGTTTCTGCAGAAGGTCTATAACGAGTTAACCAAAGATTTAGTTTCCAAAAGCGGGGTCTAAACCCACCGCCTATAGGCGGTATTAGCTTTTAGCCTTATCTTTTCGTGTCCATACTTTTTACAGAGGTGAAAAGTATGGACGGCTATCAAAAAACTGGTCATGCGATTTATGATATCAAGTATCATGTGATCTGGGTGACAAAATATCGCTATAAAGTGTTGCGTAATCATGTCGCTGTTCGGTTACGAGAACTCATCCGGCAGGGCTGTGACGCGAGAGGAATCACTATTTTGCAAGGGAGCGTAGGCAAAGAACATGTTCACCTATTGATTTCATGCCCGCCCAGTCTGGCTCCGAGTAAAGTCATGCAGTACCTAAAAGGACGTTCATCTCGGTTATTACAAGATGAATTTCCAGAACTGAAAAAACGGTACTGGGGACAACACTTATGGTCCAGAAGTTATTTTTGTGCAACAGTTGGCACCGTGACCGATGAAATTATTCGTACTTATATTGCCAACCAATCAAATAAAATCAAGGACGACATTTTCAAGATTGATGATTGAGTTCAGTCGGAATTCAGTGTGCATTGAGCACAAGGCCTTTCAGAAGACTTCAGTCTTGAACGGCGACTTTAAGTCGCAGACATTTATGTCTGAACCCACCTGCTTTAGCAGGTGGTCGTTTAGTTATCCATAAGTCGATAGTTTTTAATTTCCTAGACAACGAAAAAAACCAGAGGCAGCAAACTGCGCCGCTTCTGGTTTTCTGGGATAATCTGACGTTCAATCGAACAGATGCAGCTTGCCGATCCGTTCAACAGCTTCTGTTAAACGATCCGGTTCGCTCAGAAGTCCGATCCGCACATAGTTTTCTCCGCCAGAGCCAAATCCTATTCCCGGAGCAAGCACAACATGCGCCTTTTCCAAGACATACTCAAAGAACGATTCGGATGAATAGCCATTAGGAACAGGCAGCCAGCCGAAAAAGGAACCTTTGGACGGCACAGCGTTCCAGCCGATTTTCTTCGCAGCATCAAAAAAGGCATTTCGACGCGTTTCATAACGCTGCACAAGTTCATGGACACAATCCTGCGAGCCAAGCAGCGCTTTTGCACTCGCTTCCTGGATACCGCCGAAAAGGCTGACAAAGTAATGATCTTGGAACAGTTCGATCGCTTCAATGACACTCTTGTTACCGAGCGCGAAGCCAACGCGCCAGCCTGCCATGTTATAGGTTTTGGACAATGTGTAGGTCTCAATGCCAACTTCTTTTGCGCCGGGTGTTTGGAGAAAACTGCGCGGTTTTTCGCCATCAAAGCCAAGCGCGCCATAAGCGAAGTCGTGCAGTACGCAAATATTGTGCTGTTCCGCCGTCTTCACCGTTTCTTCAAAGAAATCCACCGGAGCCGTAGCTGAAGTAGGATTGTTCGGATAATTCAAGAACATCAATTTCGCCTTATCGAGAAGGCTTTCAGGCATCGATCCGTAATCAGGAAGAAACGCATTCTCTTCTCGAAGCGGCATCAGTTCCATATTCAGATTGGCGAGCGCAAAGCCGGACAGGTAATCCGGATAGCCCGGATCCGGCATGAGCACTGTATCACCGCTGTTCAATAGGCACTCGCCAATTTCAACAAGTCCGGTCTTCGATCCGAACAAAATGGCGACTTCAGTTTTCGGATCAAGATCCACATCGTATTCCCGTTTATAGAAGGTCGCAATCGCCTCTTTCAGAAAATCATAACCTCTGAACGGTGAGTACTTATGATAGAGCGGATTCGCGGCCGCTTCCTGCAACGACTTGACAATATGCGGCGGGGTCGGTTGATCAGGGTTGCCTTGTCCCAAGTTAATGACGTCATAGCCTTTGGCAATGGCCGCATTCGTCTTTACGACAAGGTCTGCAAAAAATTGTTTTGGCAAGCGATTAAGTGCATCTGATTTAGCAAAATAAACCATCCAATTCCACTTCCATGTCTCTGATTAAATTTTTTAAAGGTATTGAAAAGACTGATTCTAACAGTATCTATATTTTCAAGGATAAACGCTTATTTGTAAAGGAATCTTGCTAACCAATGTAAAAATAATCAGGGACGAATTCAGCAAAAACAGGTATACTTGTTTTTGCTGAGCTTTGTACGGAGTTTAGTAACCGAGAGAGAAAGGGCTGCCTAGATGAACACAGCATACCAGCGTTTTCAGTTTTCACTATTAATTGGTTCTGTTTTTATTTGCGGCGCGGCAGAAGGCATGCTGCTTCCACTGATCGCTTCACTTTTAGAAACAAATGGTGTATCCGCCATTTTAAATGGACTTGGGTCTACTTCGCTTTACATAGGCATGCTCGTCTCCGTGCCGCTCATGGAGAAGCCGATGCGCAGGCTCGGATACAAGCGTTTTCTCATTGCCGGACTTGCGCTCATCACCCTGCCCTTGTTTCTTTTTCCCGTATGGATGAATCTGTGGTTCTGGTTTGTCCTTAGGTTATTTGTCGGCTTTGGAGACAGTATGCTCCACTTTGCCGCGCAAACCTGGATCACCATGGGCAGTCCATTGAACCGGCGCGGGCGGAACATAGCCTTTTATGGTCTGGCGTTCGGTCTTGGTATCGCTGTCGGTCCAATGCTCGTCCGACTCATCAGCTTTGGCGTGCCCGTTCCATTTATCACTAGCGGCGTGTTCTGTTTCATCGTGCTGCTTCTGTTGCTGCTGCTGAATAACGAATATCCTGAACTGAGCGGCACGAACGATTCATCCGCGCGTCAATTTTTCATTCGCTATAAAAAGGTCATTGCCGCTACCTGGTCAGGATTAATGGTCACCTTCGCTTTTGGTTATCTGGAGACTTCTTTAACTAACAGCTTTCCAATCTTCGCGCTGCGTCAGGGCTATAACCTAAACGCGATCTCGATTCTTCTTCCCGCTTTCGTTACAGGAGGCTTGCTCACGCAGGTACCTCTTGGCATGATCGGTGATCGATTCGGCCGCGCGCGGCTTCTCCCATTAATTTGTTTGCTCGGCTCAGGGTTTATGGCGCTCGCCGGAGTGCTTTCCGCTCATTTCTATGGTATCTATTTTACGCTATTAGGTTCCGGATTGCTGATCGGATCGCTTTATTCGATGAGTATGGGCTATGTCAGCGACTTGCTTGATAAGGAGCAGATTCCGCTTGGAAATATACTCATGACCGTATGCTACAGTGCGGGATGCATGATCGGACCTGTGTCCGGCAACACGCTGATCAGTCTTATTCCTAAAGGCGGTTTATTTTACGGAATTGCTTTTCTCGTCTTACTTGCTTCCTTCAGCTGCTTCATTCAGCAGGCATCGAGAAGGCGAAAAGCGTTGCTCGATCATTCACTAACCAGAACAAGTGTCTTCAATCGTTGAGGCGCTTGTTCTTTTCTTTATTCCAGCAAGAACCCCTCACCTCTCCATCGCATATCCTAACAGAGCAACGGGACCTTCAATCGCGTTGAAGGCCTCCTTTTAGGAGGAATCGCTCATGAAAAAAAAGTTAATGATGCCCGACCTGAACGTAGCGACCCATTGGATGAACCAGAAAGTCACACGTGAGATGCTTCTTGGCAGTCCCACGCTCATTCATTTTTGGTCCGTTAGTTGTCCCAAATGCAAGCAGGCACTCCCGGTCGTCCAATCCATTCGTGAAAAATACAGAGGAATTTTAACTGTTGTGGCCATCCATATGCCTTTATCTGAAGCAGATCTGGACGTCAATGAAGTGGCGCGCACGGCTGCGATGCATTCGATCACCGAACCCATTCTCATCGACAATACGCATCGACTCGCTGATGCGTTCGGAAATCGTTTCGTCCCCGCGTACTACCTGTTTGCTCCGGAGGGAAAGCTCATTGAGTATCATATGGGCGAACGTGGAGCGCTGCGAATCTATAAAGTCATTGATCGGCTGCTGAACTAATGTGTGTAAAAGATGATTAATTTCCGTTTAAAAAAATGAATCAGCACATAGACCAAACATCCGATCACCGTACCAATTGTATTCAATACAATATCATCTATATCAAAGATCCTTGACGCAAACAAATATTGGCAGGACTCAATAATCAAACTAACGCTAAAACCAAACAGTAACTGCCAGAACAAGCCATGCTTAGAACGAATGATCATGGGCAGGAGAAAACCAAGCGGAAGAAAAAGCAGTACATTACCGAAAATATTCTTTATGATTAACGCGCTGCTTCCGCTCCTCAGCATAAGCTTAATGCTGCTAAAGATAAGCAAATTACTTGATCGACCATACGTATAGTAATTGTGCGTGAACAGGGTAACGAAAACGAGCAGCGCCATATAGCATAAAAAGCAAATGATTACGATGTTCCTTTTTCTAGTTACGTCATTCCACATGGTCGACTCCCTCCCTTCTTAATAGTTATGTGGTTCCTTGAAAATGATGTGTGCTTGTACCGAATTTTAAAGAACAATAGTATAGTTTAAGATTACTAGACAAAGAGAAGGAAATTGTACTACAATGAAATCGAGGATAATTTAAAATAATTATAATCTTATCTTTCAATGCTGTCGCTAACTATAGCGGCAGCATTGAGTGTTTCTAGGGGTTTCGATGATGATTATTATTCTCAACTAGAAAAATCAGATGTCATTTGCCTATTGAGAAAACAATATTTTATATTAAAATATAATCATTATATTTTAATAATTAATAAAATCATTAAAAGAAAGGTTGGATTTATTATGATGCAAGAATCGACACTCACCCAAATACCTAACGGACATAACCCTTATCACCGTATAAAAGATCTTTGGAAAAAACATGGTGAATTAATTGCCGCATTAACCGGTGGTGGTTTGACACTTGTCGCCTACTTGCTGGGACTGATGAATGTTCCATACAACTGGATTCTGTATCCGGCAGCCTATCTTATCGGCGGCTATTTTAAAACGAGGCAGGGAATTTCTGATACCATCCGTACCCGTCAATTAAATGTGGAACTGCTCATGATCACCGCTGCTATTGGAGCCGCATGCATTAATCACTGGCTTGAAGGGGCAATCCTAATTTTCATTTTTGCACTTAGCGGTGCACTTGAAACCTATTCGACTGCCAAGAGCACAAATGCATTATCCGCGCTGATGAATCTGCAGCCTGAGGTCGCACGTCTCGTCTCGAATGGCAATGAAACCATGATCTCAGTAAATAAGATACAACCCGGCGACATTGTTCTCATTAAACCCGGTGAGCGCATTCCTGCTGATAGCCTGATCATTAACGGTGAAACGACAGTTAATGAGGCAACCATGACCGGCGAGTCTGTGCCTGTCTATAAAAAAAACGGAGAAAAATTAATGGCCGGGACGATGAATCTGGACGGAAGTGTCTATGCACGTGTGACCGAGCGAAACAGTGATTCATTATTTAGCAAAATTCTGGAACTCGTTCAATCCGCGCAAAAAGAAAAAGCGCCAACGCAGCTATTCATTGATCGCTTCGAAAAAACCTATGTGAAAATTGTTCTTGTAACCACCGCACTCATGTTGTTTGCACCACATTTCTTATTTGGGTGGTCATGGAGCGAGACCATTTACCGGGCCATGGTTCTGCTCGTAGTCGCTTCACCCTGCGCGCTCGTTGCCTCAACCACACCGGCTGTTCTTTCCGCCGTTGCGTACGGCGCGCGGCGCGGCATTCTCATCAAAGGCGGGGTCCACTTGGAACAGCTGGCAATGGTTAAAGTGATCGCCTTTGATAAAACCGGAACCATAACTAATGGAACTCCCGAAGTCACGCGATTCATTAACATGAGCGATAAGGATAACGCACGCGTTCTCAATCACATCGCCGCGATCGAAAACCAATCCTCCCACCCGCTTGGTAAAGCCATCGTGGCCTACGCAGGAAAGGTATCAAACGATATGGCGCTGCCTCAGGTAGAGGGCATTAAAGTGCAGCCGGGATATGGTGTCACAGGACGCGTTTGCAATGTGGTTTATAAGATAGGCAAAGCAGAGATGATGGATGCTGCTGCGATGAAGCAATTTCACGATGCAAATCAATCATTTGTTAACTCCGACGCGAGCGAAACTTTAGTATATATAGCTTCTGAAGGGAAGATTATCGGTGCCTTTGCCTTGAAAGACCAGATCAGGGATTCCGCGGTTGCCGCCATTAAGGCACTTAAGAGCTACGGAATCAAGACCGTCATGATCACCGGCGATCACGCGCGCACCGCAGCTGCTGTACAAAAGGAGTCTGGGGTCAGCAGCTACATTGCCAATTGCCTTCCTGAAAACAAAGCAATTGAAATCAAACGCTTAACTAAGCGCTATGGTCATGTCGCCATGTGCGGTGACGGTATTAACGATACTCCAGCGCTGGCACAGGCTTCAGTTGGTTTGGCTATGGGTGCCGGAAACGACGCAGCTTTAGAAACCGCAGACATCATTCTGATGAAAAATGATTTGACAAAAATAGCGGATGCGGTCCATCTCTCAAGGAAAATGAGTCGAATCGTTAAAACAAATATTTTCTTTGCTATGACAATGATCGCATTTCTCATTGCCGTCAACTTTCTGCAATTTCTAACCATGCCGTTTGGCGTCGTCGGTCACGAAGGAAGTACAATCTTAGTTATTCTAAATGGATTAAGACTATTACGCGGGTGAACAAAATTATCTAATCTAATCTAAGATAAACCGGGCAAAAAGCGCCCGGTTTTTACTTTTGCAGGATGCGGTGACTTTCGCGTTGCTTGCAGGACGTATGCGTTATTAGCGAAAGTTCCTTACATACGAAAGTTTCTTTGCTCTAAGTACCCTTTTGAATCATCAACCTTGTCTTGAACAGACATTTCTATTTCGTAAATCAATTGGGTCCTTAATTAAGTAACGTCGCGCAGTAAAATAAGCGGAGATTTTCCGCTTATATGCATCAGGCGCTTGTTTCACAGGTACATAAGGGTAATTTTTCCGGTTATACACAGAAAAAACCTCAGTTTTCACATTTTCCGATCAGATAAGCGGAATTTTTCCGTTTATTTCTCAGATGGGGCGCTAACGCTGGTCCCGCAGGCGTGATCATTCAAGCGGCTCGTTTTTGAGCTGATGTATAATCGCGTTGATCTGACCGCCGATAATAATTGTGATCGCAGTCAGATAGAACCAGAGCATCAGTACAATGATTCCTCCAAGCGTGCCGTATGTAGAAGCGTAGTTGCCGAAATAACGAACATAAAATGAAAAACCATAAGAAACAATTTGCCAGCTCGCACCTGCAATCACAGCACCAATCATTACTTCATCCATTTTCAACTTTCTATTCGGCCCAAGTCGATAAAGAAATGCGAAGATGATGATGATCACGCAGAAAGTAACCAATGTGCTGATGACCGACCACATATCCGCGAAGGTATGTGAAAGACCGATATGGTCAAACAAAATTCTTGCCAGCCCGGCCGAAATCACATTGACCGCCAGAGTCATGGCGATTGCGAAGATCATGGCAACCGTGAAGCACATAGCCAGCAAACGAGTAAGAAAAAAAGAGCGGGTTTCCTTCACTTGATAGGCGCGATTTAGCGTACGCATAAGCGCGTTAATGGCGCTTGAAGCCGGCCACAGAGTCGCAATCACACCAAGTGAGAGCAAGCTGCCGCGTTTTGTAAAGACGCTATCCAGATTTTGATGGATGAGTGTGAGAACTTCTTTTGGAAGATAAGCGCCAATGAGCGAGATCAGCTGCGATTGATCGAGTCCTAAATAAGGAATGATCGCAAATAAAAAAATGAACAGCGGAAAAAGCGACAACAAAAAATAGTACGCCAATGTTGCCGCTAAATCCGCTGTGTGATCCTCAATAAATCGTCTGCCCAGAAGTCTAGCGAAGAGAAGAATGTTTTTTACTTTCATTTTCCCCACGGTTCCCCATCCCCCGGTCTCTCTGTACTTAAAGAACTTATCAATGGTGAACGGACTGTTTATTTATTCCGTTCTTATTCTTTTGCTCCGTTCCAGAAGGCAAAT
Source organism: Sporolactobacillus caesalpiniae (assembly GCF_040513385.1). NCBI lineage: Bacteria > Bacillati > Bacillota > Bacilli > Caryophanales > Sporolactobacillaceae > Sporolactobacillus > Sporolactobacillus caesalpiniae. The sequence goes on from NZ_JBEVCB010000004.1 coordinate 37,785, forward strand.
GATCATGCGTCTGGTTAACCGAGCGCGGCATCGTACCTGGATTAGGTACCGATGTCTCATCTTCTAACCTTTGGAGCGCGTCTGCCTCAGAATCAATCAACACTGGTTCTTGGTAATTGGCAATGTTTTTCCCGGATTGCTTGATTTTTCCAGCCATCTCGGCAAGCTCACTTCCAACTTCCATAACATACTGATACGTGTCACTCGTGCTTGTTCGCGCTTTCTCAACACGGTCGATCATTTGTTGAAAATCATCGGACACTTCGCGCGCAAGCCCTTTAAGGCGAGTACCGGTGACCTGCATGTATTTGCCAATTTGATCTGGATGTTGGTACATCGTGCGCATCATTTTCCCGCCATTACTTGCCGCTGTCGACAGATGATGACCCCAAACCGATCGTGTCTCGCGGCTCATCAGTGACAAACCGCAGCCAACCACGCCGCCAATCAGCATGAATTTGCCCATCTGGCTTTTGCCATAAACACTCATCAGATTCTGCCCCCTCGCAGTAGCGTAATCCTTAAAAGGATCACACGTATAGTCTGCGCACACCCAGTCATTAATATGAGGCGCTCGGCAGAAGAGACAGTTGCTAAATAGTGGTGGATTTAGTGTTCTGCCGCAGCAATCTGTTCAAGTAGTCGTTCGGTACCGCGGTCAATCAGGTCATATACTTCGTCAAAATTTCCTGTGTAATAAGGATCCGGAACGTCTGCTTGCGGCCGATCATGAAGCAATGCCATAAATCGGCTTATCTTCTCCTTATATCGTGCTCCGGCCATCTCGAGTATATCCTGCTGATTCTGCTCATCCATCGCAATGATACGATCGAATTTTTCAAAATCACTTTGTTTCAATTGCCGCGCCCTAATCCCATCAAAAGAAATGCCGGATTCCGTGAGCCGCGCTTGTGTCCCGCGATGCGGCGGATCACCAATATGCCAATCACCGGTTCCCGCAGAGTCAACGCGAATCTTATCGGACAGTCCCGCCTTAGCTATCTTCATTCGCATCACAGCTTCGGCCATCGGTGATCGGCAAATATTCCCAAGACAAACAAAAAGCACGCGCATCATCGTTCTCTCCTTAATAAAATCCTATGTACATCATATCAGTAAATTCAGGAAACAACAAAAGCAAACGATTCATTGACTATGCTACAATACTTGGAGATGCAGAAAGAAGGGAAACAATGAATACATTGAATAAGCAGTGGGAGCTCGACTCCATTTTTCAAGGAGGCTCCGCATCGAGTGCATTTCGCACGTTTTTAGATGAACTGCAGCGGGAAATCGGCCGTTTCAAAGGAAATTTAGAAGCAGTCACAACTCCGTTTACTGTCCATGATGCCCAGTCATTTACTGAGTTGGTCACAGATTACGAAACAGTATGCAAACAATTTAATGAAGGCTCTGCCTACGTAGAATGTCTGACGGCCCAAAATATTAAGGATGCGCAAGCCGCCCAAGCGAATAACCGAATGCAACGCATGGGAGCCGAATTGGACGCTTGCACCAGCCTGTTTGAGAATATGTTACGGCAAATTTCAGATACCAACTGGAATGGCCTGCTTGAAAACGGTGATTTAAAAGAGGTGCAATTCGCGCTTCGTGAAAAAAGAGAGCTTTCGCGGAAGAAACTCGGATCCGACCAAGAACAGCTGATCAGCGGTCTTGCGGTTGACGGATACCACGCTTGGGAAGACCTTTATTACAGCTTAATCGGGAAAATGGAAATAACGATTGATCGTGATGGAAAGAAAGAGACGATGTCCGTCAGCCAGGCCAACAACTTGATTGATGACTCCGATCGTTCTGTTCGCCGAGCGGCCTTCAATGCCTTGGAATCCGCCTGGTCCGAAAATGCAGATCTGTTTGCAGCCGCACTGAATCACATCGCCGGATTCCGAATCGCCGCCTATAAGGCGCGCGGTTGGGACACTATAATCGACGAACCTTTGGATTACAACCGAATGTCGGAACAGACGTTGACAACCATGTGGGCCGCAGTTGATCACTATAAGCCAAAGCTTGCGGCGTTTATGAAACGTAAAGCAGAGTTGCTCAATCTGGAGAAACTCTCATGGTTTGATATCAACGCGCCGCTCACGCAAAATAGTGAAAAGCTGACCTATGAAGATGCCGCCGAATTCATCATGAACCATTTTGGCTCGTTCAATCCAAGCATGGCGTCATTTGCTAAACAAGCCTTGGAAAATCGCTGGATTGAAGCAGAAAATCGAGCAGATAAGCGTCCGGGCGGCTTCTGTACCAATTTTCCATTGGCCGAACAGTCACGAATTTTCATGACATTCAGCGGAACCGCCTCAAACAGGTCGACACTCGCCCATGAACTGGGGCACGCGTACCATCAATCACTCATGAATCAATTGCCGTACCTTTCACAAAACTACGCGATGAATGTTGCGGAAACAGCGTCCACTTTCTCTGAAATGATTGTCAGTGACGCAGCACAATCAGCTGCCAAAACAAAAGAAGAACGAGTCGCGTTCTTATCCGATAAATTAGAGCGGTGCGTGGCCTTGCTTATGAATATTCATGCCCGTTTCCTATTTGAAACCCGTTTTTATGAAGAGCGCAAGCAAGGCGTGGTCAGCGTTGAACGTTTGAATCAACTGATGACCGATGCAGAACGTGAAGCTTATCGCGACACTTTGGATGTTTACCATCCCACTTTCTGGGCGTCTAAACTTCACTTTTACATCACCGATTGGCCGTTTTACAATTTTCCCTACACATTTGGTTTCTTGTTTAGTACAGGGATCTATGTTCAAGCGCTTCAAGAAGGTCCCGCATTCGCTGAGAAATATGATGCGTTATTGCGTGATACAGGCCGTATGACAACGGAACAACTCGCCCAAAAGCACCTCAGTGTTGATTTGACGAAGCCTGATTTCTGGTCCTCCGCACTGGACTATCTGACGCGCGACGTTGATGAATTCTTGGAACTGACGAAATGAAACTCAAATCTTGAAGCACTTGAAAAAGGGCTAATCGTAGACAACAGAACCTTTTGAATGTAAGATGAATTTTAAGGAAAATAATAATCATTTTAATTTTAAATCATGCTGTCATCCCCTTCGGGATGGCAGCATGTTCCGTTTTAAGGGTTATGAAGATGATTACTATTCTCATTTGCATTACATTTTTTCATTTTAACTTGTAAAGAGAGGTCTATGATTATGGAACATGCGGCAAATGGAATGAATCAAAGATTGAATGTGCTTCGCGCAGGTGTTCTCGGTGCGAATGACGGCATTGTATCGACAGCGGGCATCGTTATCGGCGTCGCAGGAGCAACAACGAATACAACGACCTTGTTAATTTCCGGATTGGCTGGCCTTGTCGCAGGAGCTCTGTCTATGGGCGGTGGAGAGTTTGTCTCCGTCAGCACACAAAAAGATACCGAAAAAGCAGTAGTCGAGGCAGAAAAAATCAGAATCAGGGACAACTATGACGGTGAAGTCGACGAGCTGGCCCAAATCTATATAAATAATGGATTATCTGAAGATTTATCGAAGAAAGTAGCTATAGAATTAATGAACAAGGATGCGCTCAGCGCTCATGCCACTGCTGAACTAGGCGTAAACCCGAACGAATATGTCAATCCGTGGTACGCTGCTTTATCATCGATGATCTCTTTCTCAGTTGGCGCCATTCTTCCCGTCCTGTCCATTCTGCTTTTACCCGAATCTGTACGCGTCTTATTCACTTTTGTCACCGTTCTCATCGCATTAGGCATGACCGGGTTTGTCAGCGCAAAATTAGGGGGCGCTCCGAAACATCCGGCGATTATCAGAAACGTCCTAGTCGGAGCACTGACAATGGCCATCACTTTCACAGTCGGCAAACTTATATAAGGGATTTCCGAACGCAGCCATGTAACAGCGTGCACAAGGTAAGCGAAACATGGATTCAGTTTCCCCCATTCAGAGCTTTTCAGTTATAATGGTCTATATATTAATCGGATCCTGTTATTCATCAATTGAAAATCAGGGAGAATACTTTAGGTCTGGAGAGGGGAATTCAGAGTGGCAAACAACAGGCAACTATTGATTCGGCGTATCCGTACGGCTTCGAAAAAAGAACCGGCGGATTTAGTTATAAAGAACGGTAAAATCGTTGATGTATTTAGCGGAGACCTTCTGCAAACAGACGTTGCAATTACGGACGGTATGATCGTCGGGCTCGGTAACTATGAGGGAAAACAAATGATTGATGCGCAAGGGAAAATTATTAGTCCCTCTCTCATTGACGCTCATGTGCATATTGAATCGTCAATGCTGACGCCCGGCGCATTTTCCGATGTACTTGCCGCTCACGGGGTTACATCCGCGATTACCGACCCGCATGAGATCGCCAATGTGCTTGGGGCGGGCGGTATTCGTTTTATGCTGGAACGCGCGAAAGAAAGCAGTATTGATCTCTACATCATGCTGCCTTCATCGGTACCTGCAACCTCGTTTGAACATAACGGTGCAACACTGTATGCGGCTGATTTAGAGCCTCTTTTCCAGTACGGGAACGTTCTCGGTCTTGCGGAAGTCATGGATTTTCCCGCTGTGTTGAACGCAGATCCGAAGATGGTTGATAAGCTGGCGATGACGCAAAAGTACAGCTGGCGTATTGACGGCCATGCGGCAGGACTGGATGCGCGCGGTGTAAACGTGTATAAAGCCGCCGGAATTCGTACAGACCATGAATGTGTGAACAGCGACGAGGCTAAGGACCGTTTATCACGCGGTCTCTATGTCATGATTCGCCAAGGCACGGTCGCCAAAGACCTGCCGCAGCTGATTTCTCTAGTCAATGAAACCAATAGCCGCCGCTTCCTCTTCTGCACCGATGACAAGTATCCGGACGATCTGATCCGAGAAGGCAGCGTTGATCATAATGTGCGTCTAGCAATTGAAAGCGGTCTTGATCCGATAACTTGCATTAAAATGGCATCACTTAATGTCGCTGAATGCTATGGTTTCCGTGAAAAAGGTGCCATCGCTCCAGGCTATGAGGCCAATTTTCTGCTTCTTGACGACTTGGATCATTTCTCAATTCATCAAGTCTATGCACATGGAAAACTTGTCGCTGAAAATGGCAAAGTCGTTCAGACCCATACGGACTCTTCAATAAAAGCCGAAGAACATTCGCTGACATGGCCGCGGCTTTCTCGCGAACAATTCACGATTTCATTAGGTTCAGAACGAAAAGCGCATGTGATTGGGATTATTCCAAATAGCCTCGTGACCCGTGACCTTGTCGAGCAGGTGCCGGTACAGAATGGACAATTCACTTTTTCACAGGATAACGATTATTTGAAATTAGCTGTTATTGAACGTCATAAGGGTTTGGGCACCATTGGTCTGGCGATTGTTAAAGGTTTGGGAATGAAATCCGGTGCAATAGCCACAACGATCGCTCATGATTCTCATAATTTAGTTGTGACGGGCTGCAGTGATCAAGATATCATTGCCGCGGCTGAACGACTGAAGGAAATTGATGGAGGAATGGTCGTCGTCAATAATGGAAAGATACTTGCAGAGCTTGCGCTGCCGATCGCGGGTCTGATGACTGACACGCCGGCAAAACAAGTGGCTGAGGCGTTAAAAAAATTGCGAGAAGCGGCGACTTCGCTTGGCGTCTCCGAATCCTTTAATCCGTTTCTAACCTTGTCGTTCCTAAGCCTGCCTGTTATCCCGGATTTGAAGCTTACGGACACCGGCCTATTTGATGTACGTGCTTTTAAGCATATCTCTGTGTCTGCGGATTGATGAGCCATTTTTTGAGGAGGATTTTACTTGTTTGATTTGCCGGAAGCTTTTAGAAACAAAATGATTGCGCTCATGGGTAGTGAAGAAGCAAACGCTTTTTTTGAAACCTATAATCAGGAAAGGGCATTTGGGTTACGTGCCAACAAATTGAAGTTGTCGCCTGAAAAGTTATTGGAGCGCGCACCATTTCATCTGGAACCTATTCCGTTTTGCCAGGAAGGCTTTTACTATCAGGATTCAGATGCACCAGGTAAGCATCCCTATCATCAGGCGGGGATCTATTACATACAAGAACCCAGCGCGATGTTCGTTGCTCAGGCATTGGGTCCTAACCCTGGTGAACATGTGCTCGACTTATGCGCCGCTCCGGGTGGAAAATCGACACAATTAGCCGCAATGATGGGCAACACTGGCTTGCTTATCTCGAATGAACCCTACTTAAAAAGAGCGAAAGCACTTTCTGAGAACGTTGAGCGTATGGGTCTAAAAAATACATTGGTCACGAACGAAATGCCTGAACGTTTAGCTCATTATTTCCCGGGCTATTTTGACAAAATTCTCGTAGACGCACCCTGCTCCGGTGAAGGTATGTTTCGAAAAGATCCGGAAGCGATGCACTATTGGAATTCAGAGCACGTCGCAGAATGTGCGGCACTACAGACACAAATTTTGGAACAAGCATACATCATGCTGCGCTCCGAAGGTGTTCTTGTTTATTCGACTTGCACGTTTTCGCCTGAGGAGGATGAGCGAATGATTGAAGCTTTTCTGGAGAAGCATCCGGACCTTGAACTCTTGCCAATCGACAAAAAGGCGGGTGTTGCGAGTGGACGAGTGGAATGGTCGGAGAGTAAAAATTCTGATCTCTCTAGAACGGCACGACTTTGGCCGCATCAACTGCTTGGAGAAGGTCATTTTGCCGCAAAAATCTGCAAGCATGGTCCAGCATCGGTACCCAAACAAACTGCAGCGCCATCAGCTAAAGAAAACCTGCTGAAGGACTACCGCATGTTTGAACAGCAGACATTGGCAACACGTCTAAACGGTATTTTTCAGTTCATTGGTAATCAACTCTTCCTGCTTCCTGATGATTGTCCTGAATTGGGACATTTAAAAATCGTCCGTGCAGGTTTACATTTGGGCGAGCAGAAAAAAAATCGTTTTGAGCCTAACCACTCGCTTGCGCTTGCAATGCCGGCCGATTCATTTCAAAATCAATGTCCACTCGTTTATTCCGGTGAGGAATGGAATCGCTATTTGCATGGCGAAACACTGCCAATCAATAATACCTTAAAAGGCTGGACCGTGGTCACGATTGACGGATTCCCTCTCGGTTGGGGAAAAGCTACCGGCGGCATCTTAAAGAATGCCTACCCAAAAGGGCTGCGTCGCAGAGGATTAAAATAAGGTCAGACATGGAGTTGAGTATTATGCCACTATTACAAAAGGGAGATACGGTCGGACTGATTTCATGCTCCGATGGACTCCAAGTTAAAGATCACACAAGTCTAATCGAAATAGAACGACGACTTACCCGACTCGGTCTACAAACAGTCAAAGCAAAAACAATTTTTCGCGACAAACATTCACCATTTAGCGGTTCACCCCAAGAGCGCGCTTCCGAATTAACACGGTTGTTCCATTATCCTGGTATTAGAGCGGTCTTTGACGTTTCGGGCGGAGACAGTGCCAATCAAATTCTGTCCTTTCTCAATTTTGACACCATCCGCAGTGCAGGTGTTCCTTTTGTTGGTATCAGTGATTTATCGGTACTTAACAATGCCATTTTCACCCGCACCGGCATCCCGGCCTACCACTATCGGATCAAAAATATCGCCGGATCCTTTGCAGAGGAGCAAACAGAGTTCTTCGCGCGCGTTTTCATGGATGACACACCGGGTCCTACGTTCGAGACTCGGTGGCTGCGCGGCAACCAAATGAGCGGCATTGTCATCGGCGGCAACATCCGCTGCTTTTTAAAGCTCGCAGGTACAAGCTATTTCCCTGATCCCAGTGGTAAAATTGTTTTTCTTGAAGCGCTTGGCGGCGGTCCGGCACGCATGGCCTCGCTCCTCGCTCAGCTCGATCAATTGTCAGTTTTCGCGAGGTGTTCCGGTGTTTTACTCGGGACATTCTCTGCGATGCAAGCTAAAAAGATGGAGCCTTCAATCGAACAACTCGTTCTCGAGATCACAGAACGCTATCAACTACCAGTAGCGAAAACCGAGCAGCTCGGCCATGGAGAAGATGCCCATTGCCTGCCTATTGGTTTGTCGCTTGGCTTAATGAACTAGGTATTTGAGCCAATCATATATTAGAAAACTTGTCTTCGCCTTCGCCAAGCCTCTGGCGAAGGCGAAGACAAGTTTTCTAATAAATCACTTTAATCCTTAATTAAGTAACGCAGCCGGAATAAAATAAGCGGAGATTTTCCGGTTATTTGCATCATGGCACATGTTTCACAGGTAAATAAGGGTAATTTTTCCGCTTATGCACAGAAAAGCCCTCCATTTTCACGTTTTTCGATTCGATAAGCGGAATTTCTCCGTCTATTTAAGCAATTTTTTCGTTCATTATCTAAATAAGCGGAATTTTTCCGCCTATTTTCAGATTGGGCGGTAACCTGATCACACCCAATCGAATCTTATGACCTTATCGTCGTACCAGCAAGGCAAAATGATCTACTTCCCTATCAGTGTTAGATAAACCGGACACAGGCCGGTCCTTACTTCCGCAGGATATCGAAGTTGCTCTATTTGCCTGAACAATTATACGATACTCCGCTGAATTTTAGATTCTCTTATAGTACAAGAAAATTTGGTTAGGTGAAGGTACAGCTCCCTTACACTTTTTTGAATGGGTCTATTATTTAATCAAAAAACAGCCACTCGTCCGATCCGCATCACATAAGGATGATGGTCGGCCAATGTGGCTGTCAAATAAAGCATAAAAGAGCCGCTTGTTCCTAAATCTAGGCACAAGACAAATTCTTTACCGGGCCGTTGTGACCCGTATCTGTTATGATAGATCAATTGGTAAAAAAATAAAAGATTTTCGATCAATTTGTTTTTTCTATTAATTCTAATCTTTGCTCCGGTATCATCATCTGGTATCTATCAGAATCAATGAAACCAATGACTTACACAAACGCATATCATTAATTTGGCGCGTACTCATCTTGAGATTTTTGTAAAAACTCGCTGAGATCATTCACAGTCACTTCGCCTGAATTATACAGGACCGTACAAACAAAATCGCGTATATCTAGATCATTCATTTCATAGTTTTCCCCAGTATTGACACTTGCGCATGCATCCTCAACCACACATACCTTGTATTCATGCTCAAAAGCCGCCACCGCATTGAAAAGGATGCAATATTCCGCGTTAAATCCGCAAAGCACCACTTCATCAATGGTCGCCTTTTCCAGTTTGCTGTTTAAATCTGTATGATAGAAAGCGCTTGGCAAGCGTTTTGCAACGGTATCTGTGACATATGGAGCGAGTTGACAACATATTTTACTGCCTGGTGTTCCCTCTTGAATCAAGCTATGTGAATCCTCATCATGATGGCGAATGAAAAAAACCGGTTCATTATTCTTTTTGAACACATGCACCAACTGCTCAATGCGATCGACCATAGCTGCGAAGTTTCCTGCATCAACAAATCCTTGCTGCACATCAATAACCAGCAACGCGCGCATCAACTCATCCCCATTTTTTCACCATCATATCGCTTATTAGCATTCCGTTCAATCCACCCGCTTGCTCAACTACGGTTTTAGGACTACGCATTGAATTGCCGACTCAGTACCCATCATGGTCTTCATTTCATTTTGTCTGAAATTGCACTAAAATAGAGTGAAAGGTTCAATACCATTGTGGTCGATCGATTCAAGAAAGAAGTGTCTGAACATGACTTTGTTGCATCATGATATCACATTCTGTAATTTTGACAGAACCTATGAAACTCAAACTCAATTACTTGCATCTGTCCCTCACCATTGGATTGATTTCACTCAACTCCGTGGCACAAGTTTGTATTGTTCTCAAGAAGCATTCGCAAATATCTCCGATCAATTAAACCTGTTGCCTGAAAACGGCCTGACTTTTTGGGGCAGCGGCAACTATCATTACGCGACGCTTGCACGATTAAAGCGTATTGATCGCCCTTTTTCTCTGATCCTATTTGATCATCATACGGACTTGAAAGAAGGACGGATCGGCTCATTATTATCTTGCGGCTCGTGGGTTCGTCACGCAATCGCCGACCTTGTGAATCTTAAAAAGGTGACCATCATCGGTCCGGATCCGACAAAAGCACCGATAACCCAAATAGACGGACGCCAGCAAGTGACAATTTTCCCCGAGAAAGATCTTCCTTCTGCTGCTCGGATTCTAGATGCTGTTCCTACTGAGCATGTTTATATCAGTGTTGACAAAGACCTGCTCTCCGAACATGATGCGAAAACAAACTGGGATCAAGGGAATGTTTCGGTGATGAATCTCGTTGCATTAATTGAAACGATCATTGATAAGACAAAAGTCGAGGGAATTGATGTCTGTGGTGAGTGGCCCATTCGCCCTCACGAGCATTTCGATCATCAAACACGTCTTTGCCTCCGCAAGAACGAGCGCAGCAATCTCCTGCTCGCGCAAGGCTTTTTGAACCGGATCTGCGTAACTAAAGAAAAGACCGACCATTTCACGAAACATGTTGTTTAATAGATAATTTTCGTAAAATCGTACCTTTAGAAAAACCGGGCAAGCCCGGTCCTTAATCTCCAGCCATGTGTTATTGGTTCGTGTCTTTATAATACTGAATCGTCGCTTCGGTTGCTCGCTTGCCGTGGGAGTCTCGCACCTCCGCTTTGATTCCCGGCCAAGACACTGGTTTATTGGTTTAATACAGGGCAAAATCATAAACTTTCTTTACTTGCAAAAAAAGCTGCTTCTTCGATTATCCGAAGAAACAGCTTTTTTCACGAGAATTTAAGCCAATACTTTCAAACTTTCCCGATTAAATGCGGGTATATCATCAGGAGTTCTGCTTGTCACGAGATTGTGGCAAACCACGACTTCTTCATCCTTATATTTTGCTCCGGCGTTTTTCAAATCAACGGCAATTGATTTATAGCCGGTAATGTTCCGATCCTTAATTGACTCAGCTGTAATCAGCAGTTGAGGACCATGACAGATCGCGAAAACACCTTTATCATCATCCATGAATGCTTTGGTGAAAGCAACGAAACGATCATCATCTCTTAAATTGTCTGGTGAATAACCGCCAGCTATGAGCAGCGCGTCAAAATCACTTGGCTTTACGTCGTCAATCGAAGCGTCCGCCGTCACTTTTGTTCCATGTTTGCCATTGATTACAGCACCTTTTGTTTTTCCGATAACAGTGACCGTATGACCCGCTTCCTCATATGCCTTAGCCGGTCCTGTGAATTCAACATCCTCGAAATCATCTGCAAGTACTGCAGCAATAGTCTTTGCCATGTAAATCCTCCTCACGATTATTTCGAAATTAACCTGTCCCACTTGAAAAAATTGATGCAACGATCAAGCAAAGGAACACGTAATTCCAAGTTCACAGGTATTATTATAGGCATTCATGTGCTGCATGATCAAATGATCTGCTTCGCATCCATAATTCGGTCAATACTTACGGTAAGCGTAAGGTGATTTGGGTTTCTCAATCTGATGCCATTTGGTTACCTTTACCACCGGAATGGTCTGCTTAAACGGTTGATAATACGTTTCGGCCAGTTTCCCCTCGGCACGGACCCATGTATCATCCTTATAGTCGACATTCTTTGGGAATTGAACCATCAAGCCAAAAACCCCGGCATCGGCAATACAGTGAATGATGCCGAATCGAAATAAGAATAATTGATTTTTTTCGAGTGAATCACCATGATAGACAAAACCCATGATGGAAACTTGTTTATTTGAGAAGTTTCCCGGATAATTGTACACAGCCTCAAGCGCGCGCAGAAAATTGTCGTCATTTAGATACAGTCGATCCGGTTTGCTGTATTTCTCCATATCCGATTTCAACATTTCTTTATAGGTGCTGCTCTCGTAATATTGGCTTGTATCTGGTTTCAGGATCTGGTGGTTTGCGTACTGATCCTTGTCATTGTCAATTTCAGCAAAATGAAACCCCTTTGCACGCACAATCGTTGAATCAAGTGTCGCAATTGGCAGGAACAATCCGGTGACAAGTGGAAAAATGACCAACGTATAAGTGACTATTTTTTTCCACCACGTATTGTTCTCATGACTATGATCATGACCAAAGATCTTTTGTTCCACATCGACATGTGCCTTATTGCCTTCACCATTCCATTTCACAAGCTGATAGATGGCCATAAAACCAATCACAAAAATCATCGCAAAGGATAGATAACCATAGCGCATATTAATGTATTTACTGATGTCACCGGTAAGGTGCAGATGCAGAAAAAGATAAGCGAATCCAAATAAGATTAAAAAGCGAAGCATGGCTGACCCCTCCTTAAATCAACAGCGCCCCGGCAAATACGCAGATAAAAATAAGTGCGATTAACCCGGCGACAAATTTCTTTTTAAATGTTGAGAGCATCATAATTAGATTCTTAATATCAACCATCGCGCCAAAGACGAGAAATGCGGTCAGTGGTCCCGGCGGAAAGGTACTGCGAAATGACGAGGCAACAAATGCGTCAGCTTCAGAACATATCGACATAATGAAAGCGAGAACCATCATGACAAGAATTGCGGTAAACGGCGTATTAGCGAACGAGAGCAGCACACTTTGCTTAATATAGGTCTGCATCGCGGCTGCAATAAAAGCACCGAAGACGAGATATTTACCAACGGAAAAAAATTCATCAATGGCGTGATCCATCGTCCCTTTGAACTTGTCCAAAAAGGTAATGGTGTGCGGCGCCATCTTCTCCTCCTGATGATGATTATGGTAATGCGCCACTTTCTTTGTTACAAATTCTCTCAACTGGTTCTCCGGAAAAAGATAAGAAATCAGAATACCTACCGTGATGGAAACGGCGATGGCAAGTCCCGCACGATAAAACACCATCTGCCAGCTGCTGCCGAAGGCTATATATGTAGCAAAGAGCACAACCGGATTAATGATCGGTCCCGCCAGCATAAACGCTATCGCCGCGTGCAAGGGTACGTTCTTTTTGACCAAACGTTCGGTAATCGGCACAATGCCGCATTCGCATGCGGGAAATAGAGCACCCATACATGTGCCGAACATCACGGACCCCACCCGATTCTTGGGCACAATTCGAGCAACGAGCGTATCGGTAACAAACATTTGAATAATTGCTGAAATAAACACACCAATAATGATAAAAGGGACAGCTTCGATAATAATACTAATAAAAATTGTATTTAATTGCAGAAACGAATTGCTGAACAAACCAACCACTCCGATCAACTAAACAAATGAATGTATACGGACTATCGACTCAATTTGCGTTTATAAAATCAAGGTCGCAATACTGACACGGTCATTAAAACTTCTCCTAGTCTACCACCTCATGCCCACGCTGACAAAACTATGATTAAATTTATACGGTTCATCACTCAGTAATTAGCTGCAAAGTTTTTCTTAAAAATCCCTTGAGATTGACGCAACGTCACGGTGTAAAGTAGAAATTGTCAGGAGGGAGTTCAATGAATTATTCAATAAAGAAGCTCAGTGACTTGGCAGGGGTAAGCACGCGTACGCTGCGTTACTACGACAAAATCAGCTTGCTTAAACCTGAATTTATCAATGCGTCCGGCTACCGAGTATACGGGGCGAAGCAGGTTGACCTGCTTCAGCAGATTCTCTTTTTTCGAGAACTCAGGTTCAGTTTAAAGGAAATTCATGAGATGCTGTCCTCGCCGGATTTCAACCTTTTGGGTGCCCTCACTGAACAACACAAGAAATTAAATGCGGAGAAAGAGCGCCTTGAACGGCTGATCGCGACCGTTGAAAAAACGCTCGCTTCGCAAAAGGGAGAGACAATCATGACTGATCACGAGAAATTCGAAGGCTTCAAAAAAGAGAAATTAGATCAAAACGAGAAAAAGTATGGCAAAGAGATCCGTAAAAAATATGGCGAAGATGTAATAGAAAAAGCAAACAAACAATTTGCCAATCTGAGTAAGGATGACTATGAAGCATCCATGGCTATTCAGAATGAGATGTTCCAGAACCTGCAAGAAGCGCTCAATCTTAACGATCCCGCGAGCAGCCCTGCTCAGAAAGCAGCGGACTTGCATCGTCAGTGGCTGTGCTATTTCTGGCCAAGGGGGACTTATTCCAAAGAAGCACATGCCGGTCTCACGCAGATGTATGTTGATGACTCACGGTTCACAAGCTACTATGAGAGTAATATCGCTAAAGGCGCGGCAAAAATGCTTCACGATGCCGTAAAAATATACACAGCAAAGGTGTAAAGCATTCGAAAAAGAGGTGTGGATACTATCCACACCTCTTATCTAGTTTCATAGAATTAGTCTGAGAAGTCTTGCGTGAAGAATGCCCATCCCTCTGAGCTGCCGTTCTTTTGACCATAAACGACGCCGACACCAATATATTTATACTCAGGCTTCAGGATATTCGCTCGATGGCCCGGGGAATTCATCCAGCCGTCCATCGTTGCCTGTGCGCTCCAAATCTGATCCCATCCGAAATAGTTTACATCGCCTTTAGCATAGGCTACGTTTTGTCCGGCTACCGTGTTCCGCGAAAAATTCATCATTCCGTGGCTCATTGCGCCATTGCTAAATTGCTGCTGACTCCATTGCCGTGCAAAATTCTGAAGTTCCGGTTTGACTTGAAGTGCCTGCAATCCGTTCTGCGCGCGTACATTATTTACTAGATTCACAATCTGCTGTTCTACGGATCCATTATACTGACCGGAAGCTGCGGGTTGAGGTGCAGGTGTCTGTGCCTGAACAGGAGCTTTTGCAGGTGCTTTTTTAACAGGAGTTTTTTTAACAGCCTTATGTACAGCTTTCTTTTTGACTACTTTAGCCTTTTTGACTGCTTTTTTAACTTTTTTAACTGCTTTTTTCTTCTTAACCGATTTTTTTGCTTTTTTTACCGCTTTTTTCTTAACACTCTTTTTTATACGCTTCTTAACTACAGGCTTTTTCGCTTTTTTCTTTGCGTGCTTCTTCACCGATTTCGCTTCAACACCGCTCGTAATCTTCTCATTCTGTTGAACGATCGGTTGGGATTGTTTATTTGAACCGGCGGCCGATTTCGATTGATCAGCGGCTGATATTGAGGCTGTGGACAGGGACAGTACAACAATCAATAAGCCTACTAACAAATTCTTAAAAATACGCATAATAAAAAATCTCCCCTCATTTACGTTTGACTATCAAATACGGCGGTCCAGCCATCCTAGCGATTGCTCGCTTTAGATCTGTGACTTTGCGTCACTACTTTTCAGTAGTTTTGCCCTTTAGAAAAAAGATTTATCTTTAAAATATTAGGTTAATTTAACTATACATCAGCCGGCAGGCTTTAACAATAATCGACCTGTTGCCTCAAATTATTTATCGGCAGAAGATCGATTTTATTTAGTAGGTTTGATTTATTTCAATGAAATCTACTTCACGTATCGCGCGTCAGCAGCGAAGCAGATTACTATGATCAGAATATTCCGAGTGCTATACTGAGTAGTAAATTCAATTTGAGGAGGTTCGTTACATGCGGAGATGGTTTCGAGCAGCAGGGGTGGCGCCACTATTGGTGCTTGCTGCATGCGGGGGACAATCTGCTTCGGAAAACGGTCATTCGTCAGCAGATACTCAGACAGCAGAAGTCTCTCAAATGTCCGAGCAGCAATCAACGAGCAAAAATAAGTTTGCCAAAGTACAAACAGTTACCTTTAAGGATGACGGAATAATTCCGAACAATCCCTATTTCCAGGTTCTGATTTATCCTGGCGCGTTCAAAGGACGGACCGGGCAGATTTTGAAAACATTTGAGAAGAACAATTGGGGCAATAATTGGGTAGACGGTGTCTTTCCTTACCATCACTTTCACAGCACATCTCATGAAGTACTCGGGGTCATCTCCGGACACGCGACACTTAGACTTGGCGGACAGAAAGGCAACAATTTCAAAGTGTCCGCAGGCGACGTTGTCGTGCTTCCGGCGGGAACTGGGCATAAGCGCTTATCATCAAGCAGCGATTTCTCTATTGCCGGCGGGTATCCGAATGGACAAGACTACGATATTCAAACAAAGGAAACGAAGGCTTTAAAAGATAATATTAGCCATGTTGGCAAACCGAAGCAAGATCCGGTATATGGAAATCAGGGACCGCTTCTCAACATTTGGAAAAACAAATAACGAATCAGAAAAGATGGAGGCGATTGAAAATCCGTGAACGATAACTTTGAAAGGTTGATGTGTGTGCAATGGAGCGTTTTTCCATTAACTGATTAAATTTCAATTGCTTAAATCGCAGTTGTTTCGTCAGTCGCGCGCGCTCTTTTTCATCTTCGCAGCAATTAAGTAAATCATTCAACGTAACGATGTCTTTTTTTATCTGCAGCTCTTCAGGCAGCGTGCCTGCATTTTTCATCATTTTGTAGCCTGCGCGCAGTTCCTTAGGTACTGATGACAGATCTTCAAGAACAAGCGGCTTGCCCTTGCCCGGAAGATGATCGAATGCGCCGGATTTCAAACCTTCCTGAATTTTTTCTTCTGCCATAATTTCGATAATGCCCATAGTTAACACTCCCGTTTATTTGACGTTTGCTGTTGCTTATTTTGATGATCAGACTCTGAAAAAATTAATGATAAAGATTCCTTTGCCGGACCGTCGAGCACCTCTCCATTGGCTGTGAAGCGCGAGCCGTGACAGGGACAATCCCACGTCCGTTCGCCTTGATTCCAGTTTACTTCGCACCCCATGTGCGGGCAAGTGGCATCAACCACAGTCAAGTGTCCGTCCTTATTGCGATAAGCACCAACTTTTCGTCCGTGAATCGACGCGATTGCGCCATGGTCGTTTTGCAGTTGCTCTTCTAATGGCTCGGTTTTGCTTAGTTTTCCTTTAATCAGATTGCCCGCCGTTTTCATATTTTCAACGAGAAAGCTGGCAAGCATAGGAGCTGCCTCAAAGCGGGCGGGACTGAACAAGTCCACATAGGGATTTGCGCGTTCAAGGACGAGATCAGTCATCAGTTGAGCGGCTACGGTACCTGTGGTCATTCCCCACTTATGAAATCCGGCGGCAACCAAAACACGTGAATTGTTATTTGCAAGCCTTCCTATGTATGGAACCTGATCCAATGTCGTAAAATCCTGTGCTGACCAATGCGCCTTAATTTTCTCTTCACCAAATTGCTCACGCGCAAAGTCAACGAGCTTCTGATAGTGAACGTCCATCGGTTCACCGCGTCCGGTTTTGTGATTTTCACCACCAATTAAAAGGAAGTTCTTGTGATTGAGCCGCAGTCCGCGAATGGAGCGTTTCGGCGTGCCGGCGCTGAGGTACATACCATCCGGAACTTTGCCCTCTGTTTCACAAGCAATTAAATAGGAACGCTCGGGAAACATTCTGGAAAAGTAGAAGCGATTGTCGTAAAAAGGAAAGTGGGAGCAGATCAGCACATTCTGACAACGGACGCCAAATCCCTGTTTTGTCATCACTAACGGTTCAGACTCTTTGTCTTTGATATCTACTGCAAGTGTTTCTTCAAAAATCGGTACATTCATGTTTACAAGATCTGCAAGCAGTTCGTGCAGATACATCAGTGGGTGAAATTGTGCTTGACCAGGCATAATAAGCGCATTCTTAACTTCAATAGGCAACTCAATTGAATGGGTCAGCTTCCCCAAAATACCCAGATGATCATAGGCAAGCTTCTCCTTCTCGATGTTCTTCGCCTCTTGATCCGTTGTCGCGTAGACAACTGCCGGATGAATTTCGTAGTCGCACTGGAAGCCGCGCTCGTTCACATGATTTCCCATCCAGTGAAGTGCCTCTTTATTCGCCTGATAATAAAGTGCGGCTTTTTCCTCGCCAAGTGTACGAATCAAATGGTCGTAGATCAATCCATGCTGAGCTGTAATTTTTGCCGTCGTGTAACCGCTCGTGCCGCTCGCAATTGTGCTCGCGTCCATCAACATGACCGGAACCCCGCTTTTTGCAAGCATATACGCTGCCGTGATTCCTGTGATCCCGGCACCGACTACCAGCGTGTTTGTCGTGCGATTTTCTTTTAGCGGACGAAACGTCGGCAGATGAACGGTGTCATGCCACAAGGATGAAGTACTCTCTGATAAATTCGTGTGTTGCTGCTCCATGAAGATTATCCATCCTTCGTTTTATTCAGAACTCTCAAAGGACAGTGTGTCCCATGTTGAAGAAACTATGCACCTTAGCTGTAAAGAAAAACGATCCGCCTGATTTTCAATCAGCGAATCGTTTTTTATTCTTTATCAATCATTGCAAACGAAAGTCTCCGGAATTTGTTCTCACTCTAATTTTGTATTTGCCGTCGCCTTTTTGTCCGATGATGAGGTGATCTGTTTTATCTTTATAGAGGAATCCGTCCAGATTAACTGTGCCTTCTCCGGAACCGCCACGATAATTAACGGACAATGAATCTGGATCCTGCACAAAATTAATATCGATATCACCGCTCGCTGCTTGCGCATCAATATCTCCGGACAATTGGTTACTTTCAATATCTATGTCACCTGAATTCGCTTGTGCACTCAGTGATCCGCTGTACCTTTGAACATCAATATCTCCGGAGGCCGTTTCAAGTCGTGAGGACTTGGCAGTCAAATCGGACAAGTCAAGATCTCCACTGTTTGCAGAGACACGGGCTTCGTTCTGGACTTGATTATGCTGCATATTAATATCGCCACTGGACGTCTGAACGATAAAATTCCCTCTGGACTTATTATTTATAGCAGTGACATCTCCGGAGCCGGAAGTTAAAGACAAATGTCCTGCCTGTAGGTCTTCAATAGAAAGATCTCCTGAGCCCACATCAGCAGTAAATCGGTTATACTCCTGCTCCGGAACCTCGATGATCAGCTTGGTCCAGCCAATCGTGAAGGTGAAAAACGATTGATTTCGCTCTGCAGTCACATGAAGCGTATCGCCTTCCCTATTGATCGCAAGCTTAACCCCTTGGATCATCTGCTTATTTCCCCAGCCCTTCACCTCGGCGGACAATTGATCACGATTTGTTTTCTTTATTTCAACATCCAGTGAAGATACGTCAACATTTATTTTCTTTATTCCATTGACCGATGCGGTTTTTGTTTGTGTGTTGGTTTTGCTCGTTTGAAAAAGATCGGTTGTTTGAAAAACAATCAGTCCACCAATGGCGCCGATAAGAATGAGTGCCAGGGCAACATAGATAATTTTTTTCATGATCGCTTCCTCCCTGTAATGAGATCTATAGTAAAACGGATATAACCGGCACATACATACCAAAGAAATTTTCCGATGTAGACTAATGCGATACTGAGCAGTAAACCTACGCCGCAGCAAGCAAGCGATACGAAGAAGGTGAATAGAAAGGCATCAAAACCTGACTGAAAATAGGATAAAAGCGAAAGCAGCGGACTGATCACCATACAAATGGCACCAAACCATAGACCAATAAATCCGAAGAAAATACCGAAAGCAGGTCCCGCAACCACAACTAAATTAAAAAAAATCAGGACTATAGCGAGCAGCAGTGAGCGCGTTGCTGATGTTACCCCACCCTGCCTCGCCGGGTTCGTGGCATAATAATCGGCAAGTTCCGCATTAGCAATATCTTTGGGATCGCCAAGTTCTTGAATGATTTCTTCCTCTGTTTTTCCTTCATTAAATCCAATCGTGAAATGTTCTTCAAAATCCGCTAGTATTTCATTGCGCTCTTTTTTAGGGAGTTCTCTCAGCAAGTGGTTCAGTTTACGAAAAAATTCATTCTTCACCATGTCCCGCTCCCTCCTTAATAAATTGATCAACCGCTTTGGAAAATTGTTTCCACTCGTTAATTAATGCATTCATATACTGCTCCCCTTCTGGTGTAATGGAGTAATATTTTCTTGGCGGTCCTTCGGTTGACTCGCCAAGGTATGTTGACAAATAGCCTTCCTTCGTCAGACGCCGAAGCAGCGGATAAAGTGTACCTTCAGCCACTTCAATTTTCTCTGAAATGTTCTGAGCAAGTTCGTAGCCGTACTGGTCTTTGGTATCGATAAGCACAAGTACGCAAAGTTCCAGAACACCTTTTTTAAATTGAACATTCACGTGATTCATCCTTTCCTATTAAATGTATTTATTGATCACTACTGATTATTATTCAATAGGTGTTCAAATGATATTGCGATCTACTCATTCATTCCTTATGTATAGAATAATGCACACTACTGATTAATGCAATATAGTTGATCAATTTTTGTTTATTCTTTATTGAGTACTGGAGAGTGAAAAGTTTTAGGGTGTTAAGAAATTAGTAATTCATTCTGTAACTCAGGTGTTTCCTGCTTTTCTTGAATTATTTGCTTTAAAGATAAATGCTGATTTTGGGCAAAACGTTGAAAAATCATCTGGAGCAGACCCATCGCAATGCGGTGGCATATCATGGATTATTCCCTCATTCAACAGGTTAGTCATTTATTTAGCAGGTGAGCTCCGTTTTCAACAGGTTAGCCATTTATCTAGCAGGTGAGCTCCGTTTTCAACAGGTTAGCCATTTATTTAGCAGGTGAGCTCTGTATTCAACAGGTTAGCCATTTATTTAGCAGGTGAGCTCTGTATTCAACAGGCTAATGATTTATTTAGCAGGTTAGCTCTGTATTCAACAGGTTAGCCGTTTATTTAGCAGGTGAGCTCCGCTTTCAACAGGTTAATGATTTATTTAGCAGGTGAGCTCTGTATTCAACAGGTTAGCCGTTTATTTAGCAGGTGAGCTCCGTATTCAACAGGTTAATGATTTATTTAGCAGGTGAGCTCCGTATTCAACAGGTTAGCCATTTATCTAGCAGGTGAGCTCCGTATTCAACAGGTTAATGATTTATTTAGCAGGTTAGCTCCGTATTCAACAGGTTAATGATTTATTTAGCAGGTGAGCTCCGCTTTCAACAGGTTAATGATTTATTTAGCAGGTTAGCGAAGTTTTCAACAGGTTAATGGTTTATTTAGCAGGTTAGCGAAGTTTTCAACAGGTTAATGATTTATTTAGCAGGTTAGCGAAGTTTTGACTGTCCGGTTGAGTATTTTTACTCATAAAAAATGACCAACTGCGCATAGGAGCGCTTGTCGGATCATTTTCTTACGCATTTATCGGAACTTGAAGTCTCCGGAACTTGTCCGTACTTTGACGGTGTATCTGCCGTCTCCTTTTTTTCCGATGATTCGGTGATCGCTTTTTTCTTCAAAGAGCATATCCTTAATACGCACCGATCCGTCGCCTGAAGAACCCTGGTAATCCATAGTAACGGAATCCGGCTCCTCTCGGAATGAGACATTGATGTCGCCGCTGCTGGATTCCAGCCTCACATTCCCGGCAAGCTTATCGCTGCTCAGCTCGATGTCTCCTGAACTTGCCGATGCATCGAGATCCCCGCGAAAATCATTCACGGTGATGTCGCCGGAATGTGACTCTATCCTCATCTCATCAGCAGTCAACTGATCCAGGCGAATATCTCCGCTCGTCGCATGCGTGGTTAACTCCCCTTTTATGAGGGTATCGCGAACATTTATATCACCGCTCGATGTCGCTAAATTCAATTCCTGATTCACCGCGCAGGTTTCCAGTTCAATATCCCCCGAATGGCACGATGCGCGCAACCGGTTTGTCAGCAATTGGCGTACGCTGAGGTCACTCGAACTGCCGTCGACAACAATATCATTGTAAAGCCTTGTCGGCAGTTCAAAGACGACTTTCATATTCCATGATCCAAGTGCTTTGAGACTGGTCAGCCAATCTTGGCGTCTTCGAACAATACGGATTTCCAGCGCATCACCTTTTTTATTTAGTTCCAGCTCAACCGGCTTAACACCATCTTCCTTCTCAGTTGCCCAAACCTGCGCTTTCAGAACGTCCTCTTCGGTCTGAATCAGTTCAACATCTGAGGAGGTCGTATTTACAATCAGTCGGTTAATTCCATCCATATCAATTGTTTTTTCCATTACATGTTGCATCTTCATCCCGCCTTCCGAAACAACCGCTTCATTATACATCTAGTTTATTAGTTGCTTGGATTGGTGGGATCAGTCTTAAGGCTGAATCAACTCCGGACTGAAGAACGGATTCACTCGTGATCGTTTGGAAATAAAATGCCGCTTCTGACCCTTGCCGTTTCCATCGTTTTCACAACTAGTCGACTGAGCGCGCGCAGACGCAGGTACTCCGCCTTGTCATCCTGCTCAAGTATATCCGCAAAATTGCTGATTTCGTAGATTTTATCGTCCTCTTCAAAATGCTCAGCAATCGGATGAACGACTTTTTCGTGAGCGTCGATCCATTCGAGTCGAGCAATATCTGATGAATTATTGATTCGGAACGTTCCCTTTTCACCGTGAATTTCAGATGGAGCGTCCGAATGTGCGATTTTGGAACAGAGTATGGTGCAGACAAAACCCGGATAGGTGAGAACCAAGGTCCCGCTGCCGTCAATACCGTTAGAAAGTTTCACCGGATAATAGACTGCTTGCTCCGGTTCGCCGAACAAAGCGATAGCCGCGTAGGTTGGATACACACCAATATCTTGCAGAGCACCCGCAGCAAATTTCGGTGAAAATATATTTGTGATCTCACCTTCCAGGAATTTGTCGTAACGAGAAGAATATTGAATGAGCTTCAGTTCAGCGGATCGGAGTTGTCCCGCCCGCGGAAGCTCTTGCTTCAATTTTTTAAATACAGGCGTCTGGATATTTCGAATGGCTTCAAATAAATAGGCATGATGCTCATCAGCGACTTTAACAGCCGTGTCAAACTCTTTAATCGTGGCAAATATCGGTTTTTCACAAATGACATGCTTGCCGCCTTGAAGTAAAATGAGCACCTGTTTAAAATGCAAACCGTTCGGAGAGGCGCAATACACGACATCCACCTCTTTGCTGCCGGCGAGCTCTTCTAATGAGGTAAACCAAAGCGTCCCCCCGTACTCCTCAGAGAACTGTTTTGCTTTTTCTTTTGTTCTGGAATAGGCGCCAATATAATCAAATTTCCCTGTCTTTTTAACCGATTTCAAGAATTGCTGTGTGATTTTGCTTGTTCCTATTGTCGCGAGTTTCATTGTTTCCCTCCTACTCATTCTTTAAATATCCTCATTATAACTGATCCATGAATATTTTTGATAGCCCTTACATGATTATCTCACAAATATATAAATTTCCCCACAAACTTCATATGCGTGCCTCATTTAAAGTATAAGTAATGAGGCAGAGAAAACGAAAACACAATTCGGAGGACGAATTTATGATGAACGGACTTGATAAAGTCAAACAACAACCCATGATTCTAGGTTTTATTTTGTTATATGTACTCCCCCCAATCGGAATGGCTTGGTTTATCGGTTGTGCCGTCATGGAATGGCGTGCTCAGATTATGAAAAAACTCGCGCTGCCTACTGATCTCATTAGTCCGCTGCTCGCTTTAATGGCTATGGCGTCCATTGGATCCGTTCTGATCAATTGGCAAATAACCGACCTTCTTTCCACGCTTATTTTGACCGGATATCTTGGAATCTATCTTTTTTGGCTTCGTCATCCTGAACATCTTCATATAAGACAATTTGTTTGGATCACCATTTGGGGTGGTGTCTATATCTTTTTCTCGGAAAAGCTGCTCAACTTGATTCCTAATGATTCAATGATCGGTACGGCAGCATCTTTTATGACCGGCCACTTCTTATTTGGCTATAAGGGTATACCACGTCTGTTCGGATCAACATTTAATCCGAATTACGCGTGTTATCTCCTGATTCTCGCGCTTGCATTCCTATCTGTTGAACTCCTGCGCGCGATACAAGTAAAGAATAAACAACTCATTGTACTGTCTCTTTTGATTATGCCTATGCTTGACATCGGAATCTATGAAACAGGGTCACGCGCCGGCTTTATGATTATGCTGATGCTCCACCTGCTGTTCCTTTACAAACTGAGTATGCGCATCTTCATTCCAATTGCTGCGATGACACTAATCAGTGCTCCATTTATTTACCAGCTCATGCCGCGATCCGGAGGTACGGAATCATCAATGGCGAAGCGTATTGAAATTTGGGGGAACAGCTGGCATATTTTTCAGCAGAATCCGTTCTTCGGCGCAACAACATTGGGATTCGGCAGGGATTACGCCGCACTTAATGGTGAAATGATACCGCATGCTCACGATCTGTTTCTGTCAATTCTCTCATCGTCCGGCATCTTTTGCGGTCTGTTCTTTATTGCTGTCATACTGATCAGCGCCTATCATCTCTATACGTCACAAAGAATAAGCGCAAAAACAAATTATTCTGCAACACTGTTTCTTTTTTCACTGCCGACAATCATTCTTTATGGCATTATGGATTTCACCTTGTCCTCACCTCAAGTGATGATTATTGTTCTTGTGCTTCTCACTTATTGGTCCAGGTACACCGCCCGCATGGTTCAATTCACAAGACTGCATAAGGTGATGAAACAGTTTCTGAACAACAAACTACGGTTTAAGAAGAAGCGTCAGAGTAAACCGGCAATGCTTCAGACATCTAAAGGCATCTCTGGCAGGTAAGATCTATTAATGATATGATAACCGTGGATATTTTCTGCAGCAGCTCTCAATAAAAGAGACGGACTGCTTGAGAGGATGAGCAAACCATTGGTTGAAAAAATCGCGTTTATCGGTTCCGGCGAACTTGCGGAATCCTTAGTAAAGGGCTTTTTGGATAAAAAATTTATTTCTGCGGATCATGTCTGGATGAACAATCATTCAAACAAGGAACGTCTCGCTCAATTGGAACATGAATTTCATGTTCATACGACACAAAGCAAAGAGTTGGCTTTGAAAAATGCGGATATTGTCATCTTCGCATTCAGGCCTGCAGATACTCGTAATGCCGTTGAGGAAATGAAAGCATTCCTGCGTCCGGATCAGCTTATTATTTCATTGATGGTCGGCGTGCCGACTGCATTTATTCAATCTGCGTCAGGCATTGACCTTGCGGTTGTCCGTGCCATGCCGAATACATCTGCATCCATCGGATTATCGGCAACAGGAATAGCCGCAGGTGCGTCCGTATCAGGCGCGCAACTTGAATTAGCCAAGACATTATTTGAAACAGTCGGCACTGTTACGGTCGTTAAAGAACGTGAAATTGACGTCATCGCAGGATTATCAGGCAGTGGTCCTGCTTATTTATACTATCTGGCTCAAGCGATGCAAGAGGCCGGGGTTCGCGAAGGCATTTCTGAAGAATCTGCTGCTCAGCTTGTAATACAAACTTTGCTTGGCGCCTCGCACCTGCTGAATCAGTCGGGTAAATCGGCATCTGATCTGTTGAAAGCTGTAGCGACACCTGGAGGAACCACACAAGCCGGCATCGACACGCTGGACAACCAGTCGGTGAAGCAAGCCGTAATCGACTGCGTCCATCATGCAATTGTTCGTGCCAAAGAAATGAGTGCGCCATTTGCATAATGGTTTTGTCAGATCTTGCAACAAGCAACGGGTATAAAGCGCCTAGTGCTTAATAGAGCAAAAAAGTCATGTTAGATTATATGACATAAATTATAAAAAATCTGCTCATTGGTGCTATTATGATCTAGTAAGCTTTAACACACCTTCTGTTGCAGTTAACCTTAAGTTAAGATGTTTGATCTTGATTTAGGAAACCATCATTTACTCGTTTGCGATGAGATGCTGACCGGCATTCTCGTCGCATATTTTTTTGTTCTCAATGATGCGTAAATGAGTTCAAGGCAATTCTTTATAGACCGCATCTATTCCGTTATAATGATTTAGGATAGTGAACGGTGAATAATGAAGTTGCACTACAACCATCGAATTACAGAGGATACCGCACAAAACGAAGAGGGGCAGCATGATGGCTTCACAATTTTTTTCAAAAATAATGATCAGTTGCATTTGCCTGAGCTTGATCACGTTCTATTTGCCTGGTCAGGCAACTCAAAGGGCAAAGGCACAAACCGACCCGAGCCTTTTTTCCTCTTCCTTTGAAAAAAGCGATCCTTCGCTCACATGGAAGAACACACCTGAACGCTCGAAAGATGGAAAAAAGCTAACCAATGGAATCAAACCATTGAGCGGCAACGGTCAAACAATGTCCACCTATGTTTCCACCGGTTCGAGTCAATTGTATAACGCGCCGAAAAAATTAGGTTGGACAGGCAGTCACGTGCTTACCTATGCGGGATCAACAACCAATAAAAAAAATCGTTATTCTTACAATAAGCTTTATAGTGTGCGTATTCCGGTGTCGACGGATACTGAGCTTTCCTATTTTGTCGCGCCTGAATCGACGAAAAAGGACGCGCGGGCACAGGTTGCAAGCTATGTGTCTGTAGACCTCGCCTTCTCCGATGGAAGCTATCTGCACCAATTAAATGTTAAAGATCAAGACGGTGTGAAAATGACACCTTCTGCGCAGGGAAAATCCGGTACCTTGATCATGAACCAGTGGACTAAGAAAACGGTCTCCCTCGGTAAAGCGGCAAAAGGCAAAACCATTGTCCGCATTCTTGTCGCTTATGAATCACCAAAGGCCGAAAGTACCTTTAAAGGATCCATTGATGATTTGCGGATTGGTTCCTCATCTGTGACATCAGTTGCAAACAAAACACCCGTTGATAAAGTGAACATACTTCGCGGTACCGCGTCCGGTTCATCCTTCGCTCGAGGAAACACGGCTCCGGCGATTGGTGTGCCTAACGGATTTAGTTATTGGTCTCCGGCGATTAACAGCAGCGCAAAGAAACTCCTGTACCCGTACAATGAGAATAATGATCCAAACAATTTACCGGAAATCCAATCCTTCTCTTTGAGCCAATCAGCCAATGATCAGAATGGTATCCGCCAGACTTTGCAAGTGATGCCTTCAAGTTTTGTCGGCACTCCGAGTGCGAATCGCCTTGGGCGCGGAAAAGCTTTTAATCGTTCAGACGAATCTGCCAGCCCGTATCGGTACGCTGTCACATTTACAGATGGCATGCGTGCTGAACTTTCCGCCACAAGTCATGCCGCAATCATGCGTTTCTCCTTTGTCGGTAATCAAGGCAATTTGCTCTTCGACAATTTAGACGGTCATGGACGCCTGACACTGAATCCGGCGAAGCAGTCATTTGACGGCTATTCGGATATCAAGGATACTGCAACCGGCAACATGAACCGAATGTTTTACTATGCTGAAGTTGATCAGCCAGTGATCAATGCTAACCGCCTATCGGGTGAAAAACGTGATCAAGTCACTTCATTTTATAAATTCGATACATCAAAGAATAAAACTGTTACTTTAAGGATCGGCAGTTCATTAATCAGCATTGAACAAGCAAAAAAGAACTTAAATCAAGAGATTGGTAAAAAAACTTCACTTGAAGATGTTGAAAAAAAGGCAAAAAAGCAATGGAATCAGCGATTGTCTCGCGTCTCTGTTCAAGGGGCGAGTAGCGAGCAGCAAACAACACTTTACTCGAATCTCTACCGGCTCTATTTATCACCAAGTAACGGATCTGAAAATATCGGTACGAAGAAAAAACCTAGCTACCGCTATGCTGATCTCAGTGTACCTGCTGCGACCGCGAATACGTCTAATCACACGGGAGCACCTATTAAAAAAGGACAAGTATACGTTAACAGCGCATTCGCGTACAGTGGACAAACCGTATGGCCGGCATACGCTCTACTTGAGCCTAAGTTGACCGGCAACCTGATCAACGGATTTTTAACCGTCTATCAAAACGGCGGCCGCTTTGATCCGGACGCCGGGCCAGCCTTTGCGGACGCTGTGGTAAAAGGAACGCCTGGCATCCATACATCCGTGCTCTATCAAGCCATGCTGCATGCCGCATCCGTACCGGATAATGGCCAAGAGCAGTCTTTAATTGGCTATATTCCTTCTGATCAGAAGAATAGTGTTGAACGGACGTTATCCCAGGCAGTAACAGACTATGCCTTAGGCAACCTCGGTGCTTATCTGGCGAAAAGTCGTCCGAATAATTCTTCGTACGCTGATGACAGCAGCTACTATTTGCGTCGCTCTCAAAATTTCACGAACATTTTCAACCATTCGCTCAAATTTTTCACGCCACGCACTAAAGATGGAAAATGGGCAGATGATGATTCATCGAGCAGTCAAGTGAGCAACAAGACTGTAGCAAATTGGGCGAACGCATTCAACACCCCTCAGGATGGGCAAGGCTTGGCTAATTTATATGGAGGAAAGGAAGCGATGATTGGCAAGCTTGATCAATTTCTCAGCGCGCAGCCTTCCACAGAAGCAGTAGAGAAGGTTGCTAAGGCTCGTCTCGCCTCAAGCGGGAACATGGGGATGTTCACTCTTGACAGTCCTTCATCGCCTTCTGCAGCCTATATGTACTTGTTCGCTTCCGCTCCGTGGAAAACGCAAAGTATGACCCGCGCCCTTTTGAATCGTTTCTACACCGGCGGATCAATCGGTCAAGGCTACTTAGGAGCGGACACTGGCGCGATGCTTTCAGGATATTACCTGTTTGGCGCACTCGGCCTCTACCCATTGCAGAAGGGCACGCAGGATTTTGTGATCAGCGCACCTTACTTTAAAAAAATGACGCTGCATTTGGAAAGTGGAAAGGACCTAATTATCAGCGCGCCAACGGTAAGTAATAAAAACAAATATATTCAGTCTGTATCCTTTAATGGCAGACCGGTGAACACGACAACACTCTCAGCAAACGATCTGGCTGCCGGTGGGACATTGTCCTTTGGTATGGGGTCTGAACCATCGAGTTGGGGAACATCCACTGATGATTTGCCTCACTCGCTTACTGCTCAATCGACAAATGGCTCCTCATTCTATCCCAAGCCGTTAAACGATCTGACCAAAAGTGCGACGATCATTCCGATAAACGGAGAAGATTCCTTAAACCATTTGATCGACAACAGCTCAGAGACAGTCGCCCGATTCCAAAAAGATCATCTATCGCTAAGCTTCCATTTTGAATCGGAAAACCGCCGGATCAAGATGTACACCTTGACCTCTTCAGGTGGACGGAATACAAGCGATCCAAAAAACTGGGCACTGTGGGGATCAAAAGATGGAATGAACTGGGATATGATCGACCACAGAACAAATCAAACATTTAAATGGCGGTCAATGACTCGCGCATTCTCGATCCAGAATCCAAAAGCCTATTCTTATTACAAGTTGACTGTAACCAAGGGGAGCAGCCGCCAGCCTTTGGCGATGAGTGAAGTTCAACTGCTCGGCTATTCGGGAATACGCGATGGATTTGACACGATGCGTCAGGAAATCATTCATCAATTTGAATTGAAAAATCTAACTGAAACAGAGACGGCGTCACTGTCCAATGCGCTGAACCAAGCGCAGATCGCTTATCTGAACGGAAATCTGTCATCTTCCGTCTATTACATGCAGTCGTATGTCCAACTGATCAATTCGTTTATCTATAAGGCCACCGCTCCTGAAAAGGTAAGAAACAGCCTATCAGCGGATGCGCATGCAATCGTTAATCTATTATCGGATTAAATTATGTAGCACTGTGAGACAAATCAATAACGAGAGACCAGGTGAATTTATGCATAACTCAATCGTCGTTCGTGACGCCGTTGAGGCAGATCTCGCTGCCATCGTTTCCATTTACAATTCAACCATCCCCGGACGCATGGTCACGGCTGACACAGAACCGGTCAGCATCGATGATCGCCGACCATGGTTTGAAGAGCATCAAGCAGATCCAAATCGACCGCTCTGGGTAGCGGAATATGACGGAGCAGTTTGCGGCTGGCTTAGTCTCAGCAGTTTTTATGGCCGACCAGCCTATAACGCAACTACCGAGATCAGCATCTATCTTGATGAACAGTACCGCGGAAAAGGAATCGGATCCTTTCTTGTCCGCTATGCTCTTGAGCATTCTCATGAGTTCGAAATTAAAACGATATTGGCATTTATTTTCGGTCAGAATACACCAAGCCTTCATCTCTTTGAGCGCTTCGGCTTCGAGCGATGGGGAACTTGTCCTAAGGTTGCCGAACTAGATGGGGTTGAACGCGATCTTGTAATCATGGGCAGAAGAATTTCAGACCGATAAGCGGCTCAGCATCTAAATACCGATTTAAGTGAAGCTGCACGATTGACGTGAGATGCTCATCAAGAAATGATTTAAAGCTCCACCGAACGAATGACAAGTTCAACCAAATTCCTGAAAAGTTCAACCGAAGAACAGAAGTTCAACCTAACGAGCGAAAAGTTCAACCGAACCCCTGGGAAGTTCAACCTAAGAGAGTTGTAACGATTGGGAATCGTAACGAACCACGAAAAAGTCGTAACGAATGAGCTCAAAGTCGTAACGAATGAGCTCAAAGTTGTAACGAAATCATCGAAAGTTGTAACCAATTCCCAGACTCGTAACGAACCACAAAAAAATCGTAACAAACGGCGAGGTAAACTCGTAACGAGTTTACCTCGCCGTTCGTCTTTTCTGTGCAGCAATCGGAAAGTTGCAAACCATAATCTTATTCAATGATTACAAAACATAAAAGCGGCAGGCTGCTCATCGCGCAGTCCTGCCGCTTTTGATCAATCTTTTGGCTCTTCACCAATAATTTTAACTTCTGTTTCCAAGTCCACGCCAAATTTCTTCTTGACTGTATCCTGAACGTGCCTAATAAGGTGTATATAATCTGAAGCGGTACCATGATCGACATTGACCATGAACCCTGCATGCTTTGTCGATACTTCAACGCCGCCGATACGCGTTCCTTGCAAGCCGCTGTCCTGAATTAGTTTGCCTGCGAAATGGCCTGGAGGACGTTTGAAAACACTGCCGCATGACGGATACTCAAGCGGCTGTTTCAACTCTCGGAGCGCAGTCAAACGATCCATCTCTTCTCTAATTTTTTTCGGATCACCCTTTTTAAGTACAAAGGTGCCCTCGAGCGCCAAGTAGCCTTTTTGTGATATAGCACTATGGCGATAGCCCATATCGAGTTCATCAAAGTCTAAATTCAGAATTGAGCCGTTCGCATCGGCAATGACCGCGCCTCTAAGGACATCGGATGTCTCTCCCCCATACGCGCCGGCGTTCATATACAGTGCGCCGCCAATAGAGCCTGGAATCCCGCATGCAAATTCCAAACCAGTCAATTCATGAGCCAGTGCGAATCGAGACACATCAATAATCGATGCGCCGCTCTGCGCGACAATCGTTTCACCTTCGCACCTTACATGATCCATTTGACTACAGTGGATTACAATACCTCTGATCCCGCCGTCTCTGACAATCAAATTAGAGCCTTTCCCAAGAATAGTTATCGGCAATTGATGTCCACGCGCATAAGCGACGACCTGCCCGACTTCCGTATACGTGCTCGGGGTAACGAATAGATCCGCTTTCCCTCCTGTCTTTGTAAAGGTATATGTACTCAAGTTTTCATCTATTTTTACCTGTTCTTCGCTTGAAACAATTTTAAGCAAATCAAAGTAAGTATCATTTTTATTCATCGTACGTACCATTCCTTCTTGGCTTTTTCGCCATCTTCCTGCTTTATTATTTATGCCATTGAAGGGCAAGTATGTCAACCGTATCTGATCTTTTTATGTTAAAAAAATCGGACAGACTAGCAACTCGTCCGCCCGATTTTCAAACTTGTTTACATATTATCTTGTCGTTCTCTAGATTCATGCTTGTTCACGTACATATATTCATCAGCCTTCGCAATCAAGTCATCAATCGTCGCGCCATCATCCGGATAAAAACTGATTCCAATGCTGAGCGACAGGCAGATGTTATAGCCGTCTTGAACGATACATTGCTTTTTATTCTTTTCGATACGCTCAGCAATCGCCTGATAGTCCTTGTATGTACGAATATCCGGGAGTAAAACCAAAAATTCATCGCCACCATATCGGCAGACGATATCGTTCTTTCGCGTTGACTCTGTAAGCAAGCTCGCCACGCGTGTCATGACTTTATCTCCTGTATTGTGACCGTATGTATCATTTATCAACTTAAATTCGTTAACGTCGACAAACATAAAGCCAAGCATTGTGCCGCGTTGTTTCGCGATACTTAAATATTTATCGGCGAACTTATCAAATAACGCGCGATTCGCAACGCCAGTCAGTTTGTCATAATAGGCAAGCTTTTCAATAACCTTTTCTTTTTGTTTCAGCTGACTATTCAGATGGGAGAGCTGGCTCACATAGTCTCTCAGCTGACTAATTCTTTGAAATTGATTCGTCACATCAATGAATTCAAGTAACAAAGCTACCTTGCCGTCAACCGACACCCGGTTCATTTTCAGATTCACACGATGATCCTGGCTAACCAATTTCCGATGCATAGCGGCTGAGAAAAAGACAGGGTTCCCACCCGTGGCGAGTCGTTTCACTGCGCTATAAAAGAATGGACGACAAAGTGAGGGCAGAATCTGATCCACTTTTTGACCGAGAACCTCGCCGCTCCATTTACCCGACAATTTCTCCATAAACGGATTCCAATAGGTAATCTCGAGGTCTTCTGTGATAATGACGATCCCCTCATTTATGCAGTTTAGTACGCCAGGTAAAATAGAATCCATGCTCACTCATCTTCCGTTATACAGTCTGTCAATCTCATTTAGTATTTCATCAAGCGATTTCAAGGTCATGTTGATCACGACTGCGCCGGCAATCTCAGTGCCTTCTATATTAAAAGCAAGAAACATCATGAGTACAAGCCGGCAATCTTCGCAATTGACAAAATGATCTGCGCTTGCATTATTTAGAACATCAATTTCAGGCAACGTATATTCAACCGGTATGTTTACGGTATTGCTCAATTCGCCGATTATTGAATTAATAACAATGTTGCCTATTTCCTTAATCGTATCAAAATCAATATCCGTGAACTCCAAATTATCTACCAGGTCGTCACGATTTTCGTGGAGACAAAGATCAATGAAATGATGCATCTTATCCGCAGGAAAGAGCAGGCTGACCTTCCCTTCTAACTGACTATCAAACGAAATAGAGGAAACCATTACCGCTCCCTCAGCGACCTGCAATAAGTACTTATCAAGTTCAATTTTTCCTGTAGCGGCATCTAGAATTCTGACATTTGGAATGGTGAGACCAATCCTTTTATCAATTATATCGGAGAGGGTACTAGCCGCCTGACCCACACCGATATTAAACAACTCTGTGAGAATATCTTCTCTACTTATTTTATCGGCCACGAGCACCATTCCCTATGATGTCACATATCATCTTAGCCTTCTTGTCGTCCAGCGGCTTATTAATGAAGGATAGGACACCCATTTTTTCGACAACGTCACGTACTCGATTTTGAACATCGGCAGATAAAACAATGACCTTTGCTTCTTGATCCATTTGTTTCGCTTTTTCAATTAAGTCTTGACCACGCAACTTTGGCATTAATAAATCCACAATCATAAAATCAGGATGAGCTTCTGAAAATTTTTCCAGTCCTTCTTGTCCATCACTAGCAAAAATAAACTCTATTTCTTCTGAATATTGGTTAAGGAAGGAATATGTAATTTTCTGCGAAAATTTCGAATCATCCACAATAAGCACTTTAGTCAACAAATACCACCCTTTCGCAGTTACCGTCTTCGATCATCGCACTTATAAACAGGTAATATTCGACTAGGCCTTTTCACCTTTGAAAAAGTCAAAAATCACATTAGTTCTAATTATAATTATAAATGGAAGTGGGGAAAAGACAAGAATAATAATAGTCAATTATCCGTCATTTTCCTATCTTTGACGACAAAACCAGTAAAAAAGAACTGAATCGGGTGTCCACTTCCCGTTGTCTCTCCAACTTTTATTGGATTAAATTACCAATCTCTTCCTGCACTTTTTTACTTAATGAACGCAGCACAATTAAATAGCCTTGATCTAGCATGATACGTAACACATCTTCAGAAACATCTTTATCCAAGTATAGCGAATTCCAATGGGTTTTGTTCATATAATATCCGGGAACAATCGCTTCATACTCTTCTCTTAGTCTTGCACCGAAGTCAGGTGACAATTTAACGGTGATTATTGGAAGGCCATTTTTATCTCCGCCACGCATCGCGAACATCTTTCCGCGGATCATGTATCGCGTTGCTTGCCACTCCTCTTTGTAGTCACGTTCCACTCCTCTTTTTTCTAAACAATAAGCGTCAATCCATTCAGTATTCATCCTACGCCTCCTCGTGCAATTTCCCAGCTCCATTTTCATCTGTTTTGTTAGCCGTAATCAAAACAAAAAAGCAATGAACAATGTCATCGCCGCTGTACCAATGTATAGTTAAGTCGCCCATTCTATTATTTTTGATCACATGTCTGTTCATATTCTAAAATTCGTTTTTCGTCAAGAATCGTAACGCCTTGCTTTCCTACAGCGTGAGCAATAAGCCTCAGTTCTTGTCGCATAGCGCCAGATAAGAATCCGTTTTCAATATTCCTTTTGATTGCATAGTACAGTTCTGATAGATAAGTTACCGAATACTGATCATATGAGCTCATCACATTGTCCTCCACTCATTTTCGTTACCGTTTTCATTATCTTTTTCATGACTGCTAACTCTATTATATTTATCTATCTGATTATTTTTACCTTTTTGTTCATTTTCAGGTCAAACGCTTCATCATGTACTACTCCCCTACAACCAATATACTCGATCCGTTAAATTTTGAAATCCGTATTTTCCGCAATTTTGAATTAATTTTTTTTATTAAAGTGAGAAGGAATTGGTTCCCACTATGTTGAATTATCCTATTGTGTCAAAATGTGTCAAACACGAGGAGGCGGAGAACATGAATCAGAAATTGTGGGAATTGATTCAGGAATTAGCAGACAAGTCGCAAATTGGAACAGCGGAACTGGCAGTTGCAGGTGCTAATTTGGACCCGGAAGTATCTTCAGTCTTTAACAAGCACATGAGCAAAGGTGACGTAGTTAACGCTCCAATCGAGTGGGCCTGACTATCGATGATTCAAAGAGAACAAATTAGGAATTACTTAAAAAATTACCTAGTTCGCTGTCAACTTAACAGCGAAATGAAAAGTCTCATTTCTTCTCTTTTGTGTCTAAAAGGGAAGATTTTTAATGATGAATCAGTCTTTACATGGGCTGAATTCTATTATTATTCCAGCTTGATTTTCGTATCTTCAGATGAGCAGCAGGTGTCCCATGTTGCCTGTTCTTCGGCTATTGAACTTCTTGTGCTCGCGACTGATATTCTTGATGATCTCTCTGATCAAGATGAACACGGGGAAATTCTAACCAAAATGAGTTATCCTCAAGCAATAAGTCTGTCTAGTATTTTATTAATGGAGAGCTTTCATATAATAGGCGAATACAAAAGTCCTCACTCGCTTCAAGCAGTGGTTCGACAATTACGTGCGGCTGCCTATGGACAAGCCGATGATTTATCCTTTAAAGTCAGCCGTGACCACATTCCAACTGAGCAAGAGTATTTTGCGCAAATTGATCGCAAATCAGTGTCACTGACTCGTCTCGTTTTTCATTTGAACGCACCCGTTGAGGAGATCCCACTCTGGAATGAAATTGCCACCTATATTGGATATTCGGGACAGATCAGCAACGATGCCAGAGATGTATTTGATGCCACAAAGAATGATCTTAGGGACAAAAAAGCAACGCTTCCATTAATTAAAGCGATTGAAGCAAGTCGCGCAAAAGATGGCGATTGGCTTCTGAGACAACTGATGTCTCCAGATTTACTAAATAATCAACAGAACTTAAAATTCACTTACGCGTACATAAAAAGAACCGGGGCTATTAAGTATTGTGAGATTCTTGCCGAAATCTATTTAAATAAGTCCATTCAACTATTGAAGCGATATCAAGAAACGAGCGTATATAAAGAAGCTTGCTCAAATTTAATCGCGTTTCTTGGAGATGATGACAATTAAACTCAAACTGATTTCTTTTCTATTATTTTTCTTCTTTATTCTACTAAACGTCTATTATACATATGCTTTTCTATACGAAACTGATTTCAGTAAATTAGATGCTGATCCGATGCCCCAATTGCATCAACTGATCATCCTTTCCGCAATCGGCTTCTTGTTCGTTTGCAACGGAATTTATTGCTACATAATAAAGCCACATTCCGTAATAACAGAGCGTTATTATTATCTTATGTTTGCAGCAGGACTCACGATCAGCTCAGCCATTCCATCTGGCATAGAAAACGTAGTTGGAAGACCTTTAGAGATCATTGCGGCACTTCTAACGACCCTGTTCTTGTTTCATTTTTTCTTACATTTTCCAGTTACCACAAAACCGAATTTTTTTAAACATACCTATGTCTTTTTAAGATGCTTGATTCTTTTTGTCGCTTCGGCCTATCTTCTGTCTATTATCATTTTTAGAAACACCTATAATCCATTAGCCGAATTGCTCCGATACTTTATAATTATTTTCATCATCTTTGCATTAATTCTCTGTTTCATTTTGATCATTTTGCTGCTCAAATCCAATTCTTCTAAGGTTAAAAATCAGCTATATATTCTGATCAACTCTTTCTTCCTATCTTTTTTCCCGGTCATTTGTTTCAGCTTAATTCCATACATTTTCTTTGATTCACAAAATCACATTCCTTTTTACTACACTATCGTAAGCGTCATTATCTTCCCTTTTTCTGTAACCTATATGTTGACTCGTCAGGACATTATTGACGTACGTTTGAAAGTCGTACCGATCATTTCCAAAGTGGCAATTGGGCTTCTTTCATTGATTTTGACAAATGCGCTGTTTCTCTTGTGGTTTCAGAATCACCTAAACCCGTTTTATCGCATTAATCTGCTAGTAATCACTGGTATTGTTTTATTTCATAGTTTCAGTCGGCTTTTCACTTCATGGTCCAATCGACGCATGATCAATAAAGCTCAAGAAATCAAAAGAGAGAAACATCTGATTATGCAGCAAGTTTTCAATGGACATCATCTGAAATCTTGCTCACGGTTAATTATCAACCTCATCCATCAAACCACTGAGATTAACGGTGCGTGCCTCGTGTGGAAGCAAAAACAAATCCCGAAAATTTATTTTTCTACGGGTATTTTCACAAATGATGTGCTGACTCACGACATTCTAAATCGCATCAATTACGAACAGAGAGAGCAAATTCAAAAAAGGTTGAGCGTAGTTATCCTCCCTTTTTCCGATCAGGGGACTATCAAAGGCTGGATCTTCCTTGGACAGAAAAAGAATGGAGCACGCTTTGAAAAAAACGAACGGACACTAATTGAAGGAATCTGTTCCGACGCACTTGATTTATTAAAGAGCTCGGAAGTTCTCTCCCAAATGGGCAGTGAACTAGAAAAGACACGCAGCCAATCCTACTCGCATGAACATTTTAATCGCCTATTAATGAATACTCTTGACGAAAATAAGCGAAATTTATCGATTTATCTGCACGATGAAGTACTTCAAAATGTTATACTATTGGAAAATAGAATCGACAGTTTGCACAGTTCGCATAAAATGGATGCTTCCGCCTATCATGAAGTCAAGGAATCACTTATGAATACCATCTATGAAATCAGAGAGAAATCCCGTGAACTGCATCCCTTTATTGTGGAAGATCTTGGGCTGGAACAGAGTGTCCAAGCACTAAAAAAGAGATTGCAAACGAACTATAATGTCATTGTCGATACGAATTACGAGTTAGGTATGAAGATTATTCCCAAAACTATTGAACTCGCTGCCTTTCGCATCATTAAAGAATTGCTGTATAATTCGATCAAGCACGCGTCCGCTCCCCTCGTCACTGTTTCGTTGAAGTGTGTGGATTGCTATTTGGTCATTATAGTTAGTGATCATGGGAAAGGATTCGACCTGTCGAGCACGTTAAACGCGACTTCCGGTCACATCGGATTACTTTCGGTGCAGAAGTCTGTTGACTTGATGAATGGTCTTTGTGAAATGAACACATCACCCGGTAATGGAACAACGATTCACATCACCTTGCCACTAGATTGGAATGATGAACGTGACAATCAATATCATCTTAATTGATGATCACCTGCTCATGCTCATGGGTTTAAAAGAACTGCTTGAAAAAGAAGCTGATTTTCATGTGGTGGCTGCAATGCCTGATCCTGAAAATCTGGAAAAAATCATTAAATCGCATCAACCTGACATTCTTGTACTCGACGTCCGGCTCAAGAATACGAACGGTATCGAGCTTACAAAGCGAATCAAAAAGAAGGAAATTCAGCTAAAGATTATCATCCTTTCCGGATATCACTATGACGAATATATTGAGGCATCCAAACAGGCTGGTGCCGATGCCTATGTCACAAAAGAAGAGTCTAATGCGAAATTGGTGAAAGTAATCCGACAGGTCTGCGAAGGTGAAAAGGTATTTCCCAACCTTCAACCGGACCTCCCTAGTGAAACATT
The DNA here is from genome assembly GCF_040513385.1 of Sporolactobacillus caesalpiniae. Lineage (NCBI taxonomy): Bacteria > Bacillati > Bacillota > Bacilli > Caryophanales > Sporolactobacillaceae > Sporolactobacillus > Sporolactobacillus caesalpiniae. The sequence goes on from NZ_JBEVCB010000004.1 coordinate 76,203, forward strand.
AACCTTGAGAGAACGCGACATTCTCAAATTAATTGCCAACGACATGACTACGAATGAGATCAGCGAAGCATTAGCTCTGAGCAAGCGGACTGTTGAATACCATATTTCGTCCATAATTCAAAAATTAGGCGCCGATTCTCGAGTTGGCGCCGTTGTCAATGCAATAAAAAAAGGGCTGTTGAATCTTTAAGTGCAGCCCATGATACACCTATTCAGCATCACGAAAAACAGTTATTCATGAAACAAATAATGCAGCATTTTCTGAGGATTTTCTAAGAAATGCCGCATCACAATATAGTGTTCCGTATCTTCATAACATGTTTTTTTCACTCCACCATCAGATAACAAGTATAGGTCGGCGCCTGGATACGCCATAAGCATGGGAGAATGTGTGGCAATGATGAACTGTGAGTTCTGATGTACTAGTTCATTGATGCGTACGAGCATCGTCATGAGCTTCGAAGGAGATAAGGCTGCCTCGGGTTCATCCAAAATATAAAGGCCATTACCGCGAAAACGATTCAGCATCAAAGAAAGGAAACTTTCCCCATGAGATTGTTCATGTAACGATTTCCCACCGTACTGTTTTAAAAAAATCGGATCACCCATTTCGTCAATGTTTGATGCAAGATTGTAAAAACTCTCCGCTCTCAAGAAAAAACCGTCCTTGGGATAATCCGCTCCTTTGATGACTCTTGTCGCCCTGTATAAATTGGAGTGTGTATTATGGGTAACAAAATTAAAATTTTTCGATCCGCCTTCAGGGTTAAATCCCGCATTGACAGCCAATGCTTCTAATATCGTCGATTTTCCGGTGCCGTTTTCTCCAACAAAAAAAGTCACCTGGCGATGAAAAGAAAAGTCATAAAGATGGCGCAAGGATGTAATAGTCGATAGGTAACTGTCTTTATATTCCGGTGCATGATGATCGATACGAAAGCCTTTTATATAGAGTATGTCTGCCATTCGGACCACTCCCCGTTTATCTTTTCATCTCCATTAGATTCTATGTTCCCCGTCATTCGATGTCAAAATCCGGTACAGCTCCGGTCTGCGATCACGAAAAATACCCCACTCGAAGCGCTGTTCCTGAAGCTTGTCCAGGTCAAATTCAGCGACCAAGACCGTTTCACTTGTTCGATCTGCTTCACAACGTTTATTTCCCTGCGGACCAGCAATAAACGATGAACCATAGAAAGTGATCTGTGAATCTTCATCTGTTTCAGTGCCAACCCGATTCGACGCAATGACCGGAATCAAATTTGACGCGGCATGCCCAAGCATGCAGGCCTGCCAGTGATCTTTTGAATCAATCGAGGTATCATACGGTTCTGTACCAATTGCCGTCGGGTAGAAGAGCAATTCAGCTCCCATTAACGTCATGCAGCGCGCGGATTCAGGAAACCACTGGTCCCAGCATATGCCCACACCGATTTTACCAAAACGAGTGCGCCACACCTTGAATCCGGTATCACCGGGGTTAAAATAAAATTTTTCTTCATATCCGGGACCATCCGGAATATGGCTTTTCCGATAAATGCCAAGCACCGTACCATCCGCGTCAATCATCGCCATAGCATTATAAAGCGCGTTATTTTTCCGTTCATAGAAACTAATCGGCAGAACAACGCCTAATTCACTAGCTAGCTTTTTAAAATGAGCGACAGCACGGTTCTCCTCTATAGAATGGGCCAACATGTAGTATTCTGTTTTTTCTTTTTGGCAGAAATAGGGGGTTTCAAACAACTCTTGGAGCAAAATGATTTGCGCGCCTTTTGCCGCCGCCTCACGCACCAAGGCTTCCGCTTTGCGAAGGTTCTCATCAATCGTCCACGAACAGCTCATTTGTGTGGCCGCCACTTTTACTTTTCTCATGACATTTGACTCCTTTTCTCAGTTTGAACCGGCATTTGTTGCGTCGCGCAATGGATATTGCCGCCTTCCCGTATAATCGCCATACCGTCAACAGTCCGAATTCTGCGGTCCGGAAACAATTTAGCAAGAATATCCGAAGCCTGCTTGTCCGTTTCTTCAGCGTCTCCGCCAAATACGGGCAGAATAACGCCATGATTTACAAAATAGAAATTAAGATAGCTTAATGTCAGCCTTGAACCTTGATAGTAGCGCTTCGGCGGCTGAGGCACACGAATGATTTTAAGCTTTCTTCCTTTCGCGTCTACCGCTTGCTCTAGACGAGCGATATTTTCTTCAGTGATTGAAAAATTGTCATCCGCGGGGTCATCACAGGATTGAATGAGCACCTTCCCCGGAGTAGCAAAACAAGCGATATTGTCGACATGACCATCCGTTTCATCCCCGGACAAACCATCCTTTAACCAGATCACTTTGTCTATGTTCAAGTAACTTCTAAGTTTTTCTTCAATCTGCCCGCGATTCATGTCCGGATTCCGATTCGGATTCAGCAGACATTGCTCTGTCGTCAGCAAGCTGCCCTCACCATCCACATGAAAAGAGCCGCCTTCCATAACAAGAGGCGCGTCGAGACGTTGAACATGTAATTGGTCGAGAAGCGTCGGCGCTGCCGCATCGTCTAAATCCCAAGGTTTATATTTCTCGCCCCATGCATTAAAGCGCCAGTTGACGCCCGCCAGTTGAGCGTACTGATTCTTAAGAAAGGTCGGCCCATTATCGCGCAGCCAAGAGTCATTATGCGGCACATATCTGAAATCAATCGCTTCATTAATCGGGTTCATTAGCTCTTCTATGATTTCCTGATCACCCGGATTCGCAAGCAGCGTCACCGGTTCAAATTCCGAAATCGCGTTGGCAAAATCTGCATAACCGCGGCACACACGCGCATAATCCTCTGGATGACACATTGATGCGCGTACTGGCCATGAAAGAAATGTACGTTCATGGGGTTGCCATTCTGCGGGCATTTTGTAATTTAATTCACTAGGGTTCATTGGTTACCTCGCATCCATTTAAATTTTCCTAGTCAACATGTTATCATAATAACGAATAAGCAAGCGATAATTAACCTATATTTTTGACCAACAGAGTCTCTATCCAGAAGCGATCTTAATCGGTATGCATCCGCCTAATTTAGGGTATAGTGTTGGACAGGTTTCTATTATCTTCGCACTACTGAATCAATGAAAGTGAGGGCCATTCATGCAGGATTGGATTGTACAATTCATGGAAAACCATGGCTACGCGGGCATTTTCTTGATGATTTTCTTGGAGAATGTGTTTCCGCCGATCCCTTCGGAAGTTATTTTAACCTTTGGCGGGTTTATGACCACTCATTCTCGGCTAACCGCCCCACTCGTGATACTCTGCGCTACTGCCGGCTCTGTCGCCGGAGCATCTGCACTTTATGCGGCAGGACATCTATTCAGTGTGGATAAACTGGAACGAGTCGTTAAACGCTGGGGCCGTATACTTCGTCTTAAGCCCGGGGATCTTTCAAAGGCAAGTGTGTGGTTCGAACGCTACGGTTACCGCGCAATCTTTTTCTGCAGGATGATCCCGTTGATTCGCAGTTTGATCTCCATCCCCGCCGGCATGGCTAAGATGAATTTTCTATTTTTTCTGCTCTATACAACAGCAGGGACACTTATTTGGAATACCCTTTTAGTTTTACTCGGCGCCTCTCTTGGAAAGTCATGGGTTAAAGTGCTCGAGTGGATGGATCTTTATTCACATATTACCTATGCGTTGATTGCTATCGCCTTCGCTGCACTAATCGTCTACTGGGTTAGGAAACGAAAAAATTAAAATGAGGTTCGCGAGGCACCAGCTTCCATTACACGCTTATGCAGTGGGAGCAGCAAGCCGTAAATGACGAGGTACATAATCCCTGAATAATATAATTTCCAGTACTTCAGATGAAAGTATTCGATGTGAATGGCGGCCAGTTCGATAGCAAGAGATAGCAAAGAAAACAAAAGCAACATGAACCACTTGTTCGACGCTGTCCGATAGTTTAGGTAAATAATCGCAAGCCCGGATGGAATAAAACTGATCGACAATAAGTCAGCCAGGCCAATACCATGATCGCTTCCGTAACGAAAGGCGTCGAAATAGATGGCAGAAGAGATATCCATAAACCAAGTTAACGAACAAACCACACCGAATGTTGTATAAATCTGCAGCCAGGTTAACTGCCTTTTCTTCATGAATAGGATAAAAAGAATCAGTAAAGCTGCGAGCGAAATAGGGTACCATACACCTTCAGCTTTCAGATCCAGCCTACCAAAGATTAAAGACATAAAGCAAAGACTCCTTCTACTAGTAACTTTTTACGACTTAGTATAGGGTCCAATGTTTTTTCATACATGAGACGTCTTTTTTAGGACTAAAAGACTACTAAAGTCTGTTCAAAAAGGAGGACAAAAAGAACCGAGGTCAGGCAAATCGCCACGTCGCGCGTCATGCCTGACACTAGCTCGTCCTGAGCGTCGAAGATCAAGGAAGCGCAGTTTTGAGCTACCCGCGCGTACTTTCACAGGACGTGATGACTTCAACGTTGTGCACAGGACGTGCATGGTATTAGTTGAAGATCCCCTGTTGATACGTGAGGAGCGGAGAAACAAGCTGACGCAGAACTTCCGCAGGATGCGGTGACTTCTGCGTTTTGCACAGGACGTGCATGCTGTAAGCAGAAGATCCTCATTGCCTTTTTCCCGGACTTTTTGAACATCCTCTACTATAATTCCTTCTTATAGTTTCCACGGAAGACACTGTTTTTTCCGCTTTTCTTTGCCCCATACAGTGCATTGTCACATGAAATATACAGATTTTCTATATCTGTATGTCGATCCGGTTGGAGTGTTAGAAGACCAATGCTGATCGTGTAGTGCAGAAATTCATTGGGCAGATGAATCTTGGCATGTGCGATTTCTGCCCTGATCCGTTCGGCGGAGACGGTAGATTGTTCCTCATCAAGACCAGGCATCAAAATTGCGAACTCATCCCCTCCGAATCTGCCGAACAAATTGTCCGCTTCAAGTTGAGCATAGATGCGACGCGAAAGATCACGAAGTACGCGATCGCCAATATCATGTCCATACGTATCGTTGATTATTTTAAATCGATCGACATCGAACAGCAGGAAAGAAACTTTCTGTTGTTTCTTCGCGTAATAATCGAGATATTGCTTCGTCTGTTCGAAAAAAGCGCGGCGATTTAATGTTTTCGTTAGATCATCATAGTTAGCTTGTCGAACCAGCTCTCGATCCGTCATCTCTTTGAGCAGGAGAATAAAACCGGTGCCGCTTAAAATCGTTGACAAGCTAAGCGTAATAAAAGTAAAGCTGTAAATGAAAGAGGTCTCCATCGCACCTGGTTCGAAGGCATGATACAACATCAGAGCGACAATGGCTCTGCCCAAGAAGATCATGATCAGCAGAAAATATAAAAAACCCATCAGACGCATTAAAGATGAACGCTTCGTTCCACGAGTCATCCGTATCACCGGTAAGACAAGCAGAGCTGCCATACCGACAGAGGCGAAAGCCACTCGGATATTCATGTAATTGTACAAAAGGAGAATCACGTTGAATCCGATGACATTAATCGTTGTGATCCACATATAGAGACGTCTCGTCGATTGTCTGTACCCGCGCGACAATTTGAGCAAGGCGACGGCCTCCAACCCGCAGCCGATGAACAGAATACTGTTCGCTAGTGATACCGCAACGACATCGAAGGATCCGTTGCGAAAAAATGCGATGATCCAGGAAATAGTTTGAACTATTTTCCCATAAAAGAATGTAGTTAATGTGTCATCATTTCGTTGTCGCCGCAAATATGCGCCAATCAGAATAACTGTGACTAAATTCCCGGTCACAAGAAAAGATAAAAACATTTTCATATCAAACAATAGATTCACGACCGATCATCCTTATTCGTTAAAAAAGCAAGATTGCCCATCTATTTTATCAAATCGTGTCGATTTCTCATATAAATCGCTGAATTTTTTGTAAAAAAAAAGCCGAGGTGCAACCGGCCTTTACTTCCGCAGGACGCGGTGACTTTCGCGTTGCATATAGGACGTACTTCCACAGGATGTGGTGACTTTCGCGTTGCATACAGGATGTATGCGTACTTAGCGAAAGTTCCATTTCCAGTTCCATTTCCTTAGCGAAAGCCCCTCTTACAGCGAAGGTTCCTTCCCTACGAAAGTTCCTTTGCTCCAATTACCGTTTTGAATCATCAACCATGTGCGTGAACAGACATTTCTGTTTCACACTGGTAGGAAAGCATAAGAAAACATTTAAAGGAAACGAGTGTAAGCGGTCCGAAAAAACGCCGCGTCCTGCGGCTCACCGGACACTAGGCCGTCCATGGCCGTCGCAACTAAGGCTTCGCCTTCGCCAGGGGTTTGGCGAAACCAAGTTTTCTAACACTGATAAAAAAGTATAAAAAAATTAAAGATTCAAGGAAACGAGTGTAACCGCAACTAAGTCTTCGCCTTCGCCAGAGGCTTGGCAAAGCCAAGTTTTCTAATAAATCATTTTGGTCCTTAATTCGGCATCGCGCCCGGAATAAAATAAGCGGAGATTTTCCGGTTATATGCATCATGGCGCTTGTTTTAGAGGTACATAAGGGTAATTTTTCCGGTTATGCAAAGAAAAATCCTCTATTTTCACGTTTTTCGATTCGATAAGCGGAATTTCTCCGTCTATTTAAGCAATTTTTTCATTCATTTTCTAGTTAGGCGGAATTTTTCCGTTTATATCTTAGATTGGGCGGTTTACCTAATCGTCCATCCGAATCTTATGACCATGTCGTCGTACCGGCAAGGCAAAACGCTATACTCTTTTTTATCCTGTAAAAAAATCACCCGCTAATATCGGATGACTAGTTAACAAATAATTTATAGGTCCATAGAACCAGAATAAAACCTATCCTCCTTATCAATTCTGTGCAAAACACCTATACTGCGCTTGCTTACGATCAACAGAGATCTCCGTAAGAGTCCGGCACCTGAGCCTTGATTTAGAATTTTGTTCCTCTAAAAAGGGCGTCTCAAAGTCAAAAACGGACTTTTGGGACACCCTCACAATTGGTTCAAATACGATTCAGTTCTGATCCGAACTCGAACTCGCTACCTCTTGTTTCAGCTGCGGCGATAGTTGTTCATTCACTTTGAGACCCGCCTCAATGGCAACTGTGACGATCCGGCTCACCCATATTTCAGATTCATCAGGCAACAGGCCCTTCGCATACCATTCGCCAACCTGCTGACAGGCGCGCGGATAGTGAAGCTCCGCAGCTAAGAAGAGGAGATGTAGACCATCTTCTTCATCTTTTGTGACCTCTTGTCCGCCGAACATACCACTGAACCTGATTTGTGACAGCTCATAAATCGCTTCAGGATGATGCAGAGAGGCTGCCTCTTCAATCAATTTCAACCCGCGCTCCGGATTTTTTTCAATGTCTGTTCCTGTACCAAACGCCATGCCTACTTTGTAAAGAGCCGGACTGTATTTCTGCGCAGCACTGCGAAAAAGGTAGTCAATCGCGTCTTTACCAGTGATGCTCCAATCGATGGCTGCGTCTTTTTTGCTTAAGGACCAAACCTCATATTGTGCAGACGGGAGCGTGCGGGCAGCCTTTACTAGCCACTGATAAGCGCGCTCCTTATTTATTCGTTCATTTTTCAACGTTTTGTATCCGGAAAGGTAATAGTAATAGAGCGCAAACTGTGCTTCAGGATAGCCCTGCGCCGCTGCAGCTTCAATGAGATGCTTCGCCTTATCAAGATCAGCTGACACATAGATGCCGTCAAGCAGAACATTCGCAAACCGGTACATGGTCGGAGCATCGCCGCTTTCAGCCGCGGATACCAGATAACGCAAAGCCTCTCGATGCTCCATCATCATCTCATTTCCATGCTCATATTGATTCATTATCAAATCACATGCTCTTGGGTTTCCGGATGCTGCAAAAGATTTTAAAAATTCAAAAGCCTTAGCCCTATTCTTTTCAAAAAGTATATCTTTATAGCGTCCTTCGTAATAGCTCTCAAACTGCTTAATCTGAGCATCCCAATCCATTTGCTCAGCAGCTTGTCCCAGATATGCAAGACCTTTCTGATCATCCTTCTTTAAAAACTTGCCTTCTATGTACAAATCTCCGAGGCGTGTTTTCGCTTTAGCAAAGCCATGGTCCGCAGCATAAATCAGCCATTTCAAAGCACTTTCCTGTTCCATTAAAAACTCATTTCCATGCTCAAAATAGTGCCACAAATCATACGCTGCCTCAGCACCGCCGTGTTCAGCAGAAGCGAGGAGCCAAGCGTATGCCTCTTTTTTGTCCCCGCGGACCGGTTGGCTTAGACTGGTTCCATTATACGAAATCTGGAACAATAAATATTCGGCAAGCGGTAATTTTTTCTCTGCAGCCTTCTTAAGGATCAAACTATATTCTACAGCCTGCTCACCTGATATAAAGATCATTTTTTTCTCATAGGCCTCTGCCAAAGCCCGAACAGCCGCCTCTAATCCATCTTCGGCAGCAGACTTTAAGTAAGAAAAAACATCTGCGCCATGATACGAGGCACCTTCAGAAGTACAGCTGTATACATAAAGCATGTAACGCGCCTCAGCACTGCCGTTCGCAGCGATCTCTTCACACTTTTTCAGTGAGGATTCATCAGTTATTTTAGATGGAACTTCTGAGCGTTTCTCAGATTGTAGTTCTTTACCAAGATTCTTCGCCGCTTTGTTATCCAGACAATTCTGCCACTTTGTCGCTTCGTTTTCATCAGCTACGATATACCGTTGGTCACTGTACACGTCCTGTAACTTTTTCAAAGCTTCCAGGTGACCCTTTTCTGCGAGCTTTTGAAGCAATGCGATCCCCATGTTCAGTACTTTACTGTTGTCCGGGTTCTGATTGATCCAGTAGGCTGTTTTTGTCAATTGTGTTTCATCTGAGGATTCCGTTTTCAGATAATCGTGCATGTGCTGATGTGAAAAGAATTCCAGTGTACCTTCTTGGTTTGCCATAAAACTCATTGTTTCATAACTCAGCACTTCACCGGTCACCGTGTCTTCCAAGCTGATTCTTGCAGTAATTAAATCACCATAGTTAAACTGCGGCATTGCTGAATACGGAATAGCAACAACCATCTTATTCTGACGAAGCGGCATTGTAAAATCGAGCTCTCCTTCGTCATTGAAAAAATCCGCGCGTTCCGATTGTTTCGCTGCGCGTAGGGGACGTGTACCTGGCTCTTGAAAAAGTTGAATGCTGATCACGCGATGGCGCCTCAATCTCCGACTTGTCAATTCGCTAGGAACCTGTAGTGAAATCGTAAATTTTGAAGCATCCTCAGTTTCTAAATCGGTCAAAATAGGACTTTCTGAACTCGTTTCCATTGGCTTCTCCTCTTCACGGATAGTTTTATTTGAACAGCGCAATCTCTTTGTCAGTGGGTCACCCCGGCAATAGGAATCAGAAATAACTCAATTGTCTCGTTCCATAATATCTCTATTGTAGATCGAAGCGAATGCCTGTACTATCCGTCTAACCACCTGATACGCATCCACCTTTTGCGTTTGTTGGTCGGAAGAAGCACATCTATTTCAGTATAAATTTATTATTTGATAATTGAAAATTTTAAAATAATATTCACGAAATCTTTGTTGATTCAAGAAGCTTAGTTGAGATCTTCCTCCATTAATTTTGCGATTTGCTTCTCCGCTTCATGTTCGCTCTGATTCAAATGAGCGATAATCCGTGCACGCCGCTCTGAAGAATTGTGCTGACTCAATTTACGTGCACCTTCCATTCGATCAATACGCATTTGGAACGCGACAATTCCTTTCAGCAGTCCATCAATCATTTGAGTGGGAAGCTCATCCATTTGATACTTCTCATGCGCGCCTTCGTAGTTAGTGATCATTTTTTTCATTACGTCCATGATCTCATCAGGATCACGCAACACCTCTACTTTCCCGTATACATGAACAGAGACATAGTTCCAGGTCGGTACCGCCTGATTAGTCTCATACCAAGTCGGGGAAATATAGCAATGCGGGCCCTGAAATACAGCCAACACTTCTTGATCGGCACTATCCTCCCACTGCCCATTCGCACGCGCAAAATGTCCATACAGCATACCATGCTCCCGATCCAAAACCAGTGGTAAATGCGTAGCATAAGGCGTTCCCTGATGTTGGGAAAAAACTGTTGCAAAACTGTTTTCTTCGATGACTGCGAACATCGCATTTTCATCAGTCATGTTAAATTGTTTGGGACGATACATAAGTGCTCACCTCTTACAGAAAGAATAGAACTATGCTATTCTGTTGAAAACATCCAATTGGTCGATCAAAAGATCATCCAATTGCAATAATGGAGGGCACGCACGATGCACGTGACTAAATTGGACAAAAAACGGATGCCTGTATACGAACAGATCGCCCGACATTTTGAACAGCAAATTATGGAAGGTAACCTTCGACCAGGAGAAAAACTGCCGCCGGAGCGTAAACTTGCGGAACAGTTGGGGGTCAATCGTACAACTGTTGTACACGCCTATGATCTTTTACGTTCAGCGGGGGTTATTCAATCTGCCAGAGGGAGCGGTACTCGAGTCGCTCAAGAGCAGTGGGGCGTTCGTCCCCTCCGCCTTCCGAACTGGCAAGCCTATGCCAATGGTGGTTCATTTCTACCGACGCTTCCCATCTCGCGGCGCCTTGCCGAAGTGCGTCAGCTCAACACATGTATTGACTTGTCAACAAGTGAACTGACTCAGGAAGACTATCCCATTGCAGAGCTTCAACAGATCATCAGAACCCTGCCGCTCAATTATTCACTTGGTTATCCCGACCCAAAAGGGTACGAACCACTGAGAGCGGCACTCAGTCAATTTATGAGATCGAAATTCAACATGACCGCCGGCACAGACACTATTTTAGTTACCTCCGGCGCGCAGCAAGCATTGCTGCTTATCACCCAGTGCCTATTAAATCCTGGGGATGCGATCGCGATTGAAAGCCCCTCCTATTTTTACGCGTTGCCATTGTTTCATTCAGCTGGTCTGCGTATTTATGGAGTACCCATGGATAAAGATGGGATAATTCCTGCTGAACTCGAGCGTTTGCTACACAAGCGGACGATCAAGATGCTCTTCCTAAATCCGACCTATCAGAATCCAACAGGAAGTACGTTGACCGAACCACGGAGAAGAGAAGTGCTCGAAATTTGTGAAAAATGGCAGGTGCCAATTGTTGAAGACGATGCCTACCGATCGCTTGATCTAGGTGATGAACGTCCTAGTCCACAGACCCTATTCTCCCTTGATCATTCCAATGAACAGGTCATTTATATCGGCAGCCTCTCAAAGACTGTCGCTCCCGGTTTACGTGTCGGATGGATCGTCGCTCCTGAACCCGTGTTAAGCCGGCTTCGCGACGCCAAATATCAGATGGATCATGGCTCGAGCATCGTCACACAGCAAATCGCCGAGCACTATTTACGCTCCGGCATTTGGGAAAAACATATGGATACAGTACGATACCGACTCGAAGAACGAAGAAAAACAATGATCCATGTACTCTCTGCAAACTGCGGGGATGACATCAGTTTTATGGCTCCGAAAGGCGGATACCATCTTTGGTGCCGATTGACTTCCTCTGTTTCCGACAGCAAGCTGCTTGAATCCGGGATTAAACGTAACGTGCTTTTTGTTCCTGGAACCATGTATGGCGCGCACCCTAGATTTGTTCGTCTCAGCTATGCTTGTACAACGAATAATAATATTAGCGAAGGCGTACTGCGTTTTATCCAGGCGGTGCGACAGTCGTCATATACATGACATGACGAAGGCTAATTTCGAAAAAAAAGATCATACTAACGTCGGGAGGTGCAAGGCCTTATGCGACTACTGATGTTGGCAGGTATCCTGCTTTTCGCCCAGCCACAATCACTTTCAGACACTCTAAGCGTCACGTACCATGACCATACTATTGCTAAGATTCATCGTTCCAATTTTACATATCCTTTTGCATCGCTTTTGGATCAAGAAAAATATCAACTTTTGATTAACCAGCTTGATCGCAAGGTATATCAGGCGCCGGTAGACGCCAGAATCAACGGACAAGGAGCCATCGTTTCTGGAAAAACAGGACACAAACTTTACCGCAGCGTGTTTCAGAATAAATTTTACAGTTATTATTTCGGTCAAGGTACCGGTAAACTGCGTGCACCCTTAATCAAAATCTATCCAAGAGTCGATGCCGAACTGCTTTCCCAAATTCGTGATCAGCGTATTGGTCAGTACGTCACGTTCTTTAATTCCGGAAACAAAAGTCGCGCACATAACATTGACCTTGCCGCAAAGGCGCTGGACAGCCAAGTGGTATTCCCAAATGAAACCTTTTCATTTAACAAAGCTGTTGGAATGAGGACGAAAAAAAAGGGCTATCTCTCTGCGCCGATCATCGTCCGAGGAGAATTTTCCGAAGGGGTGGGCGGCGGCATCTGCCAAGTGTCGTCCACACTTTTTAATGCGGTTGATCGCGCCGGGTTGAAAATTGTGGAGCGCTACTCTCACAGTAGACGTGTACCTTATGTGCCCGAAGGACGCGATGCCACGGTCAGCTGGTACGGACCAGACTTCCGGTTTCAGAACACCTCGAACCAGCCGATTCTAATCCGAGCGCATAAATATGGAGGCAGCATCTCATTTGCACTGTACTCTTCCGATATGATCAATGTTGCTCCACGCAAAGTGCCGAACGCATCCACGCACTTGCCAAAGGAGATCAAGCAAGAGAAAGAAGTCCAGCATTCGAGCGAGCCGTAATTCGCTAAATGATCATCCTTCTCTTTCTAATTGCTTCAGCATCACTGACAAGCATGCGAGACAAATCACGATCCACTACTCTACTCGTTCAAAAAATAGAAAGTCAGCAGAAAAAATTTAGAAATTAAAAAACTGTAATTGACAAAAGCAGATGACAGTGATTAAATGGTACATAACCTAATCGAGAGGAAAAATAAAATGAAAAAGTTGCAAATGGCTCAAACATACTATTATGGCTTCTATTACTTTAGATAGTTCGTGTCCGCTCTGGATACGAACGCAAACGCGTAAGTGTCTAGAGTTGGGAAGCTATTTTGGTCTGACCAACTAGATGCGTAAGATTAAATCTAATTGGTTGCCATGACAATCCGGATCTTTTTATTTTCCTGACGGAAATTCGTAACCAGTTAGATTAATCATCTGACTGGTTATTTTTTTCACTTTTTTCGGGAGGAAATGACATATGAACGTAATGACGAAAGCAAACAAAATGAGACTAAGTATTTCTTTGTACCTGAACTACTTCGTTCATGGTATCGGATTATTAATTTTGACACAAAATATGAGGTCGCTCAGCAGCGAGTGGGGGACATCGATTGCGACCGTTTCCTACGTTATCTCCGGTGTTGGCATTGGCCGACTGCTCGCCTACTATCTTCTTGGCAGCCTGTCTGATCGCATTGGTCGTAAAAAAATTATTCTCTTCGGGATGATCAGCTACTCTGTCTTTTTTATCGGAATCCTTTTAACCAAGGATTTTAAAGTCGCTTACCTGCTTGCGATTCTTGCCGGGGTGGCGAACTCAGCACTTGATTCGGGGACCTACCCCACTTTTTTGGAGATGAATCGCAATAATGGCGCGGCGAGTATTCTCATCAAAGCCGCGATGTCGATTGGAGAATTTGTCCTGCCTCTCTACATCGGTCTGAATGAAAATCTGGGCGGCTGGTACGGATTAAGCTTTATTTTTGCAGCTGCACTCCTACTGATCAACGCCGTACTAATCAGCCGGTCGCGATTTCCGTTACAGGTAAAACCTGAGAAAACGACGCGGCATCGCCTATTTACTAAAGGGAAGCTGTCAAAAGCAAAGGTCGGTTTAGTCGCCATTTTGTCTTTATATGGCTATACATCAATGGCGGTGATGATTCTCTTTACCCAATGGATCACACTCTACGGAATTGACGTATTGCATATGAGCAATATGCAGGCACATTTTCTCCTGTCGCTTTACAGCGTCGGATCAATTGTCGGCGTTTTGATCGTCTTCACTATTTTAAAAAGCGCACTGGTCAAAGATGGCACCTTAATGGTCATTATGAACGGTCTCTCGCTTCTCTTTCTTTTAACCGTTTGTTTTTCATCCAACCATCTATCGGTCACCGTCGCATCCTTCTTCTTCGGTGTCACGGCAGCGGGAGGCATCATGCAGGTCGGTTTGACTATTTTCAGTTCCATGTTTCCTCATGCTAAGGGACGTGTTACGGCAATCTTTTTTTCTTTTGGAAGCATTGCGTCATTCACAGTGCCCATTTTTACCGGCATGCTGTCTACTAGTGGAACAGCCTACGCCTTGCGCAGCGACCTTGTGATCGCGTCGTTTTCTTTAGTTCTCTGGATCATCGGTCATCGACTGCTTTCTCTTTCAAATGACCAAACGGGTTATGAGACGGAGCGCAGCCAAATCAATTTTATCGATTACTGGATTCTTAAATTACTTCAATGGCGATTCAAGCTTGCCAAGTCTATAGGAATGAAAAAGATGAATCAAGGTCAGCGGGTCTTAGATCCTTTTCGGGAGAAAGAAATTATTGCGAGAATTGATCAGCGTGTGAACGATCACGAGAACCGCGACCACTATCAGGAAATTTTCCAAACGATCTTAAAAAATTCAAAGCAGTGTCAAACGGACTTGCAGGAGAAAGGAAGAGTTAAATGATTTATTTTACAGCAGGAGAGTCGCATGGTCCGCAATTAACCGGAATTATCGAAGGGTTCCCAGCCGGACTTCACTTATCCATTGAGAAGATTAATCAGAAACTAAGTGAACGGCAAAAAGGCTATGGACGCGGTTATCGCCAGAAGATTGAAAAGGACCAAGTCAAGATCACCTCCGGCGTGCGCCACAGCATCACCTTAGGTTCACCGATCACATTAACCATAACCAACATTGATCACAAACACTGGAGTGAAATTATGGATCCGGTCAATAAGCCCGATTCGGAAACGAATCTGCGCGTGGTGAAAAACCCGCGTCCCGGTCATGCTGATCTGGTTGGCGGCATGAAATACGGACACCGGGATTTGCGCAATGTGCTTGAGCGCTCATCCGCCCGCGAAACAGCGATGCGCGTCGCCATTGGCGCGGTCTGCACGCTGCTTCTGAATGAGCTGGGCATCCAAATCGCTGGTTATGTGCGCAAAATCGGTTCTATTGAGGCTGATAGTGATCAGCTATTAACACCTGATCAAATTGAACAAGCAATCAGCCGCAATGATCTTCGTATCGTCAATCAAGATAAGGTTGAAGCGATTCATGCGTTTATTGATCAAACCAAAAAGGCAGGAGACACGTTGGGAGGAATCGTTCGTGTCATTGCCAAAAATGTCCCGGCCGGATTGGGGAGTTATACTTCATGGAACGAGAAACTGGATGCCAAAATTGCGGCGGCGGTTATCGGTATTAATGCATTCAAAGGTGTGAGCTTTGGCGACGGCTTTGACCTGGGTACAAAACCAGGCAGTCAAGTAATGGATCCCATCTATTGGGATCAAGATCAAGGCTGGTACCGAAGCAGCGACCATCTCGGCGGATTTGAAGGCGGGATGACGAACGGAATGCCATTGATTATTAACGCGGCCATGAAGCCGATCCCTACCCTTTACAAGCCTCTTCACAGCGTCGCTATTGATACAAAAGAGGAACATAAAGCCAGTATCGAGCGCTCTGATGTTACGGCGATCGTACCGGCATCGCTTGTTATTGAGGCCGTCGTCGCAATCGAGCTGTGCAAAGCCATTTTAGACACCTTTGATTGCGCAAACATGGATCGTCTGAAAAAACAGTATCACGATTATTGTGATGAGTTGAAGAACTATTAAGGAGAGCATGCCGATGATCATTCATACTCTGGGTCCTGAAGCGACGGACAGCTGTCGTGCCGCACGGTATTATCAAAGCGCGCATCCCGGTGACATCCGGATCGTGCTTCATGACTGTTTTGAAGGTATTATCGAGCATTTTGATGACTATCAGGGCGATTATTTCATGATCCCCGCTGCTTTTAAATCATGTCATGAACATCTTGATTGGGCGGACATTCACTATACCCACTTGGATCAGTTGAAGCTTGTCACTTGCTTTTGCTATGCACTTGATCCGCTCGTGCTGATTCGGCGCCTAAGACCAACTATGGATGTTGCCTATACGCATCCGTCAACCGCCGCCTTGTTGAAGAACTATTTACGCTCTATCCAAGACCAGTCTGTGATTCATTATACCGACAGCAAATATTTGGCGTATCAGAACTACAAAACAGCCCAGGCACATTATGTTATTACCAATCAAAAAAATGTCCAATTAGGCGACAATGAAAAAATTGAGCGCACCTACACGCCGGACATGGTCTGGTGTCTCTATCAAATTTCAAAAAAAAGCAGGTGATCACATGAAAACGCTACGAACAAATCAGCAACAAGGGCTTCAAGGCGCACTTGAGGTGCCAGGGGATAAAAGCATTTCCCATCGAAGTATCATTTTCGGCGCAATCAGCACCGGCGATACGGAAATCACTCATTTTCTTTCCTCGGAGGACTGCCTAAGAACCATGCAGGCATTTGAGGATATGGGCGTATCGATTGAACGGACGAGCGATCGTGTTCTCGTGCATGGCGTCGGATTAAATGGGCTTCGTCGGCCAAAACATGCATTGACTATGGGCAACTCAGGAACAACAACGCGGCTGATGCTCGGATTATTGAGTGGGCAGCCCTTCACAACAGAATTATTTGGCGACCAGTCACTAAGCAGGCGGCCAATGAAACGTGTCACCGAACCGCTCAGCCAATTAGGCGCGCGTTTCAAAGTGACCGAGGACGGACGACTGCCAATCACGGTTTACGGCTCGCAAGACCTCACCCCCGTTGACTACCGCCTGCCGGTCGCCAGCGCTCAGGTAAAAAGCGCGCTGATCTTAGCTGGACTATGCGCAAACGGAACATCAACCATTAGTGAAAAACAGCAGACCCGCGATCATACAGAACTCATGTTGCGCGCATTCGGCGGAGAAATCGAGAAGCAAGGACTGACACTAAAGGTAGCTGGACAGCCGAAGCTTATCGGTCAACCCATTAGGGTACCCGGAGATCTGTCATCGGCCGCATTTTTCATCGCTGCAGCCACACTCGTGCCGCGCAGTGCGATTACGCTCCATAATGTCGGACTGAATCCGACTCGTACCGGTTTTCTTCGTATTTTAAAACGAATGGGTGCAGACATTACCATTCAGAACCGTTATGATCATGCAGAGCCTTCAGGTGATCTGCTCATACGAAGTGCGTCACTGCATGCCATTGAACTCACAAGTGACGACATTCCAAGTGTTATTGATGAATTACCTCTGATCGCTCTCTTGGCGACTCAGGCTGAAGGAACAACGAAAATTACCGGAGCTGAGGAGCTGCGCGTCAAAGAAACAGATCGCATCACCGTTGTAGCTGCCGAACTACGAAGGCTTGGCGCAGAAATTACAGAGCTTCCTGATGGGATGATCATTCAAGGCGGAACACGACTCGCTCCGCAAGAAACCGACCAGGTGGACTCGCACGGAGATCATCGGATTGGTATGATGCTGGCTGTAGCTGCCTTACTTGTCAAAAGCGAATTGGCATTAGCCAATGCATCAGCAATCAATATCTCATATCCCGATTTCTTTGCTGATCTGAATCGACTCATTCCGGCAAGAAGGGCTGCTCTATGACGAAAACAATTGTCATCGACGGCTTAGGGCTCATCGGCGGCTCCATCGCTTTAGCGATCCGGCAACAGTGGCCCGAGCACAAAATCATCGGTGTCGATATTAATCATCATTCATTGACGTACGCAAAAGAAAGATGGATCATTGATGACGGCTTTACACAGCTGCAAAGCTATGCTGAAAAAGCCGACATGATTCTTTTAGCAGCACCGGTCTCCATTATTATGGAACATATGGAGCAGCTGGCACAGATGCAGCTGAAGCCGGGGGTCATCATTACTGATGTTGGCAGCACCAAAAGGCAAATCATGACTAAAGCATCCGTATTTGTCGATCGGGGTATTCACTTTATCGGTGGCCATCCAATGGCTGGTTCGCATAAAACAACTATTACGGCATCGAGAGCCGATCTTTTTCAGAGCGCATACTACTTCTTAATTTCCGATACGCTAAACGATCAGCGGTCACAAAAGGCAGCAGATGAATTGCAGGTACTGTTATCCGGTTTGGCTGTCAAATGGCAGCTCGTTTCGGCGCTGCAGCATGACCAAATTGTTGCTCAGATCAGCCACTTGCCGCATATTATCGCAGCCGGACTAGTCAACATGTCGCAGAACGAATTCAGCGGCTCAACTTTATCTTTGAAACTAGCTGCCGGCGGTTTCCGAAGCATCACACGAATCGCCTCCTCTGATCCGGACATGTGGACGGACATTCTCTTAAGCAACCGGCAGACACTGATTGACAAAGTCGATACGTTTAGCGAACTTTTGAAGCATGTCAAAGAGGCGCTCCATTCATCAGATCGAACGGCTATTCGAAACTATTTTCGGCGTGCCAAAATTACCCGAGACAGCATCAATGCTCAGGCTTCCAGTCACGCACCTAATTTCTACGATTTATTTATCAATATTCCTGACCGAGTAGGTTCAGTCGCCGAGGTGACGCGCGTTTTGGCAGACGCAAAAATTAACTTAGTCAACATTCATATATTGGAAATCAGAGAAGAAATTAATGGCGTTCTTCAATTGTCCTTTTCCAACCAAATTGATCTTGCGGATGCGACATGCGCTCTCAAGCAGCATGGACTGTCCGTAATACGAGGTGAATAACTAATGGTACACAGTATACTCGTCGGTTTTATGGGGAGCGGCAAAACAACCGTCGGACAACTCTTGGCGGAACGTCTGAACTGCCCCCATCTCGATCTAGACGCACTCATTGTCGCGCGTGTTGGCAAATCAATTAGTCAAATTTTTACGGAGCATGGCGAAGCCTACTTTCGTTCATTGGAATCGGAAATGCTTGCCGAAGCGTTCAAACGCGAGGGCGTTCTGTCCACCGGCGGAGGTACACCTGTCCGCCCTATCAATCGCCGATTATTAATCGATTCCGGTATCCCCGTCGTGTATTTAAAGGCATCCCCGGAAGTAATTATCGATCGGCTGCATGGGGATCAAAGCAGACCACTCTTTCAATCATTGGACAAAAAGAAGCTGATTCAGCTTCATCACGAACGAGAAAACGCCTATGAGCAATCCGCAACAATTCGGTTGAGTACCGATCATAAAGAGCCGTCCGAAATCGTCCACACTATTTTGAAGAGCATTGGTGCGTCTGTTCAATAAGAAATGTGCCGTGTCATCGGGCTCAGCGGTGCAGTTTCGTTGCACCATTCATTTTCATGATGAAAAATCGTGTATAATTTGATTTGAGGTGATTCGATGCGTAAGACTTTGTCTGTTGTTGCCGCAATACTAGAAAATGAGAATGAGGAGATTATGTGCGCTCTTCGCTCGCCAAAGATGTCAATCCCAAACCGTTGGGAATTTCCCGGCGGTAAAATTCAAGAAGGCGAAACACCTTCAGAAGCAATTGAACGTGAAATCGGCGAAGAATTAAACTGCTCCATTGAGGCTCAAGAAGTTTTTCTAATCAGCCATCATGACTATGAAACCTTCTCGATCGATCTCACTGCGATAAAATGCAAACTTGCAGAAGGTTTCCCAATAGCCCATGAACATTCCAAGCTCATTTGGTTAAAGAGAGAAAATCTTTACTCACTAAAATGGGCTCCGGCCGATGTCGCAACAGTAGATCAACTGATTAGAGAACAATTGTAAATGGTTTTGAATCAATTGGGAGTGATCCGTTTCAATTAAGAAACGGATCTTTCATTTTGAAAATAAGATGTACGCGTAAGCGTATCGTTATCTATAAAAAAGTTCACGGGATTCGTATCATCCTAATCAGCGAATCTTCTCGACTATTTATCACACATTTTTCATTCGATGTATGTATGATAAACAATTGTCCCTTAGCCTGAAAGAATGATCGATTTGCCTCTTTATCGGGGACTGATCGAATTGGGGCAACTTCATCAATGATTTTCTTATTGCCCTCCCGTTGAGCGTGAAGGATCGAGATCAGTACAAACTGATTCGGAAATAAATCTCGAACTTCTGTCCACTTCATGGTGATCACCTCCGTAGTTTTGAGCATAATCATCGAATAATTGTTGTCGTTGTGATTTTTGGTGCATGATTTACTCTTTCTATTCGCTGTTCTTAAATCTTACCATTCGATCTGCTCAGGATACTCTAGACCTTGCAATTCAAGCTCGCTGATGGCGCAGCCATATTCTTTCGCATCTCTCATAAGGCTTTCATAAAGATCAGGATAGTCACCCGAACGATTGATCATCTGGTTTGCAAAACGTGATAAGTTCTTCAGTCGTTTCTCTTTGTCCATTGCAATATACTTGATCGCAAGCTTGTCGACGAATTGAGTGGCATAGTTTGCAAAAAAAGGATACGTGTGCACCATACCATTTAACAGGCGGGTATAGACATGATCCGATACCAATTCATGCAGTGCAGCCATGATAACCGTCTGGAAATGGCGAACATGAGCGATTGATTCGTTATACGCCACTTTAGGTGCCAGCATTTGATCGGAAACAAGCTGATTTTTCACCAGGTTCTTCGCTTTCAGCAAAACAAAGTCATTCAAAGCCATGATGACAAACAGTGCCTCAATCCACACAGTATTGAATGAGTAATAGACGTTTTGAGGTGAAGCAACTAGCTGATGCCATTTCATATGTTCACGGGTTAAGTGATTTTCAACCAGTGACACTTCACGATCTCCTTGATAAGCATGCCGCAGATCATATAGGAATCCGAGCACGCGCAAACGAGCCGCTTCATAATTCGGATAGTCATCCTCATCGCCTATAAGTTCAGACATTGCGTCGTACAGTCGGTAAAATTCATCGAAGTCTCCGGTTAAAGTCACTCCTGTTGCATTAGGTGTTGTTCGTGCTTGAAGCATAGAATTCTCCTTTGACTTCAGATTTTAAAGTTATTCGCCCTATCTTCGCCATTATTCTTTGAGAATCTTGAAAAATCAAACTGCTAATAAAAGCTAGATTGGAATGCTTTTATACCTTTATCGTAAATTCCTGATACAGAGACATCGGTACTTCATGATGCAACGCAATCTCGGTGGTGATCGGCTTGTTGCCGTGATACGACGTGACATCTCCCTTTCCAAGATAGATGTAAGGCTCAGTATTGTTATCAATCACCTTAAACTTCCGAACAAAAAGATAGAGATTAATCCCATACTTTTGATTATGAATCAGCCTCTGCCCTTGTTTCGTCTCTTGTCGGGTCGGATGTGGCGTTTCCCATTGAAAGACTTTCGGATTAATAAATTTATCTTTATATTTAAGGCTTTCCTTCAGGTCCGCACCCTTGTTCAAATCAACAAACAAATAATAGTCAGTTCCATTAGGAATCGTTGAACCACGGAAAGCACTCAACTTTTTCTGAAAATTAATCAGTGGCCCCAGATCCCTTGTCGTATAGTGTTCATACAGTTTCAGGAATGGTACGCCATAATTTTTTGAGCCAAATTGCCGGCTGTATCTATAAAGCCCATAGTTCAACACGTCCAGTATATAGGATTTTTGTTGTTCATTTGCACAGATCTCCCCATACACTTGCGTTCGATTCAACTGATGTTGTTGCCGATCATAGTAACATAGTTTCAGATCACGGTCGATTTGCACATGATCGTCATAAGTCTGATTTAAGCGTTCAAAAGCGTAGAACAGCGTCTCCTTGGCAACGGAATCCATGTTTTTCAGAAGCTCGTTTTCAGCCTCATCACATGAGATTCGTTCATGTGTGACCAAATAGCGTAGAATAATAAATTCATGCGGTCGCTTAATTGGTAAAAATGCTGAGAGTTGTGGCAGTAACTGACAAAACGGCTCCGTCTTAGCTAACCGTTTCAACTCCTCGGTTTTTTCCACTGCGGCTAAAAATGCCAGATAACTTTTTTTATTATTAATAAACTTCACAGGATCCGGCGCACTTTCAAATTTTACATAGTCCATCAAACAATATGGAATGTCGCGCTTTGTTACTCTAATATATTCCTTTTTGAACTCGAGATACTCTTCCTTCAAGTGTTTCATCGCACGGAAATTCTCTTGATTTAATTGCTCAATAATTCGCTGCTGCGAGATTCGATCCATTTGAATATGAGTTGCTCCCGGCAAATCCGGGAAACCGCGATCAACGGCAACTTTTAAGCTGTCCTTGTCATAGAAACGCTTGCCACTGAGTGCAATCGCAATGAGAAACGTTTTACTATGGTTACCAATAAAATCAAGCACCGTGAGGAAGGATTGTCCCTCATATTTTCGCAAACCGCGGCCAAGCTGCTGCATGAAGATAATCGGTGAATTGGTCGGGCGTAACATCAAAACTAAATTTACGGACGGAATGTCAACACCTTCATTGAAAATATCAACGGTAAAAATAACCTGTAGCGGATCTTCATCATCCTCAAGTCTGCGAACCATTTCTTGACGCTTTGACTGCTTGTCGTCCCCAGTCAAGTAGGCACTGACGATGCCGCGTTTATTGAACTCATCGGCCATATATTGGGCATGGTCCTTGGTTACGCAATACCCTAGGCAATTACAGTTTTCTCCGTCATAGCTGTAGAAATTCATTTTGTCGATAATAAAATCAACGCGTTCATTCACTTTAAGCCGCTTTGCAACTTCAGCCACATTGTCAATGGAGACATCGGAAAGATCCACACCATCCACATCTGTGATGCCGAAGTAATGGAATGGCAGAACCAGATCTTCCTCTAACGCTTCATTAAGTCGAACCTCAAGCGCAATATTGTTATCAAATAAACCGAAGATGTCACCACGATCACAGCGTTCAGGAGTAGCCGTCATTCCGAGTAAAAATTCTGGCTTAAAATAACCCAGTACGCGAGTATATGTTGAAGCAGTCGCATGGTGCGCTTCGTCAATAATAATATAGTCAAAGTAATCAGCAGGAAACTCTCTATAATGATCTTTGATGGTTTGGATGGTTGTAAATACATACGGCTTTCCTGCATAGTCTTTGCTATTGCCGGTGAACATCCCCATCTGATTGCTATGACCAAGCAAGCGAATAAACGTCTCTTTAGCCTTTGTGAGAATCTCTTCTCGATGCACGATAAAAAGCATCGTCTTTGGCTGAACCCTTTGAACATCAAATGCTGACATATACGTTTTTCCTGTACCAGTCGCAGAAATAACAAGCGCTCGCATTTCGCCATGCCTTCTTAATCGCTCAAGATTATCAATCGCCTGCTGCTGCATCATATTCGGCACAATACGCTGCATCTCAGCATTTCCATAGCTGCTGAAGGACGGATCACGAGCAACAGCTAGCTGTGCCTTTAACTTTTCAATAAATCTCTGGTATTTCTGTAAAAAAAGATCATCTGCTACCGTGCATTGCGCCCACAGCTCGTTGTATTCCTTAATGGCTTTTTCCAGAAACGGGTTCTGTCTCGTGGACACCGTCGACACATTCCATTCGACGTTGCTCTTCAGTGCGCTTTGCGTAATATTCGAAGATCCGATCATAACCGTATATGTATCTTTATTCTTGAAAATATAAACCTTGCTGTGGAAACCTCTTACTTTATCAGTCTCAAAAACTCTTAAGTCGATATTATTGAAGGCTTTAATCTTCTTGAGTGCTTTAGGTTCTGTAAAATTCAAATAAGTGGATGTCATGATCTTCCCTTGTACACCACGATCACGTAGCTCTTTCAAGTTATCAAGCAGTAGCTGCAATCCGCTATAATTAATAAAGGCAACACTAAAGTAGAACTCTTCGCAGGTCGAAAACGCCTGCTGCAGTTCATATAAAAAGGTTTGTCCGTTTGAGTTGGTGATGAGTTTATTTCCCGAATACATGATTAAATACCATCCTGTTACTGTTAATGTGGTTAAATAATATTTAATGGAATAAGCATTTGACCTCTTCCTTCAAGTTTTTTATTTAATTCTAGCATTAAATATTTTGAATATGTCGCTTTACTGCCCCGACTATAACCTTTTAAAAATCCTGCTACGTAACAGATTCTTTTATTAAATGTATTTATAAATCCTTCTAAAGTAATATCAGGATAAATTTCAACATCATTCTTCTTGCAAATGTTATTATAGTAATTTTCTAGAAAACTGATTCTATTATAGTTGAGCATTTTTTGTAGGTATTCCGAAGAAGTTATAATTTGATTAGTTAAATCTCGAGCCCCTGCCCCAGAGAAACTTGACTTATTGCACATTAGATAAACAAAGTCTTTATCAAAAAAAATAAGATCGGCTATTTCAACGTTATCACTAAGAACTGTATGAGCAAATATTATCTTATTATTCTTCTTAAATTGTTTATTATATAAGTCCTCATTTTTTGCGACCTTTTTCAGCGAAAACCTGTTAATCAATTCACCATGACATTCTTTTTTATCAAAAAAAGATTTATAATTTTCATCGAGAATTTTGGTGTAAACCTTATCAAAAACATACCACATACCATTAATTAAGTAATAAGGACGTTTGCTTTCCCCATATTCAATATATCCTTGTAAGGTATTCAGAATAGTAATGGGATACAATAAAATATTTCCCGCATTATCTTTAGTCTGAATCAACCACTTTTTTAAGAGCTCCTCCATAAACTTTTTTGTTAACTCTATTTCTTTTTTCTCAAATAAGTTAAATAACTCCCACAATTCTATCGGCTCATTCTTACTAATAAAAATACTTCCATCTGGTTTTAATATTTCATAACAGCTAGCATTAAAATAGTATTTCTCAAAATCCTCTCCGACTAGCATAAACTTACTAAAGTCTTTGTTCTTTAAAGTACCTACAAGTTGATCTATCAATTCGCTATTTTTTATTCCCAGCTTTTTAGCTAGAATTAGATAGTTTAATGCAAAATTATCTTCTTTAGATTGTAATTTATCTATTTTATGGATCACACTTATAATCTGAGATATGGTAAATGAACGACGAATGTTGATTGAGTCTTTATTAACTATAGTTAATTTCTTATTTTGTGGTTCAGTAACATCAAAAGAAATGCCTAATTGATCTGCTATTTGTCTACTAATTTGAATATCAAGTTCTTTATAAATACTGCTGACATCTTGTTCAATTACAAAACTTGTATTGTTTCTATTTGCCCTTTGGGTAGAAATCCTATTTCCTGTAAGATTGTTTTCTAATACTTGCTTGACAATAGGTTTATCTCTCGTAACTATCTTTGGAATTAAATACAATCCGAAATTTTTGTCAACAAATTTATTAATATAATTACTTCCGTACCCAGCAGACATGGCATATATACTTTTATTATGTGCATGTAATAAAATGTAAGAAACACTTGAATTTTCAATAATGTTAGGGTGCATTGTATTATGACTTATATCAATCTGATTTATAAGTCCTACAATCATATTCTTCCAAACTGGTTCATTTGATGTTTTAAAGACAATACCTTTTATTTTTTTTAAGTTTATTACTTGATACTGACCTTTGTTCTTTTTATTAACTAGCGCAACTACACTTTTCAATATCACATCCATTACCTTTAATAAATGTGCTTTATTCACATTTTCTTCATGTAATGAAAAAACTTTTTCAACTACTTCAATATCAATTTTATATATGCTAAATTGAGTCTGTGCCTCAAATCTTGAAGAATTCAAAATTACACCTCCTCGTATATTCACGATGAAATATTTTTAGAGCTTTATTGCTCAAACATCATATTTGTTTCTCGTCTCTGCAGCTTGCTGAGCAAGCATCCCATCATAAGTAGGATTATCTGCTTCGTTGCTCGACATGAGGTTCACTTGTTTCATGACGGTCTCAAGTGCTTCTTTTGCTTGATCCGGTGGATAATCGTACTTTTTCAAGAGTCGTCGAATTGCCTTTCTCATCATCGCTTGTGCTTGGGTTCGGATGTTGAAGTCGACGGTAACATTTTTTCGAATGGATTGGGTCAGTTCCTGAGCAATCTTCTTCAACGTCGCATCGTCATAGAATTCTTGAACAGCTTCATCTTTGGATAGTGCATAATAGAAGGCGATTTCGTCTTTATTCAATCCTAGCTTTGCTTCGTCCTCGCCCATTTTTCGAATTTGCTTCGCCATGTGAAGCAGCTCTTCAATCACTTCAGCGTTTGTAATGGATTGGTTGCGGTATTTATTTAAAGATCGTTTCAATTTTTCAGAAAAGAGTTCTGACTTTACAAGGTTGGTTCGCGACATGACTTTGATCTCGCCTTCGAGCAGTTTTTTCAGCATTTCTCGGGCAAGGTTTTTCGTTTTTAACGTTTTCACTTCTTGGAGGAATTGTTCATCAAGCAATGAGATTTCGGGCTGCTGCAATCCAAGCGTTTGAAAGACATCAATCACATCCTCAGAAATAAGCGATCGTTCGAGCAGCTGATTAATTCGCTGTTCAATCACATTTTTACTTGGCGGTGTCTTGGCTCCATGTTGCAGTTTAATCAGACTGGCTTTTACTGCTTTGAAATAGCCAACCTCCATTGTCACTGCTTTCCCAGCTTCAGTTGCAGAAATAAGTCCATGTGCTTTACCAAGCTCTGTGGCAAATTGAATAAAATCCTTCTGTTCATCCTCATCCTTGCCAAGGATAAAATTCATTCCTTCTGCAATCGAGCGCATCCGCGTGCGTGCGGAAGTTGAGAAATAGCCGCTGTAATCAAATCCATGCATCATATTCTGAACGACTTCCAGTTTCTCTTTCATAACGGCAATCGCAGCTGAAGTATCAATCCCTGTATTTTTCCGATCACTATCGGTATACTGATTCAATGCACGTTTCAAGCTTTCGAGAATACCGATATAATCTACAACCACACCGCCTTCTTTATCTTTAAAGACTCGGTTGACACGAGCAATCGCTTGCATGAGGTTGTGCCCCTTCATTGGCTTGTCAATATACATTGTGTTGAGTGATGGAACATCAAATCCAGTCAGCCACATATCACGAACAATCACAAGCTTAAGCGAGTCACTGTTATCTTTCATCCGCTTCGCCAGTGTATCACGGCGCTGTTTTCCACCAACATGTGCTTGCAGACGTTCACTGTCTGCTGCACTACCAGTCATAACGACTTTAATTTTTCCTTTATCTAAATCATCGCTGTGCCAATCTGGACGTATGGCTACGATTGCATCATACAAATCGACACAAATTTTTCTGCTCATGCACACAATCATTGCTTTTCCAGACATAACTTCTTCTTTAGCCTCAAAATGCTGAACAATATCGGCTGCCAATCTTTTTATTCGATTAGGTGATCCGACAACAGCCTCAAGTCGCGACCACTTTGACTTGTTTTTTTCTCGTGCTGACTCTTCAAGCCCTTCCGTAATTTCGTCAAACTCGTTGTCCAACTCCTGCATCACTTCATCATCGGCTTCGAGCTTAATTACACGATTCTCGTAATAGATTTTAACGGTTGCCTTGTCCTCTACCGAACGCGTCATATCATAAATATCAATATAGTTACCGAACACAGCTGGTGTTGATTTATCATCGAATTCAATAGGCGTTCCGGTAAACCCAATGTACGAAGCATTGGGAAGGGCATCGCGCATATATTTGGCAAAGCCGAATTTGATCGTTCCTGTTTTCAGATTCGTTTTTGCTTCTAAACCGTACTGGCTGCGGTGTGCCTCATCGGCAATGATAATAACGTTGCGCCGATCCGTTAAAATCGGCATTTCTCCGTCCTCTGGCTTGAACTTCTGAATCGTCGTAAAAATGATGCCACCGGATTGTCGATCATTAAGCAAATCGTACAGACCATTTATTTCGCGAGATTGATCGTTTGCCAGAATCTTTTTCTGCTCATCCGTCAGTTTGCGAACATCCGCTTGCTTCGGTTCTTGCCTCAAAATCTCTTGTGCCTTTGAAAATGTTGTATAAAGTTGATCATCTAAGTCATTTCGATCAGTGATGACAATGATCGTCGGGTTATTCAATTCACGAACGAGTGTTGCAGTATAAAAGACCATGGTGAAACTTTTCCCTGATCCCTGCGTGTGCCAGACTACACCAATCTTCCGATTTCCAGAACTGCTTGATGCAATCTGTGTTTTCTCAATCGCTTTTTTCACAGCAAAATATTGATGGTAAGCAGCTAGAATTTTTATCAGTGATTTCTTGGCTCCCAGCTTCTTGCCTTTTACATCGTAACTTTCAGAACTAGTGGTTTGAAATAAGATAAAATGTGTCACAATATCGATCAAACGTGACTGTTCAAGCATTCCGCGAAACAGCGTCTCATATTGTGGCATTGAGAGTGGTGCTACATTTTGACCATCATCACTGCGCCAATTCATGAAGCGTTCAAAGTTAGAAGTGATCGTACCTGCTTTCGCATTAATTCCATCGGAAAGAATACAGAATGCATTGTAATGAAACAGCGACTGAATATCTCTCTTGTAGGTTTGAATCTGATTGTACGCATTCTCAATACCGACATTGTCATCTGATGCTGATTTTAATTCAATCACGACAAGCGGCAGTCCATTGATAAATAGAATTAAATCAGGACGTCTATTCTCCAAACCGATTATGGTAAACTGATTTACAGCCTGGAAGTCATTGTTCTCAATGTTCTGGGTGTCAATAATGTAAGCACGTTTCGTTCGAATCAGATTATCTTCCTTATATGAAACCTCGATTCCTTCCGTAAGTAACCGATGAAGGTAGTGGTTATTTTCGGCTAGAGATGGATTATTAAAGGTGATCAATTGACGAAAAGCATCATCCAGAGCTTCTCGAGGAATTTCTGAATTAATGCGTACTAAAGCTTCACGCACTCGATTTTCAAGGATCACTTCTTTATAATCCTCTCGTTCCGGATAGTCACCGTCACAAGCAATATCTGGTCCAGACTGATATTCATAGCCTAACTCTTCTAAGATTTCAATTGCTGCTTGTTCCAAAATATCTTCAGTAAAACTTTCCGATCCACTCATGGGTACGTTCCCCCTTTCTATTTAAAAAGCTTCTTCAGCAAAGCAAAAAGGTCAAATGTTGTTCGATGATAAACCTTGTTATAGACATATTTCTTTGGATTCCGCACCCATCCATAACCGCGCGGCATCTTCAAGCCAGCACGGTGGATCAGTTGCCGTTTCAGACTTGTTCGTGCAGATATTCTTCGCTTCAAACTCGGTTTTCTCAAGCCAAATTTCATCAATGAGCACCTCTTTAAAAGGATAATCTTTCAATAGAATGGCTGAGAAGCGGCAAAATAATGGAATATATTGCCGAATATTGAAATAAACCCTAATTTTCTTGACATTCACTGTCCACCGGAACCCTAATTTCACCAGACATGAGTTTGGGTAGGAGGGTGTCTCTAACCCCAATTAATCTATTTGCTTCCTTAGAATTTGTATGAATTTTCCTGATTATAGGATTGATTAGTTTTTTAAATTGTCTCAATATTGCTTTATCAGGAAATCTAATTGGAATTTTTCTTAGTTCTCCCAGGCTAATATATTGTTGCGTACTTCCAGCTAATCTTTCACTAATGTATTGGTAAAACCACTTAGTTTTAAAAGAATAATAAATGTATTCAAATAGATCCAATCTCTCGGAAGTTTTAAATAACCCAACATTTTTTATGGCAAATTTAACATCCCTTTCTTGAACGAGGAATAAATCCCCAACTGTTCCTATCATACTAATTAAAATATCATATCTTTCAACTTTGCTTCTCTTATTGATCTCAATGTAATCATGTTCACTAATCTTATTAGCATTCTCAATATCTAACCGTGTATTTTTCAAATGTTTGGACGTAATAAGCGGGTATCCAGTAGCGTGTTGCTTTGGAGAATTATGTGTCCCATCTTTTACGTTAATTAACGATTGGATTTTCACAACATTCCATCCCTTGGGAATTAGTCCGATTTTACTCTCGACCATCTCCCCCCCGCTAGATTTATAAGGTTTGCCTTCTTCATTGGGAAATTCAAAGTCAACAAACCAATGTTTGAAAATCGCTTGAGCCATGGCTTCTAAATTTTGATTTTATGCAGCAAATTCAACAACAAAATTTTGATTTATTCTATTATTCAATTCAATTTTTTTATCTAAAGATGAAAGTATATATGCGATTTTTTCCTGCCGTTTCAGCGGTGGAACATTCATAAAAGTGTTTTCAATTAAATCTGTTTGTGCTCTTTGTCTACCAGATGTTCCAGTCATTGATTTTATTGCTATCTCTCTTAAGTTTGGAGATATAGCTAAGTAATAAATATAGTCATTAACCGTTCTATTCTTTTTTTTCCGTAAAACAATAAATTCTGTAGATCCAAAACCCACTTCATTACTTTCCAAGAGTGTAACCTGTGCTGTTTTTCCGTTTTCAAGACATGGAGTTATTCTTGCTAATAATGTATCTCCATTTCTAAATTTAGACCCACCAGTATACTTTGTTATCTCAAAATCGCCAATATATTTATAGAATGGATGTAGCTTATCCATTCCAATTTTTTTTGCCAATTCACCTCTTTTTAACTTTTCGCTTGGATTAAATTCAATAACATCGCCCAACCTTTCTTCTGTCCATACATCAGAATTCATAATAAATCCTCCAGTGCTTTTAAAATGTAATAACGGTTTTCGTAATATCAGAGACGTGTTTATCAGATTCATCCAATGTATTTTCGATGTGCATTTTTCACATTTACCTGGTTCACCATTGCATATTGCAGGGTTGTATCTATTCGTTGATGTCCTAGCAGATGCTGAACTTGTTCGATGGGCATGCCTTTGTCAATAGCTGCTGTGGCTAACGTTCTTCTAAATTTGTGTGGATACACTCTTTCATCAGTAATTAATTTTCCAATTTTTTTGAGTCTTGCTTCAACACCACCAATTTCCAGTCGTAAGTTTGGTGTCTTCAAAGAAACGAATAGTGCTGGATTCTTGTCACAGCGCTCACTCAAATAATGCATCAGATGTATCTTTGTTCGTGCATCAAAATAGACAAGCCGTTCTTTACTCCCTTTTCCCAAAACTACGCATTCCCGTTCATGATAATTAATATCTGATTTATTTAATTTGACGAGTTCACCGACACGCATTCCGGTTGAAGCAAGAAGATCAATTAAGGCAAGATCTCTAGAATTAGCACAGGAATCTCTCATTTTTTCTAGCATTTCATCCGAATACGTTTCCTTTACCAACTTATCAGTTTTTACCTTATGAATCCTTCGCACCGGACTTTTCATGATCAATTCTTCATCCTCAAGCCATGAAAAGAAGCTCGATAAAATTCTTCTTATGTTATCAATCGTTACTTTGCTTACTTTTCTTGCATCATGGTAATCTGCCAAGTAGTTTCTTAGATCTTCAGTAGTGATTCGCGTTATATCTTTCCCTATCGAGACTAATGTACGATCAATGGTTTTCTTATAATAATCCAACGACTTACTTGAACATCCTTCTACTTTCTTGGATGATAAAAATCCGTTAACCTTGGCAGCATTAGTTAAAATATGATTACCGTTTTCCTTATCATTATCCATTTCCAAAGAAACTCCGACAAAGCACTCCACTAGCACATCTTTGAGCTTTAACATCTGATGGTTGTCCAAGTGAACCGCCATTCTATTCAGTACATCATTGATCATTTCGTTCTTCATAACTTCCTCCATTATGCATTTATTTCTAATTTTATATTGAATTTGCATAAATAGAGAAGCCAATTAGTAAAAAAATACCATTTATACATCGATAAACCCTAATTTATTTGGTCACTGGTCCTCAGTTGGCACACGGATCTCACCAGACATGAGTTTTGGGAGGAGCGTGTCTCTTAAATTTGTTAATACTAAATTTTCACGTTCATTTTTACAGATCACATTAAAACAAGAATGAATCATATTTTGAAAACGGATTAAAATATTTTTATTTGGCACAATTGCATCAATATTCTTCATACCTAATCCAGAAATTTCTTTAAAAGTTGATCCTGATGCTTTACTTTTTATTAACTTCAGGTTTTCTTTTAACCAACAATAAACAAATTCAGAACCAAAACCCTTCTTAACATCAGGAATAATAGACTTAAATCCCTGATTAGTTGTCAGTTCATTTTTAGCAATAGCGATATAACCAATCGGCGCTCTTGAACTAAATAATATAGTACCTTTAGGAAGTAATTTAACACTAGAATTTTCAAAACCTTTGAACGTTATATCAGTTGCTCCCCGACTCACAAATATATTCTTATTGAGAGAAAGATCCTTTGGTGTCAACCATGAAATACCTATTTTTGTGTAATACTCTTTTCTTTGTTTTGATGGAGTAGCTCCACCAACAATATTGCCGAAATCAGACGCAAAACCAGCTTTCCATCCCTTGGGAATTAGTCCGATTTTACTCTCGACCATCTCCCCCCCGCTAGATTTATAAGGTTTGCCTTCTTCATTGGGAAATTCAAAGTCAACAAACCAATGTTTGAAAATCGCTTGAGCCATGGCTTCTAAATTTTGATTTTATGCAGCAAATTCAACAACAAAATTTTGATTTAGCTGATTGTTAAGTTCAATTTTTCTATCCAGTGCTGACAGAATATTAACCATAAAATTTTGTTGTATTTTGGGAGGAAGTATAAATTTCATATTTCCATAAGTTTTCGCGTTCATATTTTTTCTAGTACTTCCATTTGAGAATGAAGTAACCCAATTTTTATAGATCTCCGACAACGTATAATATCTTAGAAACTTTGGATTAATTTTCTCTGGATCCAAACTGAATTTAATTAAAAAGCCTGCATACACCAACCTACCGGCACTACCATCATAAAAATAGCTTCTACCAGTGCTATTCCCTGTTCTTGCAAAAACAATATCGTTAGGTTTTAGTAGGTACTTTTCTGCCTCACCATCATCCACTGATTTTAAACTTTCTTTCAAAAGAGTTCCATCATCACTAATATCTGATATTCTTAAATAAGTATAAAGACTACTTGAATATTCCACAGCCGAAGCAGGTATCCCATAAGATCCTTTTCCATCTATAGAAACATCCGCTAATCTCACTACTCGCCATTGATCACAACTCATACCCAATCCCCCTCAAATTCTTTTTAATCTCTTCTTCGAGTTTGTGAGACTGGTCGAACAAATCGCTCAATTCACTGGTTAATTGAGTCATCTTTTCATCAAATGGAATACCATCATCTGGTTCATCAGCAATTCCAACATATCGACCTGGTGTCAGGATATAGTCGTTTTCTTTAACTTCGTCGAGTGTGGCTGATTTACAGAGTCCCTTAATATCTTCATATTTCCCGTCTTTGTTCCTCCATGCGTGATAAGTGCCGGCAATTTTTTGAATATCTTCGGTACTAAGCTCACGGTGACGGCGATCAACCATTTCGCCAAGATCACGCGCATCAAGGAACAGAACCTCATGTTCGTGGTTACGCTGTTTCGTACTGCCTTTCTTATTACGATTAAGGATCCACAGTGATACCGGAATTTGAACGGAATAAAACAGTTTATCCGGCATGGCAACAATGCAGTCAACCAGATCGGCTTCAAGAAGATTTTTGCGGATCTCACCTTCATTAGATGTATTGGTACTGAGCGAGCCATTGGCAAGCACGACACCTGCTAATCCTCTTGGAGATAAGTGGTACACCATATGTTCAAGCCAAGCATAATTGGCGTTCCCTTTTGGAGGAATCCCATATGCCCAACGCGCATCATCAATCAACTGCTCTCCACCCCAGTCACTAATATTGAATGGTGGATTGGCAAGAATAAAGTCTGCTTTTAAATTTTTGTGCAAATCGTTATGAAAGGTATCATCTTGATGCGGTCCTAAATTTCCGGAGAGTCCGCGGATCGCCAAGTTCATTTTGCATATTTTCCAAGTGGTCGCATTTAATTCCTGTCCGTAAATAGCGAGATCGGTCAACCGACCTTGATTTTCCGCAACAAATTTTTCACTTTGGACAAACATACCTCCCGAACCACAACAAGGATCATATACGCGACCTTTGAACGGCTCGATCATGGAGACCAAGGTTTTTACAACTCCGGTTGGTGTATAGAATTCACCGCCGCCCTTACCTTCTGCTGCAGCGAATTTTGCGAGAAAATACTCGTAAACGCGACCTAGTAAATCTTTTTCTTCATTATCGTATAGCTTAATGGTTGAAATAAGATCAACTAATTCGCCAAGTCGACGCTTGTCTAGTTCCGGCCTTGCATACCGTTTTTCAAGCACATTTTTAAGCGTGGCATTTTCTTTTTCAATCAGAATCATGGCATCATCAATAATCTGACCAATTTTCTCACTCTTCGCATTGTCGCGAATATGACCCCATCGCGCTTCTTTAGGTACCCAGAAAATATTTTCAGCCAAATACTCGTCGATCTCTTCTTCGAATCCTTCCCCCTCTTCAATCAGTGCGTTATACTTCATTTCGAATTTGTCCGATATGTATTTGAGAAAGATCAGCCCGAGCACCACATGTTTATAATCAGTAGCTTCCATACTACCGCGCAGCTTGTCGGCTGCCTTCCATAAGGTCTCTTCAAATCCGATGTTTGCTGTTGTTTCTGCCATTGTCTTGTCTCTCCTCAATAATTATAATCATCAAGTACTTCAAACAGTGCCGCTTCAAATTCTTCCTGTTCCGGACCAGTGTTGATATCACCAGGGAGAACATCCAAATAATGTGCCAGTCCTTGGATCGTTTTTTGTAAGATAATTTCTGACTCTGCCTGTTCGAGCAGTTCAAGAATGATTCGATACATATCCATATAGGGATGATCATCAACCTGTTCTAATGTTTCTTTAAATCTTTGGACAAGCCTCGTTTTCTCAATGGATCGTTCAATCGTATTAATTTCTTCTTTATCATAAACCGGCACAGATTCAAGTTGCTGCGCACCAGGACTGAGCACTTCCTCGTGCCGTTTGATAATGGGCTGCAATTCAGCTTTCAGCTTTTCTTTCTGAATCTCCAGCTTCTCTAGTTCACTAAGTTCCTCTGACAGATATTCCCGGTCAACATGAAACAGTTGCTCTAAGGTCGACAGATATTTTTTCGGTATATTCTGTTTACCCTTAAGCCACAAGTTAATGTTTTGTTTCTTAATTCCCAACCGATCAGCTAGCTCCAACTGCTGCATGTTGTAAAGTCCGAGCAAATATTCCAGGCCTATCAATTCATCACCACCCATTTGGGCATTACTTATTGACTCGGTAAATTTATTTTAATTAATTTCATTGACCCAGTCAATATTTTCTGCTATTTTTAATTGTGTTGAATAGGTTAACCCATTCATTTTGTAACACTGCATTCCGGAAGTGCGTTACAAAACAGTCCATTTACCCTAATCCGAGGTATGTCTGCAGCTACTTCTATTATGGGTAAAACAATGAAAAGACTCAACAGTTCACAGACGACTTTTTCTCAATAGTAAGATGTTTCCTATGAATGACTCATTTTGATAAAAATCAATGGAGGTAAAATCATGCAGCTTACCATTGTCCCGATCAGTCAAATAGATTCGGATTTTATGCTTCCCGCTTACTCAAAAGTTAAGTTATGTCAGACAATGAATCACATGCAGCTAGAAATTGATCGATTGAATGGATCAAAACTCGCTCTAGACGAAGCGAAGAAGATTATCTTGATCGAGCAACTAGAAGGCATGAAAATGGCTTTGAATTTGACAGGTTACAGACTCATCTATCACTAATTTAAATCATTGAGGGAGTGCTATTTAATGAAAAAAATGTTCCTATTACCTATTGTTTTTCTGCTCGTGTTCGCGTTGTCTGCTTGTACAGAGGATGTAACGGTTGGAAATAATGGATCTTCGTCTAAATCCGCAGGATCAACCAGTAAAGCAACCAAAGAAAAAATCCACAAACAAGTTAAAATAAATTTTTCAAACTCAACGGCCGGGCAAACCACAAAAGTCGACTCTGCTGAAATCAAAGATGTTTCCGATTTAAATCTTACGGACAATGAACTCGACAATATCACTTACGTGCTCCTGATTCATATAAGTGTCTCTAATAAAGCGAAGGACGCAGCAACTACTTTTCCTTCCCAAGGTCATATCGTTCTTGATGACGGTACCCAGATTGACGGTTTGGTTGGTGCTGATGTTTCGATTGATGATGCATTCAAAGATGGAGACGTTGCAAGCGGTGCTACAAAATCGGGTTATGTCGTTTTCCCATTGAAAGAAGATCAAGCTAAACGATTTCAAAAGGGTGCATTTAAATTTGATGTCATGGCAGGAGATAACATGTTAACAACAAAAAAATATGATGTGGCTATTCATTTCTAATTACGGAGGAGATTCGTTTTGAAAAGAAAATTAAAAATCAATATTATAACTGGTATTGCTGACATTATTATGGCATTCCTAATTATGATCTCTTGGTTCGCGGTTCTATTCGCTGCTGTAGGCGATGCTGCGTCAGGAACGCATGCAACTGGAGGGATTGGTACCTTTTTCTATATTTGTGCGGGGATTACGCTTATTTTACACATTGTCGGATGGATAAAGTCCAAGAAAAATGAAATTTCCATTGTTGGGCATGTACTCGGAATCATTGGTATGGCATGTTTTCTCTTCACAATGTTTCTTGCTTTCCCTGCATTTGTGCTTGCAATTCTAGCTGCAATTTTTACGCTGCTTCAGAAAAACAAGTAAACTGTTTACACTTGAATCTATAAAAATAACGAGGAGTGAGTATAATGGCTACAAACGGAAAACCCGGCAACGGAAGACATGGTGCAGTAAAAAATCGAGTTCAATACTACAATCCCAAAACAAAGCAATGGGTTAAAGCAGATCGAGATTCGCATACTTTTTTAGACGTAAAAAATGATGGTACACCATTCAAAGGGATTACAAAAAAGTAACTATTGATTCCCATTTATGAGTGAAACCTCCACAACAACGCTCTTTCTCTCTTTTCAACTGAAGTGATGCACTGTATAATATGGTATAGATATAGTTTCTTTGGTGTAAAATTGTATGGTGTTATGCTGATTGGCATACACTAATAAAAGCCATCAGTGCTGCTAACACTGATGGCAAGCATGGCAACTTCCGCATTGAGCGGACAGCAGTGCATGAAAAGTAAATCAAAGACGAAAATCGATCCACTTCAGCCACTGTGATGGCATATGAGGCGGATCATTTTCTTTCTTTAAATGACAGTATAGCTATTATAAGTCCCGCAAAAGAAATTGCGAGCATTAGTGCTTGATACACTGTCATGGGCAGCACCTCCGATCTTGAAGGTGTCACTGCCATCCGCTCATATGCCTAATTGCCATAATTAGAGTATATCCGATAAGATCGTGTGTTCGCAATATGATTCGTATAATTATTTCTTCGAGATCCAATTAAGAATGTAGTGAAAGCCACTTTAATAGATAAGGGCGGTCATTATTCGCTATAGTCTCATACCATTGCGAGCACATATAATATGTGGCACCTTGAATCATCAACGGTTTGCTGTAATATCTCCTGTGTTCAAAATTCTCTCCTGGTCTTACTAAAAGCGGATATTGCAGATCAAAGGTTTGCTTTGAATAGTCATTCGTCAGCATTGCTTCAATTTCTCCAGATGCTATGACCCCGCTCTCTAGTACAGTTTTTAATTTTGTTTGTGCTATCCTCCCAATCTTTTGATATTGTACCTGTGTCAGTGATGGCTCAATGTTTTCAGAAGATGATTGAGTATACAGAGTCGTCGTTCTTCGTGCTGAATCTTGTGATTGATTGATAGAGTTAATAAGTTCCGCAGAAACAGGAAAATTCTGATCACAGCCCTGAACCTTAATATAATTTTTCCAGACAAAAAATTTCCAATGCTCTCCCTCATAAGGATTGGTTAGTTTATTATCATTCGTCATTAATCTTCTTAATTGTTTGTAGTCTAATATATACAGTTTATTGCCTTGCATTCTTACAAATAATATGGCAATGTCCGCATTATCTAATAAAAGAGCTTGTTTCATAGTCAGATCAAACCAGCCATTGCCATTAACGTGCAGTTTCGATGAGGGCGTGCAAAGTACAATTTTTCGCCCGTGAGAAATTCCGGCATACATAATCTGTTTCCCTTTTACTACAGATAACTGACAGTCGTACTCTTTATTCACACGATTTACAACCAATTGCTTATCGAGTATTGGCACCATGATCACGCTCTCATTCTGCTAATTTCCTCCATGGTATCATGGAAACGCGTAGCCTGTCCTTAGCATTTAACAGCTAAACGCCATCTATAACCGCAGCGGGCTAAACAGCAGCTGCACTTCACAGATAGGCTCATCCCGCACCATTTTCCTTCTCTATGTATCTGCATTTTGGAAATCCGGAGCAACCCCAGAAGTGGTCGCCGATGTGTTTGCCGCGCTTCGCTTCACGTCTGGTCATTGATTTTCCGCATCTCGGGCAGATTTTTTCAGGTGCAGCGGTCACGGATTCGTCAACGACGACTCGGTTTTCGATCTGATCAGTTTCTTCTTCCAGAATAGCAGAACTCTGAATTGTATCTTTTGACGTTGAGTCTTCCGACGGCTGTGGTGGGCTTGTGACTTCCTGCGCTGCTGCAGTCTCACTTACCACACTGGTATTTTCTCCGTTGTGATCGATGGCTGCTCCCTTCAAGGCTTTCTTTTTCTCTGGGTATCTCGCCCGGATGTTCTCTATATGCGTTTGTTTCACTTCTTCACTCACCTGCGAGTAGGGAACCAGCTTCTGATAGGTTGCTTCAATCTCATCAGCCGTTAAAATCGCACCCGTCTGGCTGATTATGCGTTTCACATGATTTAGTACACGGTGTCGGTTCATAACTTGAGCGTTGCCTAGGTCTAATGTAACTTTCTTTAGTTCGCAGCGATCACTGAAAAGAATAAGGGAATGATAAACGATGTGTGGATAATCTGAGAGGCATTGCTTCAGGTATTTCATATGTGACGCATTTTGCATGATTGGATTGTAAAAGTGGTTTTTAATACTCCTTCGTCCTGCGCGTAAGGACTGAGTCCATGTCCGCTGACTTTCAGTGCCGAAAATCCAGCCGCTGTAATTTTTCGATTCGAACACGTAAATTCCACTTTTGTGAATCAGCAGCACATCGAGTTCGGTGGTTTTGCCATCATCCTTAGGCAGGTAAACATTGAAGAGGAAGCGCCCTTGCCTTTCGATTGGACGCAGCTGTTTATAGGTCAAATATTCTCCATGGCTGCCAACAGATCGGAGGGTTTTCAGATAAGGGCGGTGTGTCATTCGGTAGTATTGTGTATTCTTATACCTTATATTTTGATAGGTATAAATGATGAAGAATGATGCGGCAATCACCGTTACAATTGCTAAGGTAATCAGTGCATAATACAGATACAATTGAGTCATTAGGTCACCTCTTGATCATTTGGATTATTCTTATTATTATAACTTACATATCTAATTAAGGGTAAAAAGTTTTGTGATAAAGGTTTTACTTTTCTTCTCATGTCCATACATAAAATGTATAATACGAGTAATGTCATCAGTGCTGCTAACACTGATGGCGTGTATGGCAACATCCGCATTGAGCGGACAGTAGTGCGTAAGTGAATTTATTACACTGAAAAATGATCCACTTCAGCCACTGGGATGGCATATAAGGCGGATCATTTTCTTTAAATGACAGTATTGCTATAAAAATGGACCCACATCCTCGTTTATGATGAGACCTACCTCACTTATTCATCCATTGTTCACTCTATTTGATAAAGTACGACATATTTCCCGAGAAATAAATTGCGATTTACACCGTGTATAATGATCACTAGGTTCATCAGATTCTTTTGGGTCGCCATTCTGGCCGCGGTAGTCTACATGATGTTTATAAATCACTTCGCTCAGCAGAGACCGCGTAATTTGAAAGCCGCATTGGGTATCGCTTTGAACGCGCTACTTTGGTTTCCGTATTGGCTGCTGTTTGTTCTGATCGCCTATCTAACCTTGCACTGAATTTTTGATCCGCTGCGTTAGGCTATTCACGAATTGTTTTTTCTTGTCTATTTTCGAAATCCCTTGTAGAACAGCTCGCAGGTGTCGATCAGATAACCGAGAGCGATGAGCAAGATTATTCTGCCGGTCACGGTCTCCCAGATCGTTTTTATTATCTGATAGTCATCGCCATTTCCAGATACAATTCCTGCATGGACCATATCGCTCAAAAAGTCCGGATTCCACAGTACCGGATTTGTAAAGATAGCTGCGATTATAGCGAAGGACACGACATTGATCACGAAAAGATAAGCAGCCAGTTTCTTAGTCCAGCATCTGGTCACCAGCTTCAGACACTCCTTCAGGATACCTATACTGACCAACGCAAAAACGAGTGGAAGCATTGCCCGAATTGTTTCATCATTGAAAATTGGAACCTGCGTGATGCGGCCGTCTGCCAAATGATAAATCCCAATCAGATGGGACGAATAAACGAATAGAACCATCAACAGAATCGAAAAAACAATGCCGATGATTGACTCGCTACGTTTGATTTCTTTCTTTGAGTCGGGAATATCCGGCAAACGCTTCGGACTCCAGTTCTTCTTTTTCCCCCCAGCACGGCCACTGTTATCTCGTTGTGAAAACTCATAGAGTGCAAAGATGATCGTGACGATCGCAAATCCATTCATTCCTGAAGAAACGCCGGAAATCAAAGCATCGACAAACGCTTTTAATAGATTGGTCGGAGAGACAACAATTTGAATGGCGAACGTGACGCCAACCGCTATTTCTATGACTGCGAGAACGATTTTGAGTACTGTCCAATAGGTGTCAAATACATCAGGACTGATTAAAAAACGATTATATCCTCGGTATTGTTCAGCGAGCTTATTTGGATCGCCAAGTTCTGTTAAAATCGCCTCAATGTCTTCCGATGTTGCCTCTCTCCCATAGGCACGCCGGTCAAGCATATCCTCAATCAGACTGCGCACCTCTTTTTCAATATCCGCTCTTTGCTTCAAGGGAATTCTTCTGATCAGCGCATAAATATAGCGATCAATTAGTCCCATTTACTGTCCCTCCTGATCTGTAAGCAAATTGTTCATGCTCTTAACCATCTTCCTCCATTCCTCACCTAAACGTACGTACACGTTCTCACCCGTTTTGCTGATTTGGTAATATTTACGAGGTCGCGATTCGCGCGTATCCCAGTGGCTCTCTAGAAGTCCTTGCTTTTCCAGCCTACGCAATAATGGATAAAGCGTATTCGCATCGACAGAAACACCTTTTTCTTCAAGTACCTTCACAAGGGAGTAACCATATTGCGGCTCAAAAAGCTGGCTCAGCGCGCTGAGCACGATTATGCCGCGTCTCAATTCCTGCGTCAAGCTTTCTATGAGTTCATTTTCTTCAGCCATTTCATCAACTCCACAGCATTAATATACTGTGTAACACACACTATTGTCAATTTAATTTATCATTCTATACACTTTAACTACTTAATTAAGCCTTTTTGCTTTAATTTTGTATGTGTACATTCTAATATTAATTACGAAAAGGCTTTCAACTATTGATACAGTGGAGGGATTTAGTCTTGAAACAAATCGCAATTGGACCTGAAAAGAAATTAGGGTCGGCAGTTGTTCAAGGATGTATGCGCATTTCGGACATGTCTGAGGAAGCGGTGGATCGGCTAATCAAAACCGATTTGGAAAATGGCGTTACCTTTTTTGATCACGCGGATGTCTATAGTGACGGTGCATGTGAGGCCCTGTTTGGTAAAGTGCTTGCGAAACAGCCCGGCTTGCGTGATAAAATCACGTTACAGACAAAATGCGGCATTGTGCGCGGCAATGGCGAACATAATAAGGCATTTGATTTTTCGAAGGAACATTTGCTTGAAACAGTCAACGCAAGCTTGACACGTTTGCAGACGGATCATGTGGATTATCTGCTGCTGCACCGTCCGGACGCTTTGGTTGAACCTGAAGAAGTGGCCGCTGCATTTGATCAGCTGCATTCCGAGGGCAAGGTGCTTCACTTTGGTGTCAGCAATCAGAATCCGTTCCAGATCGAACTTCTGAAAAAGTCAGTGCAGCAGCCCTTGGAAATCAATCAGCTCCAGCTCAGCGTCAAGTTCACCGGAATGATTGACGCAGGAATCAATGTAAACATGACCGTTGACGGTGCGTCTGATCGTGACGGCGGCATTCTTGACTATTGCCGTCTGAACGATGTAACGATTCAGGCGTGGTCGCCATTCCAATATGGATTTTTTGAAGGGGTTTTCCTAGATAACTCAAAGTTTCCTGAACTAAACAAGAAAATCGATGAAATTGCGGCGAAATACGAGGTCAGCAATAACGCAATTGCTGTCGCGTGGATCCTTCGTCATCCGGCTGAGATGCAGGTCATTCTCGGTACAACAAACGTGAACCGAATTGCTCAATCTGCTAAAGGTGCGGACGTTACGCTCACCCGTGAGGAATGGTACGCTATTTATCAGGCGGCGGGCAACAAACTGCCGTAATAAAATTTTGATGGCCGCGCATTGTGCCCGGCCTTTTTTTATTGGAACTTTTTCTTAAACAGATCAATCCACCTTCGAACGCTCATCACCCGCTTCACCTGTCACACTACGACTCAAATGAATGAATTCCTTAATGGTTTAATCCTTTCTTTATAAGTGACAGAAATCGGAATAGTTCAAGTGAAAGCATCAGACCACTCACCCAAACCGCTCCGAAAACATAGCCCGCCAGCAGATCACTCGGAGTAATACGGAAAATGCTGACTGCGCTGACGGAATAAGCCAGCAAGATGAAAAGGAGCACAACTAATTCGATCATGCTGATCAGATAATTCTTTTGATGGCGCACCAGCATCATCAAAAAATAGCCAATTATTATTAGAACCATCATCGATCGCTCATTCGGAAAATCCGCACTTGTATAGCTGCCGGTCAGCATAAAACGAAAGAGCCAGCGAACGCCGTTTGAAAAAAGAAAACCGCCGGTCAGAGTCAGACCAAGAAACAACAGCTCAAGCCATTTGTCTCTGTTATTAACAAGGATCGTACCGATTGTTAAAATGAGAATACTACTTAATGCAGTCCATGAAGACAAGGCTGATATATGCTGCATCGTGGACCATAACCGAGAATCGGCGACAAAGGAGATAACCACCCTTGAGATCTTATCGAACGGCGTGAATTCATTGCTAATGAAATTTTGAATCATTCCCACCATCAAAGTAATAAAAGAAATAAATGCGGCCAGAATTAAAAAAATAAATAATTTGATTTTCAAAAAGCTTCGATACCGCATAAAAGTCGCCTGAAAAAGCAGTAAAAGCGACTCCTTGATATACCTTCGATTCGCTTTGATCACTAGGTAACACAGCAAAACAATACCGAAGAAAACGCTGGCCAGTACCAGCCATTTTTTGATATCTCCTTGATAGTTATCCCACTGCGGACCCAATACATAACCGAGTGATAGAAATGTGCCTGTCCAGAGAAAGACGCCAATATAGGCAAAGAGGCAGAATGATCGAACTGGAAGGCGAATCACTCCGGAAATAATGCTTGCAATATGCCTGATACCGGGTACGAAGAAGGAGAAAACTAAAAGCACCTTTCCATAGTTCTTATACCATTTTGAAATTCGATCCATTTTCTCCGGTCCCATATGAATATAGCGACCGAACTTGCGAAAAAAAGGGACACCAAGCGTATAGCCGATCCAATAGGAGAGTGTCGCGCCTAGAATTCCACCGGACCCTGCCGATAACAAAGAAAGAATCAGATTCATCTTCCCATGAAAGGACAATA
Source organism: Sporolactobacillus caesalpiniae (assembly GCF_040513385.1). NCBI lineage: Bacteria > Bacillati > Bacillota > Bacilli > Caryophanales > Sporolactobacillaceae > Sporolactobacillus > Sporolactobacillus caesalpiniae. The sequence continues at coordinate 120,232 of NZ_JBEVCB010000004.1, forward strand.
TGCCGACATAACTCAAGAGGGCTTCATTGGGAATCGGAATACAAATCAATTCAAGCATTAACGCGCAAAAGAGTGTGAAGTAACTATATTCATTGAGTAACTGAATGATCTCATTCACGAGAACTACCTCCGCATAACGACAGCTGTCCGAAAGTTCTGGCCATATTTTCCGTCCGGTAGAAAACACGGGCAGCGTTCTTACCTCACTAAGATAGCGCACCAATGGTTCGAACACAACATTGATGTCTTGGGCCATTAAACTTTTAATCTGATCTTTCGTTAACGATGATCTTCCCTGCAAGCGAGGCTTTCGTTTACGTAGAACGAGAAATAGACCCATCCCTTGATAGGAATGGATAAGCAGAACATCTCCCGTTTAGTACGTAAGATTCAGTATTAGAAAAGCCGTCGTGAGAAGACACATCGTGAACAGACAGACTGTGTCCCCTTTCTTCCAAATCAACCGACGAAAGGAAGACCGCGGCAACTCGGAGCGATACCCGCGCACATCCATTACATTGGCCAGCTCCTCGCCGCGATTAAGCGAACTTGAGAAGAGCGGCAGAAAAATGGGCACCAACGCTTTCATCTGGCGAAAAAGCGAACCCTCGCCAAAAACCGCGCCTCGCGCTTTTTGCGCATCCATAATGCGCTGCGTCTCATCGAGCAGATTTGGGATAAAACGCAGCGCAATCGACAGCATCATTGACAATTCGTCGACCGGAACCCGCAAAATACGCAGCGGACGCATCAAAAAGGTCAAGCCATCTGTAAGTTCCATTGGTTTTGTTGTTAAAGTCACAGCCGTTGTGACGACTATAATCGTCACGAAACGTGAGAAGATAAACAGTGCGTTAGCCAGGCCATATTCTGAAATTTTTATTGGACCCCAGTTGAAATAGATGGTTCCGCCGGAGGTAAATAAAATCTGAAGAAACACGGTGAACAAGATCAGCCAAATTAATGGACGAACACCGCGAAAAAAGGCTCGAAAACCAATTCTCGTTGTACTCATGACGAAAAAGGTGAAGAGCCACAGCAAAATTAGACCCTGACTATTCTTTGCCAAAAAAGATATGAAAATGAAAGCAATTCCGGCGATCAATTTGGCACGTGGATCCAATCTGTGGATGAGTGAATCGCCCGGGAAATAGCGTCCGAGAATTAACTTGTTCATACGCGTCCCACCTCAATCAGCGCATCCGCAAGTTCATCTTCAGTCAGACAGACGCGTGGCAAGCGCGTACCCGAACGCGCCTCGAATTCCAGTTGGAAGTGTCTGGCATCCGGAACATCAAGCTGCCATCTTTCCAGGCGTTCCGTATCCTCGAATAAATTGCGCGCAGAATCGTGAAAAACAGCCCTTCCTTTTTCCATCACCACCACATCATCCGCATAGCGTGCCACGCTTTCCATATCGTGGGTGACCATAACAATGGTTAATCCATTCTGCTTGTTCCATTGCTTGAGAAGTGAGAGCAGCTCCTCTTTTCCAGTCGGATCTAAGCCGGCAGTTGGTTCATCTAAGACAAGCACCTCAGGCTCCAGGGCTAAGACACCGGCAATAGCGACTCTCCTTTTTTGACCACCTGACAATGAGAAGGGTGATCGATAAAGTATGGATTCATCCAGGCCGACTTGAGCGATCACTTTTTCGGCCAATGCATGTACGTTATGAGGATGCGCGCCGAAATTCAAGGGACCGAAGCTGATGTCTTGTTCCACGGTTTCAGCGAACAGCTGGGACTCAGGAAATTGAAACACCATCCCGACACGTTTCCGAACCGCTTTCAGTATCCGTTTGCTCGATTTGCCATCGATGGTGATGTCTCCAATTTCCGCTTGTCCTGACTGGGGGAGCAAAAGCCCGTTCAACACTTTTAGCAGGCTGGATTTACCTGCGCCGGTCGGACCAACCACTGCCGTAAATGTTCCGGGTTGCAAGGACATACTCACTTCCCGCAGTACCCGAGGGCTGCGCACCGGACCAATCTGATAGTCTGCCGTCACGTGATCCAATCTTAGTCGCATAGCCATTGAACCCATTCGCTTTCCGTCCGGTAAGATTCCGGCGCCCTGCGGCCTTTATTCAGCAGGAGACGCCGCAAACGCTCGCTGAAAGGTGCTGCGAGTTCCGTCTCTTCGCTGAAAATATGAGCAGGAGTATCGCTTCTTGCGACATGTCCTTGTTTCAAAACAAGGATTCGATCACTCGCTGCCGCCTCGTTCATATCATGCGTGATCGAGAGAATAGTCACGTCTCGTTCTGCCTTCAACCGCTTCAATGTCGCGAGCAGCTCGCGTCTGCTTCGCGGATCAAGCATGACAAAGGCTTCATCCAAAATCAGCAGATCAGGCCGCAATGCGAGCACGCCGGCGATCGCAACGCGCTGCTTCTGCCCGCCGGACAATTGCGTCGGATCGGCGGTCCGATAATCAAGCAGACCGACTGTCTCCAAAGCTTCTGTCACGCGCACCTGCATTTCATCGACAGGCATATTCAGATTCTCCAATCCAAACGCGACATCGTCCTGAACCGTCGCACCAATGAACTGATTGTCCGGATTTTGAAAAACAATACCAGCGTTACGCCGAATGGTCCACTTGGACTCTTCATCAAGCGCCACGCCGTTAATGTGTATTGTCCCTTTACTCGGCTGAATCAACCCGATCAACAGCGCTGCTAAAGTAGACTTGCCGGCGCCGTTGTTGCCAATGACTGACAGCCATTCACCTTTTTCCACCTTGAACGATACTGATGAAAGTGCATCTGTTTGTTCACGACGATCATATCTGAATGTTACATTTTCAACGTCAATCATCAGATCCTTCATTGGACTCAACCTCCCTTTACAGGAAAACAGCGATCATAAGCAATAACGCGAACGTTCCATTCACTAGAACCAAGTTCTTCACTGCAACAACGAATGTTTTCGATTTAACCTGCACCTGGTTGAATTGTTTGACCTGTTTGTACACAGGAATGATTGCGAGCAATGCAAGCAGCATAATCAACGGAAGGATTCCAAGAATAACAGCGGCAAGGATTGCGGCAAAGGTTGCAGCATAGAGACCATTAAACAGCCAAATCGCATACTTTTTGCCAATATAGTACGGTAAGGTAAACCGATGATTCTTGATGTCATCGTCAAGATCACATATATTATTTGCAAGCATGATATTCGCGATCGTAAAAATACAAGGGAATGAAACCAATATAATTTCGAAGAGCAGGAGAATATCCGCGTGAAGTGTAATTGTTCGCCCTTCCCATATAATATTCGCGATTCCCTGATTATACGCGTTAACATAGACGGTCAGAAACAAAATGCCGAACCCCATCGTGACTCCTGAAAAGATTTCACCAATCGGCATTCTGGAGAACGGAATCGGACCAAAGGAATACAAGATGCCAATGGCAAAGCATAGCATTCCAACCAGCAAAACAATGAGATCGGTTCGTACTACAAGTACCAAACCTAATGCTGTCGCTAAAACCAGAAGACTGATGATCGTGAAAATAACACGTCTTTCCGGAATGTTTGCCTGTCCGACAATATTCTCTTTTCTGCGGTATTCGTCATTGCTTGCCTTTCTGTAGTCCATATAATTATTAATCGCCGTCGCCGTCATATCGAAAAGCAGCATGGAACTAAAGAATATCAATGTATTGATTGGATTCAATTGATGGAAGCGATACGAAACAAACAGGCAGCCGACGAGAAAAGGAAAGAGACTGGCCAGTTTGGTTTGAATCTCAACAAGCTTAAGAAATGCGCGCAGAGACATCTTTTTCACTCCTTTGTTCTTCATCTACTCATTGTTATGGACGGCATCGCTTTTGCACTCGGGCTCACATTCCAGGTATAAATCATTTATTCAAACCCAACGTTCGTCATTTGACCAGACTAAATGTTTTATCTGTCAGCACGAATTTATTTTTCAGATTCGGTGTTACATAGACTTTCTTATCCCGTGTGACAAACACTGCTTTGATCCCCCACTTCTTGGCATACGCCAGTCCGCCTTTAACCCCTTCGGCAAACAGAACGGTAGAAAGTGCATCGCCATCGGTTGATGCATCCGTAATCACAGAAACGCCGGCAATGTCATTAGTAAACGGATAGCCTCCAGCAGGATTGAGCAGGTGATGATAAATTTTTCCATGGACTTTGATAAAACGTTCATAGATTCCTGATGTAACAATCGATTGATTGGATTCTTTAATTTCCCCGACAATTTCTCCACGCGGTGAATAAGGATTCTGAATCCCCACCGTCCACTTTTCTCCGGAAGCATTGTTTCCCATTACAAAAATATTACCGCCTAGATCCACAATTGCTGACTGAACATGATAGTTCTTAAGTACTGTGACTGCTTCATCAGTGATAAAACCCTTGGCAATCGCTCCGAGATCAAGGCGCATGCCTTTGTCCTTGAGAAAAATAGTTTGTTTTTGATCGTTCAGAATCATTCGTTTATAGCCAATCAGTGGAAGTACGTGATCAATTTCGCTTTGCGCCGGTTTACGGGCATCAGAAAAACCGATATGCCATAGTTTCGTCAATGGCCCGATGGTCAGATCGAAGCTCCCATGGGAACGCCGACTGTACTTTTTGCCAATCTTAACCATGCGATAGATGTCTTTAGAAACCTTTACCGGCTTAATTCCCGCTTGGTCATTCACCTCATCAATCTCAGACCGGTCATTTTTGTCCTCTACAGTTGTGGCATGCGCCAGTTCTTCAATTCGTTTGAACACCGGCTTAAGTACATGAGCCTTTCCCTTATCGTAAATCTTCACAGTCACAACCGTTCCCATTAGGAATTCCGTCCTGCTGTAGGGATTGCTGAGAAGCTCTACTTTTTTTGTTTGCGCCTTATTGCTGCATCCCGTCGCAATCAGCAAGGACATGATTAAAAAAAAACAATGCCTGTTTTCTTCATCGGTCTCATTCCTTCCACGTCACTCATAGTTAATTAGTGTAAAAGACTTTAGAGCTATTCTGCGCTCTAAAGTCTTTTATGGCAATAATGTAACCGTTCTTATTTTTCTTGGAATACAAGATTGTCAACTTCAATCGGCGCTTTGTCGCCTTTCTGAGCTGCGTTAATCAGCTGCGCCGCATAGACGCGGAACGAGTGGCTGGAGTGTGTCGCACCGGATACGACATCTACTTCTTCAGCGTTTTGTTTGTCGATCAAAGCTTTACTGAGCGCTGGAATATATTCTTTCGGACCCGTGCCGGATTTTGCTTTCATCGCTTTTTCGTAGCCGGCGTCATTCGTTTTCAGTTTGCCGTCTTTATTCTTGAAGTTATAATCAACTTTTGTAATCTTCCCATCCTTAACTGTCATGTTGATAAATGCTTTCCAACCCGTTGTCGCCAAGTTCTTTTCTGCTAATTTGTACACGCCGTCTTTTAATTTCGCCTGTGCGTCCACTTCAATTGGAGTCGTATCGCCTTTTTGTGCGGCTTGGATTAATTGCTGCGCATAGTTAATGAAGTGATCAGATGATTCCGTTGCACCGGAAACAACTTCTACCTGCTGTGCATCTTGGCTGGCAACAAGCGCTTTATTTAGTTGTGGAATGTATTCTTTAGGACCAACTCCGGATTTTGCTTTCATTGCTTTTTCGTAGCCTGCGTCCTCCGACTTCAGCTTTCCATCCTTATTGACATAATTGTAATCAGATTTCGTAATTTTACCATCTTTAACTGTAATCGCCATGGTCGCTTTCCAGCCGTGACTATCAAGCTCCTTTTCTTTCAATGAATAAGTGCCATCCTTTAAAGGTGCTCCTGCAATCAATTTGGATGTGGCAGGTTCACTCGATCCGGAAGCCTTTTTGTTTGTGTTTGATTTGGTAGCGTTTTCATTTGAGCCGCACGCAGCTAACATCATGATGATTAAAAGACCTAACGGCAACAGTAGTTTTTTAATACTCATAATCAACATTTACCCCCTTAATATGACAAATTGTGAATTTCATCACATTCCTTACTCACTTATAATACCATCACATTGGATAAATGGCTATATCATTTTTGTGAACGCTTTCAAGTTTTTTAAATGTTCGTCAAGTCTCAGTTGTAGACACATAGATATCCAGAGAGTAAAATTAATTTAGGCAATTGTTCTTTTTTTCACAAATCATTTCTCATCTTTATGATAGCGCTTTAATAATGTTTTGCGGAAGGGGAAGATAGTATGAGCAATAAGAGCATTATTGTTATTGGTGCCGGATACGCAGGCGTTCACGCGGCAAAAAAATTAGCTAAAAAGTTTAAGAAAGATACGTCGGTCACCATTACATTGATTGATCAGCATTCATACCATACAATGATGACCGAGCTTCATGAAGTCGCCGCACACCGTGTCGAGCCTGAAGCGATCAAATTTGACCTACGTAAACTATTTAAGCATTCAAAAGTCAACCTTGTTACCGACCACGTCACACAAGTTGATCATGAAAAAAAGACAGTCACAACAGAGCACGGCACGTACGCCTATGACTATTTGATTTTGGGCATGGGCGGCGAACCGAACGATTTTGGAACACCGGGTGTTCGTGAACACGGCTTTACACTGATGTCTTGGGAAGACGCGGTAAAGCTGCGTGAGCATATCGAACAGATCGTTCGTAAAGCAGCAACGGAACATGATGCAGAAAAACGCCGGGCAATGCTGAACTTCGCCATCTGCGGCTCCGGTTTTACTGGAGTCGAAATGATTGGCGAGCTGATTGAATGGAAAACTCGATTGGCAAAGATTAATAAACTCGATGAAAAGGATATTTCTTTGTATTTAGTGGAAGCGGTACCAACAATTTTAAATATGCTTGATCGAAAAGATGCCGGCAAAGCAGAAAAATACATGCGTAAAAAAGGCGTCCAAATCTTAACCAGTTCCCCGATAGTTGACGTAAAAGCAGACCGCATTATTCTGAAATCAGGCGAGGAAGTTCCAACACACACCCTTATTTGGACTGCCGGAGTAAAAGCGAATACGCAAGCAAGCAGTTTTGGCATGAAATCGGCGCTCGCAGGCCGCCTGACGGTCAACAAGTATATGGAAGCTGAGGGCTTTGATCATGTATACGTTGTCGGCGACCTCGCCTATTTTGAAGATGGCGGAAAACCGACTCCTCAGATTGTTGAAGCGGCCGAACAAACCGCAGGAACTGCAGTGAAAAACATCATTGCACATAGTACCGGTGGAGAAAAAGCGGCATTCAAGGGCAATTATCACGGCGTGATGGTGTCTATTGGCGCTCGATACGGAGTCGCTCATTTAGGAAGTCTGCACTTAAGCGGCTTCTTCGCTAATTTCATGAAGCACATGGTGAACCTGTACTACTTCTTTGGCATTCGCAGTGCGCATTATATGTTCCACTACATCATGCATGAATTTTTTCAAACGAACGATAAACGGAACATTTTCCGCAACCTGTCTACTCGGTACGGTAATGTCCTTTGGAGCCTTCCATTGCGCGTGTTTGTCGGCGGATTCTGGCTCGTCGAAGCGTTCGCAAAGCTATGGGGCGAGAGCACTTGGAACAAAGCAACATCAAGCTGGTCGAATGTGCATCTCTTGTTTAACGGACTGGGCAAGGACTCCTGGCTGACCGGATCAGCTGTGAAGATGCCATTTGAATGGCTGCAAACCGCGACGACAGGTGCAAGTCAGGCAGCCGGAAGCGGCGCGGGTGACACGGCAACTCAATGGGCAACACCGATTTTCAGTAAAATGCCGTTCTGGTTTGAATGGATCATGAAGCTCATGCTCCCGAACGCCGACATGGCGATATTCATGCAGCGAACCATGGTGTTTGTTGAACTCGCAATCGGGCTCGCTATTCTTGCCGGCCTATTTACTTGGATCAGCAGCGGCGCGAGCGCAGGATTTCTCGTTGTATTTACCTTGAGCGCAATGCTCGGATGGGATAAATTATGGGCACTCCCCGCTTCGATCGCTTTGATGAACGGATCAGGACGAAGCGTCGGGTTAGATTACTGGGTCGTTCCATTTCTTCAAAAGACACTCAGCCGCTGGTGGTACGGCAAGGAGCAGGCGATCTATAACGATGCTGAGGAAAACAGCAGTCCTGCGCTGACACGTGCATCGGAAAACAAAAATCTAAATCAATAAATCTTTTCAAAGAGGGGAACTAAGTGATGAGCAGCTACTTTAAAATGATCAAGCGCTGGGATATTATTATCGTGGCATTGCTTATTCTTATTTCTTTTCTTCCCTTTGCGATTTTCAGCGCTGTACAGGCGAAAACCACAACTAGTGATGTAAAAAGTCGGGTGGCAACCATCACTCTGGACAACAAACAAATCAGAAAAATAAAACTTACAGGCAACACACGTACCTTCCAATTCACCGTTCACAGCGGCGACGGTGACGAAAATGTGATTGAAGTTCGAAAGAATCAGATTCGAATTAAAAGCGCAAATTGTCCCGATCAAAACTGCGTTCTGGTTGGCTATATCTCCAAACCCGGAGAAACAATTGTCTGCCTGCCGCACCGTTTAGTTATTGAGGTTACGAGTGATACAGAGCCGCCTCAGGATATTATTGTAAGTTCATAAGACGGCAGAAGGATTTGATAGCGAATGACCAAGAATCAGCTGAATGCTTATATCGCGCTGCTTGCCGCTCAAGCGGTGATCATCAGCCTATTTGAAAACGCGATTCCCTTTCCTTTTGCCGTGGCTCCGGGCGCAAAGCTTGGGCTCGCTAATATAATCACGTGCATGGCGCTTTACACACTTTCAACAAAGGATACAGTTAAAGTGGTCACGATCCGTTTAATCCTCGCAACCTTGCTCGGCGGCACAATCTCAACATTTATGTACAGCGCTGCCGGCATTGTACTGAGCTTTATAGGAATGTGGCTGGTCAAAAAATTAGGCCCTGAGCGTGTCAGCCTTATTGGCGTGAGCGCAACCGGAGCCATTTTGCATAACGTCGGACAACTTATTGTCGCGAGCTGGGTCGCGCAAACGTGGTCGGTGCTTTTGTATCTGCCGGTACTCTCTTTTGCCGGAATTCTGGCTGGAATTGCTATCGGCATCGTGGCTAATTACTTGCTGAATCATGTAGAGAAATTGCAACATTATCGCTATTTGCGTGAAACAAATGAGTAGGTGCATGGGTGGTGACTATGATGGGTGTACACAGAATGTGGGACGCGTATCCGGGGCTTAAAGAAGAGCTTTCGGATGTTCTCCAATTAATCGACTCCTATATTCACGTGCGGGATGCGGAAATAGAGAACAGAATTAAGGAACTGATTCGATCGGGAGGCAAAATGCTTCGTCCGGCATATTTACTCTTATGCGCGCATATCGGACCGGATCCGGATCGGGACCGTCCGAAAGCGGTGGCCGCCGCGCTCGAATGCCTGCACATGGCAACGCTCGTCCATGATGACGTCATTGATAAGGCGGACGCGCGCCATGGACAAACGACGTTGCATAAGGATTATGGCAACAGGCTCGCTATTTACACAGGAGACTATCTGCTCACCTTGGCTTTTTCCATTCTCTCCAAGTATGCCGATTCCGCTCCTCGCGTTAATTTTCACGGATTTGAAGCAGATAAGATTCTGGCAGGCGAACTGGAACAATTGCATGGACACTATCAGGAAAAAGTCTCAGTTAAACGGTACCTCTCTCAGATTTCCGGGAAAACCGCGCAACTGTTCGCAATCAGCTGCTACTCCGGAGCACTAGCGAGCCGCGCTGATCAAAAAATTGTCGAACATGCGTGGCGAATGGGTCACTATATCGGCATGGCGTTCCAGATCGTCGATGATCTATTAGACTATCAAGGCACACGTGAGACTTTGGGAAAGCCGGTGATGAACGACGTCCGGCAAGGCATCTACACGCTCCCACTGATTTACGCGATCAAAGCCGACCCTAGTGCGCTCCGTCCACTTTTGAAAAAGCGTGACAATCTTAGCGACGGAGACTTAACAGCTATTTTTGACTGTATTCAGAAACACAACGGCATCTCGCAATCAGTCAATCTCGCACGTATGTACACACACAAAGCGCTCAAAGAACTGAGCTTACTGCCAGATGGCACGTACAAAACAACCCTTGAGAAACTAACAAGGTCGCTGCTCGATCGGAAAATGTAAAAGAAGTTACAACCTCCAGCGTTGTGAACAATGACTCGCATTCGCGTTATAATAGAGACATTGATCCGCACTGGAGGTTTTTTTATGGAAAAAATAATAATCACCCTTGGCGATATTACACAGGTGAATGTCGATGCCATAGTCAATGCTGCAAACACCTCCCTGCTTGGCGGCGGAGGCGTGGACGGTGCGATTCACCGTGCCGCGGGTCCTCAGCTTTTGGCTGAGTGCAGAACGCTGAACGGCTGCCGCACCGGTGAAGCAAAGATAACCAAAGGCTACCGTTTACCAGCCAAGTACGTCATCCATACGCCCGGCCCAATCTGGCAAGACGGCAATCATCACGAGCGGGAATTATTGCGCAACAGTTATATGAACAGCCTTAAACTTGCGGAGACATATAGATGCCGAACCGTGGCGTTCCCATCGATCAGCACAGGCGTCTACCATTTTCCACTTGACCAAGCAGCGCCACTTGCAATTCGAGCGATTCAAGATTTCTTACGAAGCGCCAAAGTCGTGAAGCAGGTTCAAATGGTGTGCTTTGACGACGGAACGAAACGCGCTTATGACCACGCATTATCCGAACTGAATGAGGCATGAGTGACCCTGTGTTCCAGCGACCCCCGTGTGTCTAGCGTTGAATTTTGACGCACTGCTCGATTAAAGTCTATTTAATTGGATAAGGCCAACGGCACCAACATCAATCTGAGGACGGCACTGTTGTCCTTTCATATGCCTCATCTGTATCGTTTTTCAATAAAGCATTTCACTGAGAAAACTGTTGCGGAGTTAAGACGAAGCGCGCGGTATAAATGCATGAGTAAACAAGACCAATGTTGCATTGTTCGAGCAAAAATATCAGCGTTCAGACTAAAGAATCAGCGTTCGGAGAAAAAAATCAGCGCTCAGAGAAAAAAATCAGCGTTTAGGCTAAAGTATCAGCGTTCAACTTTTCCTCTCTTGGGTTCGATTTTGATCGCGTTCGGTTCGACTTTCCGATGGTTCGGTTCAACCTCGGGTCTTGGGTTGAACTTCTCCTCTCTTGGGTTCGACTTTGATCGCGTTCGGTTCGACTTTCTGATGGTTCGGTTCAACTTCGGGTCTTCGGTTCGACTTCTCCTCTCTTGGGTTCGACTTTGATTGCGTTCGGTTCGACTTTTCACTTATTAGGTTCTCCGCATCTTCCGTCAGGAGAACGTATTTAGTTTTGTGTAAAGAACCATATTTTTCTCCATGAATCTTGTAGTCCGTACGTGTTCGCAATAATCTATTCGTACCTTATCATCAAGCCTTTTCCTCTGTTAACACCATTGAATAAAAGGGGTATACGCCACCATTTGTCTTGACCATCACCGTTTCTTCTATTTCAAATCCCGCACGTTCATAGACTTTCAGTGCCCTTTTGTTAAAGGTCGCAACAGCTAATGAAAAATGCGGTTTTTTAAATTTTTCCTGAGCAAAAGATAAGCCTGCGTTCAAGAACGCTTCACCCGCTCCTTTTCCTGTCAAATCCGGCCGCATCCCTAAACCGATCTCAACTGTCTCGATCTGTTCGTCAAAGCAAAAAAATCCGATCAGCCTATTCTGCTCGTCAAAGACAGAGTAATAGGCATCTTTTCTTGCTTCCGAATCCAATAGTTCTTCCAAATCCTCAGGATCATTTTCCATATTATAAAAATCGTAAGGCGCTTCATACGCCCATTTCGCGATGATGCGCGCATCATGATCGTTCATCAGTTTTATTTTATATTGATCCATTATGATTACCTCTTCCTGTTCCACCGATTGTTCCATCGTGATCAATACATGCTGCTTTTATTTTCATAAGCTTTCCCCCAGAAAATATAAAAAATGCCCAAACCATTAAGCTTTTTTTAAGAAAACTCTCTTAAACTAATTCTATTACAACGAAACAGTAAACGGAGGAATTTCTATGGATCGTGTCCTTAAAATTAATTATTGGATCGGCATTGTCGTCGCAATCGCACTGCTGCTGCAATCCGCATATGGCATTTATCATTTTGTTCACACGAAACAGCAGGCACAATCGATTCAAAAAAATTTTTCACAAAGTATGCCGAATTCCAGTAATGGGAATGCTTTTGGAAACGCACCATCTGGAACGAACGGTGAACCTCATTTCGGCAGTGGGGGTTCACGGGGCGGCGCTCGGCCATCAGGTGGAATGAGAGCACAATCCAACCCGCTGAGCCTCGCCGTTCACATACTCACTTTAATTCTATCGGTTTCCGCACTTGTAATGACCGGAATTCTCAGCAGAAACAACGCGAAAAAGAAGAAAGAATTGATCAGCAAAGAAAAATCAACTGAAGAATAATAACCACGAAAGCCCCCTGAAAGCTTTACTTTTCAGGGGGCTTTCGTATAAAGATAAAGGGTTAAACGAATGTTCCTCCGTTAACCTTGTTACGTTTCATTACTAGAAGAAAGCAGGCTCCGCTCGCTGGGCAACAACAATGATAGCAAGGCGGCCGCCAGCGGCAGCAACGAAAGAAAACCAAAAATGGCAGTGACACCGTAGAGATCAGACAACCAGCCGATCATCGTCGCACCGATTCCGCCGGCACCAATTCCAAAACCAACCATCAGCCCCGAAACCAGTCCGATATTTTTCGGAAACATCATTTGACCATATACAACCGTAACGGCAAACGATGAGAGGACGAAGAAACCGAAAAGAAATAGAACAATGACCGATAATACGCCATGAACATGAGGCAGCAGCCATGCAAAGGGAACCGTTACGGCCATGGAACTAAACAGCAGCCATTTACGGCTGATCCGGTCGGAAACACGGCCACCGATGAAAGTTCCGAGTGCACCGGCGCCAAGAAACAGGAAGGTTAACAGATCACCATATTTGAGCGCAATTCCCTGGTGAAGATAAAGAAAGGGTAAAAATCCGGCAACGCCGATCTGTGTCCAAGAACGCAGGATCACAACAGCTGTCAGCAAACACAGTCCGGCAACATGATTACGGCCTATAATTTTTTTCTGTCGCACTTTATTTTCTGCAAGACTGCGCCGGTACCACGGCATGACGGAGAGCACAAGTGTTAAGCCGGCAATTGCAGCCAATGCAAACCAGCCAAGTCCGTGCAGTCCAGTGGCAATCAGGAATACCGGAAGAAGGAGCGGTCCCACTGCCTGGCCGACATTGCCGCCGACCTGAATGATTGCCTGTGCGGTTCCTCTCGCGGTACCTGCCGCCATGTAAGCACCACGCATTGCTTCCGGATGAAAAATTCCCGAACCGATTCCCGATAATCCGACTAAAAGAAGGAGTACCCAATAGGCAGGGGCATAGCCTGAAGCCGTGAGACCAAATCCCGTCAGACAGATACCCACCGGCATAAACCACGTTTTCGGATTTCTATCGGTGATAATGCCGAATATAGGCTGCGCCACCGATGATGTCAGCATCGATACGAACAAAATAATACCGGCCTGAAAGTAGTTCAGATTAAAAGCTTCTTTGTATAAAGGCAAAAGTGCAGGTACAAGTCCGGTTGTCATTAAATCATTGATAAAATGGACACCACTGAGACTGAACAGTTCCCGCCTCGCTGCAAGCTTTGGTTTGACAGCCTGTTTCTCATTTTTTAATGCAAGATTCATTGCGTTAATCCTCCTTGCTGCAAAATCATTTACATTTTTTTCGAACACTCTTAGACTAACAAGTAACCGGCAATAAAGCATGCAATATCTTGCTCACCTTTAGCACGATTTTGACTGAAAGGGATTTCTCTATGAAAAATGAAACGAACTATTCACCGAAGCGAAATTCTGACCGGCATGCCTACTTAGATATAATTTTAAGAAAAGGAATGGGGTATGGTTGGAGATATCAAGAAAATTGGCATGAGGAAATGCAATTTTACTATGTGGTAAGCGGCCAAGGACGGATCCGCTGTGAATCGGACGTATTTGATTTACATACAGGTGAAACGCTTCTCATCAACTGTAATGAACTGCACGTGATCGAGAGCCTGTGCGAGCAATTAACCTTCTATTCCATTCGCATTGATCTGGCAGCCATGTTTCAAGATATGCCCGATTTGCGCCAGGCAGCCTACGTTGAACCGCTTATGCAACAGCGTATCGTATTCAATCGTTTTATTAATGAAAACGAACCGATTACACCATTATTGCGCCGGTTAATCCACGAGCATAGGGCTCGTCTTTCGGGATTCGAATTATCCATGAAGTCGGATATGCTTCAAATTTTGCTCATTTTAATCCGCAGTCACATTCAAAAAGTGTACACGAAGAAACGTCTTGGCTTGAAGCTGAACAATCTGAACCAATTAAAATCAGCCTTCTCCTATTTGAATGACCATTATGAAGAAGCCATTACCGTTCATCATCTGGCAGCACGCGCGCACATGAGCGAAGCCCATTTTTGCCGCACTTTTAAAAGATTATATGGACGATCCGCAATCGCCCATATGAATGAACTGCGTGTCAACAAAGCAGAAGAATTACTGCGAACTACACCGTTAACCATCACGGAAATCGCATTCTCGGTTGGCTTCAATGACGCGAACTATTTTAGTCGTGTATTCAAGAAGCTTCGTGGTCGATCACCACAGCAGACGCGTAGTTTAAAAGAAAGTGATGTTAAACGATAATGTTTGTTTATTGGTCATTCGGCGCCGGACTTTTCACGAATGAATCATAAGGCAGATGAAGTTGCGACAAAATTGCTTATTCCTTGAGCTGATTCCCATGAAACACCTTCAAAATAAACTGTCGATCCGGCACGTTCAGCTTTTCGTAAGACGCTAGGAACTGAGTATTATCATACACGGCTTTTCGTAAATCAACTTCTATTTTTTCTCGAGTCAATGTGACAATTGCATAACGCGCGTAAGGCTCAGCCGCACAACCTAATGAACCGGGATTCAAATAAATTGTCTTGTTACCCTCAAAATAATGAACCGGATGGTGGTGCCCAAAACAGATCAACTCCTGACGGTCATCAAAAAACAGTCGTTCCATATTCTCAAGTGTGGGCTGAACAATCGGGCTGAATGGATCTTCATAAAAGGTTGCGGACAGCTTTTCTTGCTCGATATGATAGTGCGTAAAAAGAATAGAATGCCCCATGAGCGTCGTGTCGATCACCCGTGGCAGTGAA
This sequence comes from Sporolactobacillus caesalpiniae, assembly GCF_040513385.1. NCBI lineage: Bacteria > Bacillati > Bacillota > Bacilli > Caryophanales > Sporolactobacillaceae > Sporolactobacillus > Sporolactobacillus caesalpiniae. The sequence continues at coordinate 135,555 of NZ_JBEVCB010000004.1, forward strand.
TCCAGCCGTGCAACAAAGGTTGGATCCAGCCGATCCGCTATCCATTGATGATGGTTGCGTGTATCTTCATGGCTTTTCGGATAAGGCCGTCCCTTAATCAGCGCGAGCACGCCCTCGTCATGATTGCCGGTAATCATCGATAGATCCTTCCGATTAAAAAGAGTATCAAGTACCTCACTCGAATCCGGTCCGATCGCAATCATATCTCCGAGGCAATAAATACGCGAGACATGCGCTTGATCAATTTCAGCAAGCGCGGCGTGTAAAGCCGGAGCGTTCCCGTGACTATCCGTGATGACCGCTATTTTCATCGATTTTATCCCCCAAAGAAAAAATGCTGATCCTAATGGCTGTTAAAGTACATGGGCTTCAAGCCATCGTGCAACTCCGTCATGTTCATTTTTCTCACAGACAAAGTCAGCCGCCTTCTTAACCTTCTCAATCCCGTTGGATACGGCCACGCCTACCCCGCATTTCCCTAGCATTTCAAGATCGTTATGATCATCACCAAATGCAGCGATGTTCGCAGCATTTACGTTTAACCGCTCGGCAACGAACGAAATACCGTTCATTTTCGTTACATCCCTGCGCATGATCTGATACCATTTTTCTCCACTGTTCGCATAAAAATTGAGATTGGGGTACTTTTTCATCAGTGGTTTCATTGCCGCAGTGTCTGTACATTCTACGGAAAGCTTAGGCGTATCGACGGTCAATTTTTTCTTAAAGTCTGTGTACACCGCGTTCCACTCAATATCCCAAGGCTCTCCTCTGTAATTTGTGTACAGACAGTCACCCGCTTCAATGCTGATACAAGTAACCGTTTCTAAAGAAATCAACTCTGATATCACTTTGTTTTTTAGTTCATTGGGAATGAGGCAATTGTAAATGCTCTGACGGTTGTTCACAATCGTCGCTCCGTTATTTGCAATAATATAATCGGGTTGTATTTTTTTCTGAAATAATCGAGTTGCCCGCTCAGGACGAGCCGTGGCAAAAGCAACCCTAATTCCTTTTTGCTGGCATTGATTCAAAACATGTGCCGTATGATCAGAAATCATTTCTTGATTGTTTAATAAGGTATGATCAAGATCGCTGACAATCAGTTTAATCGGTTCCATCCTCCACGATCCTCCTCTTCGCCGGAATTACCTTTTTTCCATGCGGACATGCGGAATGCCGTCAAGCATGAAAATTTCGGATGCCGGTTCAAAGCCGAAAGGAATATACAACGACTGAACATATTCTTGTGCCTCAATGGCAATCGGCATCCCCGCAAAACGTTTCTTAATTACACGCAGTACTTTGGCGACGAGCAAGTTGGCCAGGCCCTTGCCGCGGCAGTCTTCGCGGACAAGCACCCGACCAAACGATATTCCGTCATCCATCTCAAAAATACGGGCATAGGCGATGATTGATCCGTCCACGTCCGTCGTATAGACATGCAGACTGAATAAGTCGTAAGGATCGACTTCATGGTAAGGGCATTCCTGCTCAACCACAAAGACATCGACGCGCGCCCTCATAATCTCATAAACTTCTTTTCCACTAAGCTGATCGAATCTTTTTACCTTCCATAATTCGCTCATGATTGTTCACTCCAAAACTTAAATCTTATGTACCTTTTTTCAATAGTGTAGCATACGAGCAGCTCCATAGTGCAGTTTTACTCATTCATTTGTTCATCTCGTCTTTTTTAAAATGAAGAAATACCGCACCAACTACGGCTAATGCTATGGGATACACGATTGCCCCTCCACTGAACAAGAGGATGATAACCGTGATCACTAGTGAGATAAGCGCCATGAACCAGCCAATGGTCAGCGGTTTTAGTATTTTTAGAGCCGCTAGCATTGTGAAAATGTAGGACGTGATAAAAACGACGCTTGGGCCTTTCAAAAGAGTTCCCAAATCCGGAGCAATCGTTCCATAGAGAACTAAAACAAGAGCGAAAGCCCCTCCAAGTACAGCCAACACGCGTGCCGGCGTTTGATATTTAGGATGCAGATGCGCTAATTGAGCTGGAAAACTGCCAGCTCTTGCCTGTGCATACACCATTCGTGAAAAACCTGCGATGTTCGCATGAACCGTACTAAACGTAATGAACAGAGCTAATACCGTTGTGACAATGATTCCCGAATGTCCCCACCCTTTTGAAATAAGAAGACTAAGTGAGCTAATGCCTTTATTCGCGCCATAAGCCTGAGTGCCGACAGTCACAAAGGAAATGGACAGGTATATGATGGAAACGACGATTGCGCCGATTACCAAACTGATCGTTATGTCCCGCTCAGGTCGTTTAAATTCTTCTGCCAGCGGGGTAATCATTTCCCATCCGACAAACGAAAAAAAGATTACCACGGAAGCTGAGCCTACCGAGAACCAACCGTGTGGAACAAACGGCATAAACGAAGATGATTGGACATGGGGAAAAGCGACAATAACAGCAGTTACTAGCAAGGTGAAGATGACACAGATAACCGCTACGCTTACCTTTGCTGATAGATCAATTCCCCTTACATGCAAAAGCAAAGACGTGACCAAGATGAGCACGGCGATACTCACGGTCCCCCATCGACTTGTCGGTACAAGATTGTTGAGATAATAGGCACCTGTCAATGCTATCGTCGGCACGCCAACCGGTATAGATCCCAGCATAATCCAACTTAACATCGTGCTCGTTCTCGTTCCAAAGGCATGGCCGACATAGGCCGTAATCCCTCCGGCACTCGGAATTATTTTCGCAAGATCGGCGATGGTTAAAACGATCGGAAAAGCGAGTAAAGACATAATCGCCCAGGATAATAGCGAAGCAGGTCCGGCATTATTCGCTGTGATTGATGGCAGGACAAGTATCCCGCAGCCCAATACTGCGCCGATGGTTAGCGCGGTTCCCTGTACCCAAGTGATGGATCGTTTTAATGATTGTTTACTCAAAATGCTCTGCCCCCATGTTCTTTTTCACAATTATATATAGTGATACAAAAGAAACACATGGTATACTTTATTTAAAAATGACCTTTGTCAACAAAAATAAAGGAATTAACCTGTATTTATTTTAATAATTAAGGAGGAGATATTATGGATGAAATCGACTGGAGTATTCTTACACAATTACAGGAGAATTCGCGTCAAACAATGATCGAAATCGGCAGAAAAGTGGGGTTGACCTCTCCTTCCGTGACGGAACGCGTCAGGAGATTGGAGGACCAAGGTGTTATAAAAAAATACGGCGCTCTCGTTGCACCGGAAAAACTAAATAAACAGGTTACCGCTTTTATTTTAATGGAACCGAAAGATTGTATGAAATACGTTGCGTTCATAGCAAAGCAAACCGATGTTGTGGAATGCCATCGAATTGCGGGTATGTACAGCTACTTAACAAAAGTTGTTACCGAATCTGTTCATACCTTAGAGGGTCATATTAACGCCTGTCTCGAGTACGGTAAGCCAACAACGCTAATTGTTCTGTCTTCACCTGTAGAGCAGAAAGCCATTGTTCCACCACCCATCGAGAAGTAGGTTCGGCTAAGGAATAATTCGTTACATCCCATTCATGTACCATTTAGGAATAACAGTTCGGTAGTGATCATAGGCATCTAAGTTTTTATCTAGTTCCTTGATCATCACATTAATTTCATGCTGCCCATAGGAAATTGACCATGGAATTGAAGAAATCATGTTTGTTGCACTATATAAAGCCATGAGTTCGAAAAAGTGCGCGGGCACCACCCTGTCTTCAAAGTAGCCGTTAATTCTGCCCGATGCGAAGGCGCAACTAACACCGGCACACCAGGTAATCCGGTTGAATTCTTCCCAGGGATCGCCGTAGTCCAGCCGATCAAAATCAATGATCCCGATCTTTTTCCCTCCCGAGATCACCATATTGCCGCAATGGTAGTCTCCATGCTGAAAAGTCATGGGACGATCTTTGATGAGATACCGATGCGTTTCAATAAAATGAATGATGAGATCTGCGTGATCCACAACAATCCCACATGCTCGATAGTCAGCAAGCTTACGGTCGATCTTTTCTTGATAAAATTGGCTCCATGACTGCTGCTCAGCCGGTGCAGATATGGAGTGAATCTGTTTCAACAGTCGTCCCGCTTGATAGCCAAGCGCGTACTGTTCTTTAAAACTTAGTGCGGGCAGAACCTTTGCGGCTTCTTCACCATCAACCCAAGTCATGATGGTGTACACTTTTTTGCCGCTGTCACAAATGCCGAAATCGACTGGTCGGGACATCTTAATGTCGAGATGGTCGAGTTGTTTCATGGCTTCATATTCTTTTTTTCTTCTGACATAGTGAGTACTGTCTGACACACGAAGCAAGTATCTGCTTAGATTGCTTGATTCAAAAGCATATTTTTGATCATGTGACCAGCCGGCATCAATTAATTTCACGTTCTTCCACTGGTCAGATCCAGGAATACCGAGAAAACGTGTGCGCATCATAACACCTCCTCGCTCTATTGAATTGATTATTTCAAGCCTTGATCAATCAATCAGCAGGCCCATTTGGATCGAGTCATAGAATACATCCTCGATTAAGAAATCTCGTGTGATTATGCCTTCTTCTGAAAATCCAAATGACTTATACAGGTGCATCGCCCGTTGGTTATCTGCACGCACACGCAGATTAATCTTGCGGATGATCCCGGTTGCTTTGCTCCATTCGATCATCCGAGCAATAAGTGCCCTGCCAATTCCCTTGTTCCAGTAATCCTGACGGACACTGATGCCGAATTCGCCGGTGTGTGCCGTCCTCTTTTTCGTTCCGCCGAAAAAGTCGAGGGTTCCGGCGATTTGTCCGTTGTATACGGCGACCAGATACAGTGCGTTTTCTCGTTTTGCATAATCTTTGAGTGTCACTTCTTCTTTTTCTACAGTCAGATGCAGTTCTTCAGCAAAGCCAAAGGTTAGAAAATCGGATTCGCCTGCAATTTGGTTGAGGTAATCAATCACCGCCTCCGCATCCGAGTTTTTCGCTTCTCGAATAACTAGTTTATGGTCGCCCATTTCAGCATCTCCCCTTTTCCTTTCTCACTAATATTACATCAAATGTACAGTAAAAGGAGTGGACAGAAAAATAGTGACGCGGAACTGTGTGAACTGGCTGCTGCGCACCTTTCTTCAACTGTCCAGGAAGGGAATAAAAATGACTTCCTCATTACAGCTTTGATATTAAAGAGCCGGAGATCACTCCCCGGCTCTACAAAATGCTCATCTTCTATCTAGTTACTTTTTCTTTTAAGCTCGCAATAAATGCATCAACGGCTTCTTCTTTGGTTGCCCATGAAGTCACAAGGCGTGCAGCTGAATGATTTTCGTCAACTTTTTCCCAGTCAAAGAAATTAAACTGTTGGTGAAGTTCTTCAAGCAAATCGTTCGGCAGGATCGGAAAAATCTGATTAGAGACCGGCGGCGTTAAGAACGTGTAGCCGGCGGCTTGTATAGCATCGCTGATTTTCATCGCCATCGTATTAGCGTGTGCCGCGAGATCAATGAACAGGTTGTCCCGGAATAATTCAAGAAACTGAATACCAGTCAGCCGGCCCTTAGCAAGCATCGCACCTTTTTGCTTCATCAGATAGCGGAAATCGTCCTTCAACACATCATTGCAGATCACGAGCGCTTCGCCGAGCAGCGCGCCGTTTTTCGTGCCTCCGACATAGAACGCATCAACAAGCTTCGGCAGATCGCTTAGTTCCAGATCGTTCGCCTTCGAGGTGAGCGCTGATCCCAGTCGCGCGCCGTCTAAATAGAGATAGAGATTTTTACTCTTACAAAAAGTACTAATTGCCTTCAATTCACTTTTCGTATAAACCGCACCGTTCTCGGTCGTGTCGGATATGTACACCAGCTTCGGCTTCACCATATGTTCATCCGGATGAGCATCCAGCATCGATTGAATACCCGCCGGCGTCAACTTACCGTCTTTGCCTGAAGGCACCGCCAGCACCTTGTGACCAGTCGCTTCGATCGCCCCGGTTTCGTGAACATTGATATGTCCGGTTGCCGCAGCAATGGCCGCCTCATGAGGACGCAGAAATGCGGCGATGGCCGTCATATTTGTTTGCGTACCTCCAGTCAAAAAATGAATAGCGGCATTGTGGTCATTTATCTTTTTCTTAATCAACTCGGCCGCCTGCAGCGAATACTGATCTTCGCCATAGCCTTCTTCCTGAACGAGATTGGTCTCCACCAACGCGTTTAGAATTTGCGGATGCGCGCCTTCACTATAATCATTCTTAAAGCTGTACATTGCGCCTTCTCACCTCAGCTGTCTGATTTTTCAAATCTATGTGCATCTAATTGGACTATAGCACAGTCCGAAAGTAAGCGGAACCCATTTCCATTAACCGCCATAATAGAAACCGGTTTCTTTCATGGTCAACGGATCGCCAGTTTTATGCACACCCGCATTGATCACTTCACCGACATAAATAAAGTGATCACCAATTTCAAGTCGGTCAACAACGCTGCATTCAAAGAAGCTAAGCGCATCCTTAAAAATCGGGCAGCCGGTTTCCTCTGCGTAAAATTCATAACCCGCGAGTTTATCAGCTTCAACTTCAAGCGGTCGGAAAAATGCCGTTACCATATCCTTTTGTCCGCTTTCCAATACATTCACACTGAACACGCTGCTTGACGCGATTTGCTGCTGCGAACGCGTACCCGCTTTAACGGCCAGCGTCACGAGCGGCGGTTCGAAAGAAGTCTGTGTTAAAAAGTTGCCGGCAAACGCATTCACACCGCTTTCATCCTTAGTGCCTACCAGATACAATCCGTACGTAATGCCGCGTAGTGCTGCTTTTCTAGCTTTTTGGTCCATTCGATAGACTTCCCTTCCCTGTTTGTGTTCACATATTTGCCATATTTTCATTATAAAGCAATTTTATAAAAAAGCAGTTATCTATTGAACACGAGTAACAATTTGAATTTTAATCCAAACTGGCCAGATTCTCGGGACGTTTAATTCAGCAGAATCCTCTGAACTACTTATTTGAAAATATCCCGATTTTCTCTTGCATACATCTTGGTATTTGAAGGTAACAGAGAAAAAATGACTTTGTTTCAGAAGAGATTATGAAGCAGCTCAAAAAAAAGGAGCGAACTCTAAATTAGGTGTCACTCGCTTTTTTCTACGTATTTATTAATCAGCATTACCGGAATGAATGAATTAACGGGAAACCTTTCATTAACGACCGGCAAGATTACTTCTTCGTTCAACGAGGATCGTATCATGCCACGTCCCATCAGGCATATGTGCGATTCTCTCACGATAGCCAATTTCGCGAAACCCGCATTTTTTATGCAATGCGCGGCTGGCTTTATTTTCTGCAATGATTCCTGACTGAAGTGTCCAAAATCCTTGTTTCTCAGATGCCATGATCACCGCGTTCATCAAAGCAGTTCCTATGCCGTGCCCTTTGCCCTCCGGAAGGATGTAAATGCTCAACTCGGCAACGCCTTTATAGCAGCAGCGGCTGGACACTGGACTCAAAGCGATCCATCCAAAAAGCCGTCCATCTGCCTTTGCTGCAAATCGGCATGTTCCTAAATGAGCCTCGTTCCACTCCTCCCAGCTTGGGGCATCAGCTTGAAAGGTTGCTATTCCTGTTTTGATTCCTGCAATATAAACTGAACATACTTCTGCCCAATCTGAAGGCAACAGGGGCACAATCTGCACATCAATTATTTCTGCCAACTTCTCTATCTCCTTCCGCGCGTCCGGCCTTTTTTTATGAAATGCATTTCTCTATTAATCTATAAATGATAGAACCACAAATAATTTAAATCCAGATAATTAAAAACAAACCGCAAGCACTCGCCTGCGGTTTGTTTGCTTTAGTATTATACGCGTGGAATAATTGTCTGAATCCGTTTGAGACGCGGTGCGAGCAGGACAACCACAAACGGTGTCAGCGCGATCGGCACAACGTCCGCAATACCAATCCAAATTACGCAGTACCAGTAGCCAAGGCCAGTGAAGTATGAAAGCGAAAGGCTGGTCGCAAGGATCATTAAGCAGCCGAACAGAATCGACCAAAACAACGATTTCCAAATAAACGAAGTTTTGTTTACAAGCAATTCGTCAAGCGACTTTCTCCGTGTCATAACATATGCCGGAAGCGCGGCGCTGAGCGCTACGGTGATTCCATCGGCGATCAATGTATGCGGCGCGATGAAATAGCCGCCGAGCAGTGACCAAACCAATGTGCCGATGTAGCCGGCGAAAAATCCGGATACCGGGCCAAAAAGAAATCCAATAGCAGGAATAATAAACGCAAAAGTTCTGAAATGAACAGCACCCGGGATCAGCGGAATCGGACTGCCGTAAGCCCAAAGCACGCCGGTAAACACACCGAAGATGACAAAGAAAATAATGTTGACAAAGGTAAACTTGACGGTGAAGTTTTTCACTACGTAACGCCTCCTCAATAATTTGTTTTTGCAAAAGTAGATATGATATCATTAAGCTCTTTGACCGCGTAGTCAAACAGCCTTTTGCCTTTTTCAGCAGTAGCATAGGTCGGCGCGCCAATCACGCCGCTTTTGGTGACGTCTGCAGTTTTCCAGCCCGCATTGTACGGACCGAACAGCGTTACAAAGTCATTATCGCGCAACGCCTCAACCGGATCTTCGTCGACCGCGAGTTCCATATGCACCGTCTCCGGCGCCGCGTGCAGCATCAGTGAAGTTTCCAACTCGCACGCATGGAAAACGCCGTATTTTCCTGACTGCTTCAAGCCTTTTAGTCCCTTGTCCCAGAATGAGGTGAACCACCAATCGAAGACAAAGACGTCCATGCCGAAATCAATTCTCAGGTCGCGGCTGATCATGTTGAGCATGTCTGTATTGCCGCCATGACTGTTAAAAAGCACAAGCTTCTTAAATCCACTCTTGGCGATAGCACCGGCGATATCGTGCAGCACGGAATAATAAGTCTGCGTGCCATAAGTGATCGTTCCGGCGAAGCCCATGTGCTCATTGCTCTTGCCAACATTCAGCAGCGGAGCAAAGATCAGTGATCCTTCATCGAATTGTTGTGTCGCGATAAAATGGTCGATAAGCGAAGATAAGATTATAGCGTCGGTACCGACCGGCAGATGCGGGCCATGCTGTTCAGTTGCCGCCGTTGGCAGGAATACAATTGCCGAATCCTTATCAATGGCCGCGATTTCATCTCGAGTCAAGTTTTCCCATTTTGAAATCATTGCATAATCCTCCCGACTTTCTTCATAATTTTCAAACATTAGCAACATCAACGGGGATTAACTCAAGTTCCCCATCTAAATTTGAATATAATAGTTAAGCTGCAATATGATCGTCACCACTGTGGCAACAACCGTCACCGATGCGAAAAGCGCATCAGAGTAGCTTGCCTTAATCATTGTGTAGGATGTACGTTTGACTTTAAAATTCAATTTATAATAATGCATGGCAAGCGAGATGGAATGCCCTTTGCTCAGCACTCGGAACAACAGCGGCAAAGAAACAATCACATAGTTTTTCATTTTCGCAAATGCGCTGCATTTATCCACTTCAAGCCCGCGTGATTTCTGCGCTTCCATAATCGTCGCGAATTCCTGTACGATCATCGGGATGATCTGGAAAACGAGTCCGACACCAAAGGCAACGGCATACGGAACGCGCCAGGACTGGAGACCAAGAATAATCTGGCTGAAATTCGTTGTCAGAATCACAGTATAAAAGGCCGAAATCATCAAGAAAATGCGCAGGGCGTACACGGCGCCTTTATAGAAATCAAACCAATCTAAACTGAATACATAGTGATTACCAATTACCGAAAATGCTGCCCGGTAAATCGTCGGCCCCTCATTGATCGTGAATGCGCCGAGCACAAGCCACAGTAGAAAAATGAAAAGCAGCAGCACCTTGACTTTGTTCAGAAGCACAAGCATGTATTTGCCGATATGGCCAATGAGCCAGATCGCCAAAAAGACGAGAAAAAGGAATAGGAGCGCGACGCCGCTTTTCACAAAGGATGTCAGAACAGACATGATAATGAAAAAGACAAATTTCGTGCGCGGGTCGAGGCGATGCAGAAACGAATTTAATTCGACGTATTGTAAGAAATCACCCACGATCTGCACCTCCAATCTTCACCTGTTCGGCAATCGCATCGGTGAAGTCCTCCACGTTGCATGCCAGCGGCTTGATTCCAAGTTTCTTGGACAATTGGACCACCGGCGGCAAGTCAATGTGAATCTTCTCGAACAACGCTTCGTCACCCGCAAGCTGCTGCGCGCTGCCTTCTTTCAGCATTGACGCATGGTCGAGAACCAAAAGCTCGTCGGATAATTTAAAGACAAGCGGAATCTCATGACTGATCAGGATGACCGTCTTTCCTTTTTCCTTCAGATGCCTGATAATGCCTTCCAAATGATTTCTCAAATGCAAATCCATGCCTAAGGTCGGTTCGTCGAGAATGATCACTTCAGCACTTGAAAAGAGGACGGATAAAATGGTCAATAAGTGCTTCTTGCCCATGGAAAGGTTAACCGGAAGCTCATCTTTATCTGCTAACAAATCATATTTTTCAAGGACTGCGAGTGCTTCTTCTTCACTGAACGGAACACCTTGAGCGCGCGCGCAGAATGTCAATTCCCGGTAGACATTTTCTTCAAACAGCATGTGCTCCGGATGCTGAAACACCAGAATAACATCACGACTGATTTCAGCTACCGATTTACCCGCTGTTCCCGCACCTTGATACGTCACCTCACCCTCGGTTGGCTGGTAAAGACCGTTCAGATGCTTAACCAAAGTCGTCTTGCCGGAACCATTTTGGCCGAGTATGGAAATGATCTTTCCTTTCGAGAATCCGGCGTTGATGTTTTTCAACGCCTGAAATCCATCTTGGAAGTTCTTGCTGAGATGGGTTACCTTTAGAACTGCCTCAGAATGATTTTCCATCTTTTCCAATGCTGCAGCCGTTTCCGTCTGCTTCACCCGATCATGGAGCACTTCATAAGCGCCATCGAGTGAGGAAAAAGAGCTTAATCCACTCACTTTTTTCGAAAGTTCGCGATAGATCTCGACTTCTTGAGGAATGATCACCCCAAGCCGCTGCTGAACTTCAAACTGAGCGAAGAATTCATCCCTGTTCCCATCGAACACAACTTCGCCGCCATCGAGGCCAACGACATGGTCGACAATGTCTGAAAACCAATCCAAATTATTGTCAACAATGACCGTTGTCTGTCCGGAGGCTCTCAGTTGATTCAACACGGATTGGATCAACTGTTTGCCCTGAGGATCAAGCGAACTGACCGGCTCGTCCATGATCACCATATCCGGACGCATTGCGAGGACGGAGGCGATGCAAACCGCCTGCCTTTGTCCACCGGAAAGTGTTGACACCGCACGCTTCCTCAGATGCTGAATATGGAGCAAATCAAGGACATACTCGACACGTTCATGAATCTCCTGATTGCTGAGTCCCATGTTTTCCACACCGAATGCGAGTGCGTCTTCTACGCCATAGCCGAACAGCTGATTCTCCGGTGTCTGGCTGACCACCGAGATCACTAGATCATCCCCGGTCTGAAAAGAGCCTGTCAGTTCGCCTTTATTCATTAAGACCGGAATGACACCGCTAAGAATGCTGACGAGCGTGGACTTGCCGCATCCACTCGGTCCGACAATTGCGGTCACTTCAGCTTCTTTTATTTCCATATTAATATTTTTTAAGATTTGCGGCGTGTCTGCGCTATATTTATAGCCTATATTCTCAATTTTAAAGCTCAACGTTATAGTCTCCCTGCTTTATTGGATGGCATCGGACGAATCGATCGGGAACAACGGTAACTTTTCAAGATAAATGATATCATCACGCTTGATCGCATCTTCACCCTCGGCAAGAATCGCCGCTTTACCAACGAGCACGCCGCCTGCTCTTGTGATCAATTTTTCAAGTGCATGTACCGATTCGCCGGTACTGATCACATCGTCTACAATCAGAATGCGTTTGCCCTTAATCATTTCGCTCTCATCTTTTTCAATGCAAAGCAGCTGCTTTCTCTGGGTCGTAATCGAATAAACTTCAGTGGCAAACGGTTCGCTCATGTACGGCTTAATGCTTTTACGTGCAACAATATAGCGTTTCTTCCCGCACAGTCTTGCCAGTTCATGAATCAGCGGAATGCCTTTTGCTTCCGCTGTAATAAAATAATCCGCTTCCGGAATGCGCTCCTTCAATTCTGCGGCTGCGGCGGATACTAACTCCGTATCCCCCAAAATAACAAAGCTTGCAATCTTAATATTATCCGCGATCCGGACAACGGGAAGCTTTCGTTCGACTCCCGCAACCTTGAGCACAAATTCATCCATTTTCGGTTCACCTGATTTCCTTCAATAGTTATGGTTAGTCAAACAGTAAAAAAGCAGGGAACCGGTGTCCTCTGCCTTACGACGAGTTCCCAATGACCATGGCAAATAAAAGCGGTTCTGCGCATGGAAAATTCCAATAGCAGATGCCATACCCGGGTCACCGGAAAAAGAACACCATAGCGCAGGCAATTTACGGTTGCCGCGTAGAAACTTCCACACCTTATTTGCAGACTTATATGGTTTCACTTTTTTATGTAATTCGACTTATTTCAACATCTTTCTTAATAAAAATTATATCACTGTAATAATTTTTTGGCAACCGAATCATTATTCAAACTATTAGTTGATCTCGCCTGGATTTTGCGTAGATTTTCCCGTTCATGTACTCGGTGAGAGACGCTGCGAAACACATCGAAGAACGTTTGCATTGTCGTTGTATCACTCAGAGGGATACGAACGCATCGCTTACCATAGCTGACATTCACGAGCAGCCTTTTCAAGAGGAGCATCTGCGTTTCATCATTGGTATGAAAGTAAAAACAATCCTTTGTTGCTGAAAAAGTTATGTATTTGTGACGCCAGTAATACGTGGGCATCCGGCAAAAGGTTGTTTCTTCCCATTCCGGAAAATTGCAACGAATAAAAGACACCATCGCCCGCAACCACAATTTTTGATTCTTATTAAAACGGTTAAGATACTCTAAGTGATTCAAAAATTCACTAACCGTCTCCATCTGAAAATCACCATCCATAGTTTAATACAATTAGGATGGCGATTTAGGAGGAAAGTTATACGTATAAGAGCCTGTTCAAAAAGGAGGAGGCCAGGCAGAACGCCACGTCGCTTGTCATGCCTGACACTGGCTCGTCCTGAGCGTCGAAGATCAAGGAAGCGCAGTTTTGAGCTACCCGCGCGTATTTCTACAGGATGTAGTGACTTTCGCGTTATGCGTAGGACGCGCATGTAGTTAGCGAAAGATCCTTTGCTCCAACCGCGGTTTTGAATCATCAAACTTCTCTTAAACAAACAGTTCTATTTCTTAAATCATTTTGGTCCTTAATGAAGTAACGCGGCCGGAATAAAATAAGCGGAGATTTTCCGGTTATATACATCATGGCGCTTGTTTCCCAGGTACATAAGGGTAATTTTTCCGCTTATACACCGAAAAACCAGCCATTTTCACGCTTTTCGATTCGATAAGCGGAAATTCTCCGTCTATTTAAGCTATTTTTTCGTTCATTTTCTAATTAAGCGGAATTTCTCCCTCTATTTCAGATTTGGGCGCTTACCTGATCGCCCAACCAAATCTTATGACCTTATCATCGTACCAGCAAGCCAAAACGCTAAACGTTCTTAACTTGTAAAAAAATCGGAGCGAGTTGCGAACCACTTCCCCGGCACAAACCTGCTGTGAAAATTATTTCTTAATCTCCCAATAGCATCTTTTTGGTGAGACAATTTTCTCTTCTTTTTTTAACTTGGTCATCACTTTATTGACTTCTTTCTTATCTAATCCGGTCGATTCGGCCACTTTTCCCGCATTTGCAGGTTCATCAGCCTTTTCAAAAAAGGCGAGTACGGCATCATAGCTTTCCATTGCTTGAATCCCTCCGATTGTTTTCTTTTTTGATCATCAACTCTATTATAATCACTCGGATTGGCTTGAGAGCGCAAGGAGTTTGTCAATTGTTTTCCAATTTCGCGTTGTGCAATAAGTGCCCAATTTCTCAACGCGCAAGGCCAGCTTCGAATTGCGGATACTGTGATGAAAGAGAAGATAGACATTTCGGCCAACGATTTGATAGCGATCCGTACCGAAGTCGGATTCTGATAGAAGCATGACTTTTTCTGGGTCAGGAGCTGAATCGAGCATGGACACATAGAGGCACTCGCCCACCGCCGTTTCCTTTGCGCGCGCGATTTCGGCTTCAGCGAATGGGCAATTCCGAGCAATCCTATCCCATTCAACTTTGGACCTCATCATAACATGGATCGCAAGGCCGAATTTATGCTCAATAACCTCCTCCATCCGCGCAATCAGTTCACTTTCAACATCGTCTGATTCAAAAAGTATGTTCCCACTCTGAATATACGTGCGTACCTTTTGAAAGCCGGCAGTTTCTAGCACGTTTCGCAGCTCTGCCATTTTTATCTTGTTTTTCCCGCCGACATTAATGCCGCGCAATAGAGCGATATAGATCATACCTTGTCCTCTTTTCAATGATTTGCAGTCAACCAAATACAATATGATTCAGTTGGTCTAAACGATTACGAAACAAAAAAGGTCACAAACTTAACAAAAAGTTTGTGTTCCCTCTATTATGATGAAGGTATGCTCATTTTTTTGACTGTTCTGTTTTTTTTTTGAACGATTGAACCAAAAAACACCTGCAAGTGACGAGAATAGGTTAGCTAAGAATTCGAACATCGTACATTCCTCCTTCATGGGTACACCCAATCCAAAACGAACGACTTGTAACCGTTTTATTACATAGTAAAAGTCTATGCAGGTCATCCGATACTGTCAACTGATTGAGAGCTGTATTACTTTCAGCATAATCATTATCGTTCAACAAAAATACTGCGCCGATTCTCATTCAGCGTCGAACTGGTTAAATGAATGAGTGTTTCCTCAACCGCAGAGCATAGCGCGATCAGACAGACAATCCAGAAAAAGCCACCATGCTTGAACGTGAAATAAACGATCGGGGTGAGGACCAAAAGCGCTCCGGTCAATTTGTTCGACCATGTGTGCAAGCCAGCAAACGCATGATACTTGTACGCGGTGATTAGAAAGTTTCCGATTCGAATCATTGCGATAAGCACAATCCATGGGATAAGTGGCACGAGCAGTTCACCCGCCCAATAAAAGATCAGCACCATTAGAGTGAGGTACATCAGCATATCCGCGAATGAATCCAGCCGCGCGCCGAATCTGCTCTGATTGTTTGTTCTGCGAGCGATAAAACCATCAAGAAGATCACTAACCACCGCCGCACTATAAAGTCCAGCAAACACCCAACCATCTTTGTAAAAAAGAAGCATCAGAATCGTGAAAATGACACGGCTTACCGTGAGTATATTCGGCACATGCTTCATAATGATCTCTCCTCTTTCAAAATGAATACCTGAAAGAATTACAGCTTTTTCTTGTACCCTTTGATGTCTCGTGAAAAGCCATAGGTCTCGTAGAAACGGCAAGCATCACTGCGATCCGTTTCTGTCACAAGAATCATTTGCGTACACATTCTTACCCGGGCTTGTTTCTCCAATTCACCAAGCAGCTGTGCGCCGACACCCCTTCGTCGCATTGCCTGGTCAACAACCATGTTCTCAACAACAAGAAACGGCCGGCAATCACCGTACAGCTCTTCACAGACCACGCCCATCACTGATCCAACTAACCGATGATCCGCTAACGCACTCAGTAAAATATGCGTATTTTGATGGTTTATTTTCTCGAATTGAGCGCGCATTTTCGCAACATCCGACGGTTCATTCCAGAACTGTCGGTACAGAGCGGCAAGCTGCGGCAGATCATCCATGTTCATTTTTCTAATAATCACGAGTCCCCCTCAACACCCGATTCTAAAATGGCGAATCCGGGTTTATCGCAGCTTAGTTCCGCCATCGCACCATAAGGCAGGAGACATTTCGGCTCATTGTGGCCGAAGCTGGCATTACACAGGACAGGCAAATTTTCCTTGCCGAATTCCGCTAAAATCAAACGGATGACCGATTTATACTCCTCATAGAACGTGCCTTTGTACGGTTTACCGAAAATCAATCCGTTAATTCGATCGAAAATTCCCATCACGCCATAGCTTCTCAAACTGTCCTCAAGCAGCCAAACCGGAGGCATTTCTTCAGATGTTTCAAGAAAAAGTATGGCATCATCGAAGTCGCTTAATTCCGGAAAAAGTGAAGTGCCTTTGATCATGTCAATGACCTCCAGGCAGCCGCCGATCAGCCGTCCGGTCACTGTTTCTCTGCCCTGCAAGAGCTCATAGTCCGTATTTGCTTCAAATTTTCTCGCCACATTTTTGTTCTCGATTTTCCATTCAAGGCGCTGCGCCGTATATTTCTTGGACACCGGAACATCGCCAATTGGAGCACTACTGAAAAGTACTCTTCTCGCCCATTGTTCTGTGTACTCCGACATTTGAATGTTCTCGGCCAAATCATTGAGCAAGGACAGACCATAGAAGCTGGAAACACCCGCTTTCAGGCAGAAAAAATGAGTCACCGTACTATCCGAATAACCGGTCACGACTTTCGGATTGTTCCGAATCACGTCAAAATCAATATAAGGAAGAAGCCGAATACTGTCGCTGCCGCCGATACAAGAGATGATTCCTTTTATCGACGGATCAGCGAACGCTTGCATTAAATCCTCAGCTCGCTTTTCCGGATGCTTGTAAACATACTCCGTGCCTTTCAAAGTGTTTGGCATTTCAACGACCTTTAAACCGAAAACCTTCTCCAATCGTTCTTTCCCTTGAAGGTAGCGCCAATTAATTTCTTCGTCGCCTGCGCCGCCCCAAGAAGAGCTGACCGTCGCCACCGTATCACCAGGCTTGAGCATTGGTGGCTTGATTAGATTCAGCATACTCGTGATCTCCCTTCTATTAATTGTTTTCAATCACACGCGCAACATCATGTCCACAAGTCGCACATTTTCCTTTTAAGATAATACCGAAACGGTCTTGATCAATCACATAACCAACAATTTTGACTGCTTTGCCGCAATTCGTGCACCAGACATTGCGCTTCAACTGTTCTCTTGCTTCCTTCGGGATGGACAGCCATTTTTCATTTGCAGTAGCCATCGTTGTACCTCCTCAATTTTTATGTACCTCTAATTGCATGGATTACAGTTCTTTTCCCATCATGACCATATCGTCTAGCGAATGAAAGCCTCTACGTTGATAGAAACCTTCTGTTCCATCATTTCTCGCTGTAAATAAGATGATGTCCTTATTCCCTTTTCCTTTAAACGCTTCTCGCACGCATTGAGCAGGCTTGTCCCAACTCCAGTGTGGCGCAACTCTCGATCGACACAGAACTCCTTAATCGTGAACATCCCGCCATCGTAAAATTGTTCTTCACCACCCAAAATAAGACCGGACAGCTTGCCATTTTGATAGGCGACCAATCCGAACGAACCCTCGCAATGGATCATTTGATGAAGCCTTTTTCGCGCTGTTTCCACCGTCCATTCATCATTTCACGGTGGTGCATTGAACGCATCAACATAAAGACGCGCCATATCATCCAGATGTTCTGCCGTTAATTCATCATAGTTCATTGGCATTATCCCCTTTCACTTGTGACCATTTGTTCAATCTAATTTGCAACTAAAAAAAGTGACAAAACAGTATAAAAGTCGTGATTCGATACGTATGTCACAGAAAAAGCCACTTATTTAACGATACTATAGTAAAGATAAGCAACAAGCACAGTGAACGACTCTAATTGGCAAATATCGGTCACGGACTTTGCCTATCTATCTAGTTTAACCTGATTTTCTCCTAGAGAATCAGTATGTAACCACAACACACATCCAAGATTAAGGAGGAGCGTCATTATTGAAGCAATTGAAATATGAACATGCAATCAATTTCTCAAGATGGAGTCGTATTTCATACAAATATTTGTGGATCTGCCTGACTGCCATTTTCCTAACCGAATTAAGCATCTTTTTCGTGAAATTATTCATTACCGGCTTTTCCCAACATGAACTGCCTATAATTAATTATCTGCAAATCTATGTGATCAGACCGACAATCATTAATATTCTCGTTCTATGCGCCGCCTCTGTGTTGATTGAGTATTTCATCAAGAAAGCAAATCCAACAATGCAATCGCTCGTCCTGCTTATCGCGACCTTGACCATTTGTATTAATCTTGTCTTTGTGCATTATGTTGTCTGCACCATCTATGCTGTTTTCTGTATTCCTATTTTAATTTCACTTCTGTATATTGACAAGAAGCCGCTTTTATTTGCTACCGTCTCAAGTCTGCTCAGCTATCTGCATTTTTGTTTCTTTATTCTTCCGCTAAAGCCGGAAGCAGCGCGGGCGGATCAGGGCTTTATGGAAATCATAAGTATGGTTGCATTAATGAGTGTACTCTTCATACTCGCCCGTATTGTTCTCGCCTGTCTCTCATACCTGGTCGATCATATTATCTCGAAAAGCATCCAAGTCAAGCAGGATTCACTGACAAAGCTGCTGAATCACGCATCCTTTTATGAGCAATTGACTCTCTTCATCCAAAACCATCATCAAAAAAACGAGGGCTTTTCACTGATCATCTGGGATATCGATAACTTTAAATACCTCAATGATCAATTTGGGCACGTCATCGGCGACTATGCGCTCCTCTGTTTTGTTCATGCCTTAATGAACTGTATTGATAAGGATGACCAAGCCTTTCGGTACGGCGGAGAAGAATTCACCATTCTCACACATCGTAATGCTGCTGAAACCGAGCATTTAGCCCGGCAGATCCGTGCTGAATTTGAGGAAAGAAGTCTCGACTTATCATTGCCGGTAACACTGACGGTCAGCGCCGGCATCTGTGAATTCGACTCCGACTCTTTTTTAGGAACACATGAATTCTTTGCTGCCGCCGATAAAGCTTTATATCAGGCAAAACAGTCTCCCGGAAAAAATACATACTTTGTCTGGCATGCAGGTGTAGACGTTTGAACGCTCGATGAAGAAGGATGGTTTTGATGCGCAGTAGAGGTGGAGTGCAGTAACTTAAATTAGAATTGGACACTCAACCTTTTAAAGTGATGCGTACCGGCACCAAATCGAACCAAGTCATGATTAATTAGGTATTCAGCATCTTCCCCGGCTTCATACAAAATGGAAGAATCCAGTCCAAGTTCATTATGTCCGCCGAAGACCTTCGAAACTTCTTTTTCCAGACGAGCTACTTTCTTAAAAGATTTAACCAGGTCAGCGGGATTGGTTGAAGGGTAAAAGGCATAAATCGGTGTTTCCGTGTAAATTAAATCACCAGAGAAGAGGTAACCGGTTGACTCATCATAAAAACAGACATGACCAGGCGAGTGCCCAGGTGTATCAATGATCTTAATTTTTCGTTCACCAAGTTCAAAAATATCATTATCTTGAAACAGTCCGCTCGGCTTTCCTTTAAAGGGATAATAGGTTTCGGGATGTACTGATGGAGGGATCGGTTTTGTTATATCCTTAAAAACGCCACTACGAATTTGCTGAATTGATAAGCCCGGAATACCATTTTCTAACCAGCTTTTTTCTTTCTTATGTACAAAATGTTTTTTGAACGATCCATGGCCTCCAATATGATCCCAGTGAACATGAGTGGTCAACACGATGACCGGTAATTCAGTCAGTTGTTCGACTACATGGTGCAGATCACCAATGCCAATTCCTGTATCAATCAGCGCTGCCTGCTCACGACCAATTAAAAGATAGGAGTGAACACGCTCCCAATGCACGTATTCGCTGATTGCATACGTATGCGCATCAATCTTTTCAACTGTAAACCAGTCGCTATTTGACATACTATCGCTCCCCATTCTCATTAATGAGATTCTTATTTCGAAGCAGTGTCCGTCAATGATTTGTCAGAGGTATTGTAACCACTTTTACTATAAACGAGCTTATACCTATAGCTAATAAACATAACGTATTTCAGTCAGTTGTTTCCCGCCAATAGCCAATTGCTCCTTCGTTCCATCAAACGTAAAACCACATTTTTCATAAAATTTTCTCGCTCTTTTATTTTCTTCGAACACCCAAAGAGTGACGGATCGAAAAGATTGATCTTTTAATCGCTTGATTGCGTGATTCATTAGCTTTCTTCCATAACCCTTTTCCCAAACAGCAGCAATACAATAAATCGTGCTGATTTCCGCAACATCGCCAGACACCTCTTTATCTCGCGACTTACCGATTGATATCATGCCAACAGGCTGATCACTTAAATAGGCACTATAGAATTCATGCTGGCTGATGGGAATTACTTTTTTGAAGAAAGCTGCCCGCGCCTCAGGAGTTAGCTGATCAAGAACCATTTGCGGAACAATCCCCTGATACGCTTGTTTCCATGATGTCGCATGCACATACCCCAGATCATCAGAATGATTCAATGTGGCTTTTATGATTTCAAACAAGTAATCGCTCGCCTTTCATTCAAAATAATGAACCTTTCCTATCGTGGCTACTTTTCCATCGACAACGATCAACGCACCCTCATCCTCCATCGCATAAACCGGACGCCCGGTTTCCCTTATAGAACGGTTGATACAATCGAGCTGCACTTGTGTCGACTTAAAATGCACTTCAAGATCAAAAGAATGAATCAAACCGAGTCCTTTAAAGTATCCGAAAGATTCATAGTCTTCGTCAGGCGTAATATGGTAATCACTCATTTGAATCATTGCTCCGGCACTGAATCCCATAACGACACCACGATGTTGTTGAATTATTTTCTTTAAATCAAATTCGATGATCCGCTCCATCATTTTATCGGGTAATCCACCAGGAAAGTAGAGGATATCCGCTTCTTCTATTTTTTGCTTCGCTTCTGTCTTTGTATCGCTGAAATAGTTAACCCAACTGATTGACTGTTCATCGATCCCATAAGATAAAAACGGTTCAACAATTTGAGAATAATAGTATCCTTGGTCTTTTCCATAGGCCGCCTGCCATGATCTCTCTGAATCAATGAATTGCTCTTGAAACGAAAAGGGAATTACGGTCACTTTGTCATCTGGATGAATGTATTTTCTGAACGTGTCAAAACACCATGGGTCATTAATTTGAGAGTGGTTGAATAAAATATTGATCATTTCACATCACCCTTCCTTATAGGCAGTTTCGCTACTAAGGACCGGAACTTCGACATTAATCTCTCAGTAGCGTTTCTCCGAGTTTGACACAAAATCGAACCAATCGCTATCCACAATATCATTATTTTATATGAAACATGACGCTCTCATTCATGGTACTCTATAAAAGAACGAGGTGCATCTGGTGCTCATAAAAGAGTTTTGTGCAGAAAATTTCACGCAAATTCCGAATGCCATCGATCATGGCGCAAATCGAGTTGAACTTTGCGATAATCTGGCTGTTGGCGGAACCACCGTTAGTTATGGCGTGATGGCGCATTCCATTCAGTACTGCCACTCCCGAAAAGTACGGGTCATGGTGATGATTCGCCCACGCGGTGGGAACTTCACTTATTACGACGATGAAATCCGGATGATGTGCTCGGACATCGATCAGGCGCAGCAGTTGGGTGCCGACGGCGTTGTCTTCGGCTGCCTGACTGGGCAAAATCACCTGGACGAACCCGCCACGCGTACGTTGATCGAAGCTGCCGGTAATCTGGACAGTACGTTCCACATGGCTTTCGACCAACTAGATCATGATGCGCAGCTCAGCGCTATTGATTGGCTGGCTGACCATCGTGTAAAACGTATTCTGACCCACGGAGGATTAATAGGCGAATCAATTGAAGGACATTTTGATCATTTGCGGCAACTCATTCAGTATGCGGACAACCGATTGATCCTTTTGCCCGGCGGAGGCATCTCCACAGAAAATGTTTCTGAAGTAGCAGAAAAGCTATCAATTCAAGAAGTGCATGGTACCAAAGTCGTGCCGCTCGCCTAGCAATTATTTAAGAATTTTCTTATACAGGTTCAAGAAATTACCGCCAATAATCAAACCGATTTCATCGTCGCTGTATCTGCGGCGAATCAATTCTTCCGTAAAAAAATGACTGACGTCAATAATCATATTCAGCTTCTCCGCTTCTTTAACCAGTTGGACGCCGAACTCCGTCAAACCGCCTTGCCGACCCTCGTCCACAGCATGAAAATGACTTCCGTCGGCAGCAAAATTCCGCCTGCTCCAGGTCAAACCGACAAATCGAACGCCTAATTTATAAAAAATCTGTAAGAGTCCGAGATCGTTCGTTAATGGATCCACACCTTCAAGAGAAAGCAAGATTGCGAGTTTTTGATTGGCGCGTGCATCCAAAATGTCATCGTAGGTCGTACACAATTGGATTTTATCCGGAGATTCCTCAATCTCCGAGTAAAGCGCGCTCACCTGATCTAGAGCCATTTTCAGCCCCATTTCCGGCAAGTACTTACTCGAAATAAAAAGCGAGCAGACCAGTGCACTGACACCGCCCGCACGAAGGATCGGCAAAAATTCTGACTCAATCACTTTTCGATAACCAAGCTTCCGCCGCAAATCTACTTCCATCAAGAGATCAAAATGAGCATCAAGCGCAATGTACTGCTCATGCAGTCGTTTTGCATGGTCCTTCACAGATTCCGTCACACTTAATTCCTCCCCGCAAATCGTTCGTATGTTAGAAAAAAATCACCCTCAAATCTTGAGGATGAATTCGATTTGGATCATTATACCACGTAAGAATGCTGACTCTGAGTGAAGAAGGCCAACTTGTGAACTTCATGGGTGCTAAAGTACCGTGCTTCCGAAAACACCGTTTACGATTACGTCTTCAATGGTTGCCCACTCCATGAGCTGATGCTGATCAATCCTTTCATTATTATATTCTGTGCAACTTCTCATCTATCTTTAAAGATTTTTTCATTTAATAATTATTATAATTATTATTGTAATCTATCAAACCTTCTTTCTAAAGGCTTTAATGTTTGTTAGAAACGAAACAATATAATTAAAGCTCATTGCATTCTTCTGCACTGGAGGACAAAGGACATGTTAAAACTAATGAGAGCGATGATTTTGCTTATCTATTTTTTGAGCCCTCTCCCGGCAATTTGGATCGTCTATGCAGCGAATCCGCCGGCCTATCAAACACTAAGAGATTTATTACCTATGGTCCTTGGATCCATCGCCTACACATGGCTGCTGGCTGAGCTTGTCATCAGCGCTCGTCCCAAATTTATTGAACGATTCTTTGGGTTGAATCATTTCTACCAATTTCATGGTGCCGCCGCAATTGTGGCGATCACGCTCTCGATGCTCCACAAACAGCTCGAGGAGGCCATATGGTCCGGTTATCTGCATACGGTACGTCAATTTGGCGACCTGGCGCTCACACTATTCCTTGTTCTCGCTGGTCTCTCACTGATTTTCATGACCGGTTTCATTACTCGGCGAATTAGGATTCTCGGGTTTATTCGACATTGGCTTGAAAAAAAGCGTATTCTTGATTTTAAATATAATGTATGGATTCACAATGCTAACGTCGTCGCAATTATTTTAGTTTTCCTTCACGTTTTCCTATTCAGTGCCTTTTACCGGCAAAACTTCTGGATATGCGGCGTTTATACCGTTTATTTTTTAATCGCCTTTGGCTGCTATCTATACCATAAAATAATTAAAATCAAGCTTGCAAAACGCCAGCCCTATACTCTTGTACAGATCGCAACTGAGTCGCCAAGTATCCATACTCTTGTTTTCAAACGCGAACGGGGTTATGTACCTCCATATAAAGCAGGTCAGTTTGTTTTTATCCGAATGCTTGATGGCGGTATTTCAGAAGAAGAACACCCTTTTTCTATTACTTCCAATCCAAATGATCGGCGTTATCTGTCTGTCACGGTCAAATCAATTGGAGACTACACATCTTCGATTCCAAAATTATCTCCGGGAACGCACGCGACAATTGAGGGACCTTACGGGATACTTGGGAACAGCGCATACCGCACCAAATCTGATCTCGTGCTCATCGCTGGAGGAATTGGCATTACACCTATGCTCAGCATATTAAAAGACTTAAGCTATAGAAACAGAAAGCGGCGCGTTATTCTTTTTTGGAACGTTCCGAATAAAAGAGATCTGATATCCCAAAATTTATTTGCTTCTTTAACCGAACAAATGCCTAACTTCACATTTGTTCCTATTTTATCAAGAGAAGCAAATGATTATGGTGAAACCGGGCACCTGAATCGAGAAAAAATCATTCGTTATTTATCCGCCCATCACTATCGAATGAAACGTACACATTATATCATTTGCGGCCCTTCGAAAATGA
Organism: Sporolactobacillus caesalpiniae; assembly: GCF_040513385.1. NCBI lineage: Bacteria > Bacillati > Bacillota > Bacilli > Caryophanales > Sporolactobacillaceae > Sporolactobacillus > Sporolactobacillus caesalpiniae. The sequence continues at coordinate 159,955 of NZ_JBEVCB010000004.1, forward strand.
TGGATTCAGCTATTGAAACGTTACGTAGGCTGAATGTGCAAAAAAAGAAAATTCATTATGAAAATTTTTCGATGTAAAAGGAGCATTCCTAATGATGCTATTTAATAAAAAATATACAGTTTATATACTACTCACAGCCATGCTTTTATTAGCTGGCTGCGGAAATCTTGCCGCACAGCCACAGAACAAATCGGTGAACAAACCGCAATCAGGAAAACTCAGCTTAAATAAAAAGCATAAATTCACACTCACAGAATTAAGTAAATATAACGGGAGAAACGGACGTTCCGCCTACATCGCAGTTAAGGGAATGGTTTATGACGTGACCCACGCACCTGACTGGCATAACGGCAGTCACCATGGTGTTCAAGCCGGGCAGGATCTAACTGCGGCGATTGAGAGTGCGCCGCATGGGGCATCCGTTCTCGCGTCCGTTCCAATAGTTGGCTATTTGACGAAAGATAAGAACGCGGTGACAAAAACAAATAACAGCACAACGAATAGCAGTCAATCAAATTCCAGCAAGAATAATAGACGAACATTCACATTAGTTGAGCTGAAGAAATACAACGGACAAAATGGGCAGCCTGCTTATGTAGCCGTTAAAGGAAAAGTTTACGATGTAACCCACGCATCAGGCTGGCATAATGGGCGCCACCACGGTGTTCAAGCCGGGCAGGATCTAACTGCGGCGATTGAGAGCGCACCGCATGGGGCATCCGTTTTGTCCGCTGTCCCGGTCATTGGCTATCTGGCGAAAAATAAGAATGCTGTGATAAAGACAAATAACAGTACAAAGCAAAGCAGTCAATCAAATTCCAACCAGAGTAATAAGCGAACATTCACACTAGCCGAATTGAAAAAATATAATGGACAAAATGGGCAGCCTGCTTATGTAGCCGTTAAAGGAAAAGTTTACGATGTAACCCACGCATCAGGCTGGCATAATGGGCGCCACCACGGTGTTCAAGCCGGACAGGATCTAACTGCGGCGATTGAAAGTGCGCCGCATGGAACAACTGTGCTCTCTTCACTTACCCTTGTCGGTTATTTGAAATAATAATCTGCCCTTCATCTGAATCGAGACTTCTATGTTAGATCAAGTTGGGCTTGGGAAAAATAAATTATTGAAGAAAAACAAAACCCTCCTTTCTGAAAATGGGAGGGTTACGTACATTCGTGATGTACACCTGTTTTAATGACTATTATGTTTTTTGTTCAGTTCAATTTTAGCGACATAATTATTTCCTTCCGTGCCGAGCACATAAAAAGTCAGCGTCGCATGCTTTCCGTTTAGATCTGCTTCCAGCTTTTTAACATCGAGCGCAATGTTGCCGTCCGCTGTTTCATGCGTATAATAAAATTTCTTTTGCGCGTCTGTGTCGTATTTTTTTTCATTGGAAATGGTGTACGCGAGTGTACCCGATTTCTCGGTCAGCGGGCTGACATCCGCCGTGAAGCTCGTTGGAATATCGATTTTTTTCTTGCCGACATAAAGTGCGTATTCGTTTTCCTGTTTGGTTGGCATCAAAGACGCACGCACACGATTCGCTGCGGCATATCCTGCACCTTTTTCCTTGTCATGAACAATGTAAGCAACGCCGTTCGCCCATGCCTTTTGGAACTGATCGATCTTATATTTTCGAACAGCCGTATCATCGGATGGCGCGAATGAGTCGTTGACAATGACATAGTCCTGACCGTCAATCGTCTCAAATCCTCTGACAAGAATCAAATGACCAGGCGTTGTCCCGGGCGCGCTTTCCACATAAGGATAGCGTGTGTTGGTCGGATCATTTGTATATTTAACGCTGACTGCCGCCGGATATCCTTTGGCAATTTCCTTTTTCAACCCATCGATGTCGGTAAACACGGAATAGGATTTATAGCCATAGCTTCCGGCAAGCGCTGAGCTGAATGCCCAGTTGCCAAAGCCTTCGTAGTTATAATCATAATCACGATAAGCCGTTTCTTCGAGCAGTAGATTTTCTCCCATGCGATTCATCGCCATCGTAATCGTTGTCGGACTGCAGATCGAGCTTGCTATCTTAGGATCACGAATCATTTGCGAATAGGCAGGCGTTTCAATGTCTTTATTTAACGTGATGGTGCTCGGATGCTTGCTGGTCGAGTTCCAGCCCAGTTCGGTCGAAGCACCAAGCAGTCGAATGCTCGGTGCGACACGTGGATTGTCGCTGTGCAGGACCGCCTTAATCTGGAACTTGTCCGCCGTCTCGCCACGACTGCCGCGTACGGTAAATGTGTCAACATCCACATAAGCCGATGGATCGGACTTGTCCGAGACACTTGCCCGTCCAATGTTTGTGCCCCACTTGCCCCATGTGCGCCAAGTCGACCAGTCCTTCACTAACTGATCTTCGGCATTATAATGGCTGATCAGTGCGCGGACCTGGATCTCAACATAGGTGCCGGCAGGTGTATCGCTGTTCCACGAAGCAATCAGATACTCGAATGGATCCGTTGAAATTTCAGGAGATACGAATGTACCATCAGTCGCATATCTCCCCCGCGATTTTTTCAATGTGATTGCGCCGTCGCCCGGCCGTTGATGAATGATGACGTTCTGTCTTGTCCCCGCCGTAAAATTTTTCGCTGAACTGATGATGTACGTATGATCACTCTCTTTCTCGTAACCGGGTGCTTTAGCGTGCGCCGTATAGGACTGTGCAGGCGCACTCGCCAGCATGAAGGCAGCCACGAAAACCAAAGCCCCTCTAAGCATTTTTTTCAAGATGCTTCCTCCCAACCATTATTTGATAGATTCAAAAATAAAGCAATAGACAACCAACAATCTCTACCATAGCCCGTAAAAAAGAACGAGACTAGTGTCTCGTTCCCTATTTTCAGTAGATTTATATAATTCTAAACTTTTTAATAGAATCGGCATTGCATCACCTTTGTCACTCGGTTTATGTCTTCCTGGAGAGAATTATTAGGAATTTATTACCATGAAGAACGAGTGAGTTAACTAGAGCGTCGATTCGTACATTCGGAATGCACGTAGAGAGTGCCTGTTACGATGCCCCATGGAAGAGAGGTGCCCGCACGAATTCCATCAAGGGTCACCTAATAATTGTGGATCTTGCCCAAATGATTGAGCATCCCTCTGATCCGCACAATCTTTACATGCAGCGCATAAATTATTGCTATCAGCCTATGAAAGGATTGACCTAGATGTATCCTTATCAAACATGCTTTAGTCCTAATTTAAGAAATGCACCAAGAAACATCCTGTACAATGCTTGTCCCTACCCTTACTACGTAAACGGGCTGGGACTAACTACGTACTTTTCAAATCAGTATGTTCCTTTTCCTTATGGAGCGGGATATCAATCACGATCTGATGTATCACCGACTGCACTTAATCTGAAGGATTACGGACAGGAACCGTTTGTCGTTAATATTGAGCAGGCAGCGAAACAGAACACTGCTTATCGAAGAGCTTTATGGACGGGATCCCATTTGCAGCTTACCTTGATGAGTATCAATGTCGGCGAAGACATCGGTCTTGAAGTTCATCCTCACCTTGATCAGTTCATACGGATCGAAGATGGTCAAGGGCTTGTCGCAATGGGCGATCAACAAGATCAACTTAATTTTCAAAGACAAGTATACAAGGACTTTGCGTTCATTATTCCCGCTGGAAAATGGCACAACTTAATTAATACTGGTGATCGGCCAATCAAATTATATTCGATTTATGCACCGCCTCAGCATCCATATGGTACCGTGCAAGAAACAAAAGCCATTGCAGAAGCCGCAGGAAGATACATCAGCGACTAATTAGAGCATACCAGTCGAACATTGCATAAGCGCGCCGCATGAAAAAAGTTTAAAATGATAAGAGTGTTGACAAGCATTTATCTATTCTATAGAAACGGCGGTGCATCTCTGTGTCACTACTTGAATTTTCTCATGTGTTCTTCACCAACGACAATCAATCCATTCTTAGAGACATGTCTGTTAGCATTGATACGGGAGATTTTCTTTCGATTGTCGGTCCTTCGGGAAGTGGTAAAAGCACATTTCTCAAGCTTTGCTGCCATTTAATTAGTCCGACTGATGGAGTTATTTCATTTATGGGAAAGAATCTGAACGATTATAATCCGATGGAGTTAAGAATGCAGATTGCTTATTGCTTTCAAATGCCCTATTTATTTGGGGACCGAGTAAAAGAGAATCTTGAATTTCCTTTTGTGGTCAGAAATGTGTCCTTCGATCAAGAGAGAGTCGACGAACTCTTTTCCATCTTCCATATAGCAGGTGATTATTTACATAAAGAAGTGAAAAACCTTTCCGGAGGCGAAAAACAGCGGATTGCATTGATTCGCAGCCTGCTATTCAAGCCGGAAATTCTGCTTCTTGATGAAGTGACTTCTGCCCTAGATGCAGCAAATACCGAAATCGTTGAGCAGGCTGTAAAATCGCTCAATCAAAAGGGGACAACCATCCTGTGGATCACACATAACACGGAGCAAAGCAGGAAACATGCCAATAAGCTGCTCACTATTGAAAGTGGCGAGATTCGCACTTTGGAGGCGATCCAATGAACGGTTCAACAACCATCCATGTCACATCGCTGATGATCGCTTCATCACTGGTCTTTGTCACCCTTTTCTTCTCTTATTGGCAAAAGCTGAAGCTTGAAAAAGAAACCATCATTAGTGTGGTTCGTGCAGTCATCCAGCTCGTCGCAGTCGGATATGTCTTGAATTTTGTGTTCGGCTATAAAAACCCGGCATTTACAACCTTTTTGCTGCTGTTCATGACCTTTAATGCCTCCTACAATGCCGCGAAACGAGGACGAGCCATCAAAAGAGGTTTGTTGATCTCCTTTCTGTCTATCGCCGTCGGCACACTCCTGACGTTATTGATCCTGATTCTGTCCGGAATCATCCGATATGAACCGTATCAAATGATTCCGATCGGCGGCATGATCATCAGCAACTCGATGGTTGCGCTCGGGTTATGTTACAAACAAATGGCGTCCGATTTCAAAAACAAGCGAGAGGAAATTGAAACGAAGCTTGCGCTCGGCGCGGATACTCTTCTTTCATCCAAAGAAATCATCCGCGACTCGATAAAAACCGGGATGCTCCCGACCATTGATTCAGCAAAGACACTCGGCATTGTTTCACTTCCCGGAATGATGACCGGACTCATCCTTGCCGGAACATCACCGATGGAAGCAATCAAATACCAGATCATGGTTACCTTCATGCTGCTCTCGACAACAGCGATTTCTTCATTTATTTCCTGTTATCTGTCCTACCGTGGATTTTTTAATAACAGAAAACAGCTCGTTAATCGGCGTGAAAATTAAAAGCACGACACTTTTCCCATCGAAAAGTGTCGCGCTTTTTTACTGTATGTATGCTTGTTTCAAAGCAGCGATGTCTATTTTCTTCATTTGGAGCATCGCCTGCATCACGTTTTGCGATTTGACCAGATCGGAATCCTGCAGCAGTTCGCATAAAATGGTCGGGATGATTTGCCAGGATACACCGTATTGATCTTTAAGCCAGCCGCATTTCTGGACTGCGCCGCCCTCGGACAGCTTGTCCCACAAGGTGTCGACTTCTTCCTGAGTCTCGCAGTTTACAAAGAGAGAGATCGCTTCGTTGAAGGTAAACGCGTGATCCAATCCGCTGTCCATTGCCTTGAATTCCTGACCGGCAAGGTGAAACTGTGCATGCTGGACAGTTCCCGACATCTCCTCTGCGTCATGTCCATAACGCTCGATGTGCTCAATCGCCGAATTGTCGAAAAGGGAGATATAGTCATTCATTGCCAGTTCGGCTTTGCCATGCTGTTTGCCCACAAACATCAGCGACGGCGTGATTTTTTGCTTGCGATGTCCGAGATTAACTTGCCAAGACACGCCAAACTGATCTTGAATCCAACCGAATTTCTCGCTGAACAGATACGTGCCTAGCTCCATCAAGGCCGTTCCGCCTTCCGAGAGTTTCGCCCAATAGCTGTCCACTTCTTCGAGTGAATCACAATTCACGAAGAAAGAGATCGCAGGTGTGAAAGTGAAATGCGGACCGCCGTTCAACCTTCAAGTTGGAACGTCACGCTCATGACCTGCACCTTTTCTAAGGAATCCGGAGCTGCCTCACCATAGCGAGAAGTGTCTATGATCGTTGACTGGTTAAAAAGTGACGTGTAAAACTTCGCCGCCTTTTCTGCTTGATGATCAAACCATAGATAAGGCACTATTTTCTGCATGAAAATCCCTCCCGACATTATAATCGAAGCACGCGCCTCATTTCTTACGTTTTGCTTTGTTTTCCGCCTTCGTCATATTTTCATTAACCCGATAGGTAACGATACGGCGAATCAAATCGTAGGGAAGCGGCTCATCAATCGGAAATTGAATGGTTCCTTTTGAAGTTTTATAGCTCGTAACCTCACCTTGAAAAGCGGCTACCCCGCTCGCTCCTGGATAAAAGCCAATATGACTCGTGTATGCAGCAAAATGCACCAAATTTCCATGCAGTACGAAGGTTGGCATTTGATAGCTGATTTTCTCAGTTGCCTCCGGAGCGGCCTCGTGAATCACTTTTCTTAACGTTTGAAGCGTCTCCTGCACCGTGGCAGGAAACTGCGCAATGTATGCGTCGATCGTTTGCCAAGTTGTTTTCGTATCCATAGTTTGTCCTCCCTGAACGGTTATGTATTCTGTTCTTGTCATACCCGCATGAACACATAAGTATGCACTGGTGTTTTTAGGTAATCCATTTAATCTGCGTCCTCGTTAAGTCAGAACAATTTATGCAGTTTCCTGCTGTTTTTTTATTTCCTATTACGGAAAATTTGCTATATTATGAATAAACACTTCTCTCATATCTAAGAAAGGATCGTGCATGCCATTCTAAAAATAATTCACATCAAAGATAAGTTTCGTCATCAATCGATTATGATTATCGGCTATCTTCTATCATTCATAATTGCCGGCATAGTTTATTATACAGGCGGAACAGAGCGTGTTTTCACAAATTTTATGTACCTGCCTATCGCTATTGTTACCGCAACAAACGGCAAGAAAGCAGGCATCATTCATGCCGTATTCAGCGCCCTGCTCATTGGACCGTTCATGCCTTTGAATGAATCTCTGCATCTGAACCAGTCTCCTAAAACCGGGGCATAAGGTTAGTCCTATACATTTTTATGGCGCTCATTATCGGCGCATTCGCTGACTACCACAAGGCAGAATACCATCGAAATCTAAAAAAAGAACGAGCGCTTTGTGAAGCGCAAATGGCGACCATTTATTCACTTGTTAAATTACTGGAATCCAGAGATGCTAAATCCGTTTTTCATGTTGAACGCGTCTCATTGTTGTGCAAACTACTGTCAGAAAAGATGCAGCAGATAACAAGATACCAAAATAAAGTTAATGACGCATTTAGTGACAACCTTTATAAAACCGCTCCGCTGCATGACATTGGCAAGGTGGGGATCCCTGATCGCATTCTCTTGAAACCAGGTAAGCTGACGAATGATGAATTTGAAGTGATGAAGACTCACGCCGCGATTGGCGCGAATACACTATCCGAGGTTCATAATAAATATCCGGGAAATGACTTTTTAGAGTTCGGCATTGCCATCACTCGTTCCCATCATGAAAAATGGGACGGCAGCGGCTATCCAGACGGGCTGATCGGAGAAAAGATCCCGCTTGCCGCACGCATCGTTGCTCTCATTGATGTCTATGATGCCTTGCGATCTGAGCGCGTGTATAAATTGGCGTATTCACATGAAAAAGCCATTGAAATTATTAAGGAAAACCGAGGCAAACATTTCGATCCGGATCTAGTCGATGTTTTTGTTGCTCATGAGGATGAATTTAAAGCTGCTTTTGATCAATTTGGCAATTGAGCACTTGAAATAAATAACCGGAAATTTTCCGGTTATTTACATCATGGAGCTTGTTTCGTGGGTAAATAAGGGTAATTTTTCCGGTTATGCACTGCAAAAAGCTCCATTTCCACGTTTTTTGATTCGATAAGCGGAATTTCTCCGTCTATTTAAGCTATTTTTTCCTTCATTTTCTATTTAAGCGGAATCTTTCCGTCTATTTTTCAGATTCGACACCAGCCTGATCGCTCAATCATCCGTATATTTTTTCCGCATTTATGACAAAAGCAACTTTTGCAGGTAAAGCAGCCGAAGACGAGCATAGGGTTTTCTTCGCAGCCGAAGCATTCATACTTGGCATAGCCTAAATCACGCGTCTCGCATTTAATGGTTTTTTGAACCGTTTCCTTGATGTCTTTTCGATAGCGGAAACAAGTCGGAATGGAATTCCCAAAATCCATCAAAATGTTCTTTAAGAATACGCTTGATGACCCTACTGCTTCGTTTCGCCATATCCTGCTCCTTCAAAAGGTCTATAAATAGTTTCACGGCGTTATCCACAAGTCGAATTTTTATAATTTCCTAGACAAAAATAAAACGCATCCTAAGTCATGCGATTCAAGGAATGTCTACCAATTTCGGCTTTTAATAACTCATATACACGAGCGCGTTGATCCCGCTTTGCTTGCTATGCTTCTGTGGCACGCGCATCAGTTCCCGAAAGCCAAGCTTCCTATAAAGGCGAACAGCGGGTGTGTTGGTATCGGCAACCTCAAGCACATAGGAGTGGTACGATTCGACGTCTAAAATATGCCGAATGATTGCCGAGGCAACTCCTTTGCCGCGATGCCCCTCCGCAGTAGCGACAAACTCCACCGAGCCGCGGCCGGACTCGATCGGGAACGGGTACGGATGATTTTCAAATTCTTTTTTAAGCACCATTCCAGCAATTGTCCCCCTGATTATCCCCATGTGGCGGATGAGCTCCCGCGTCTTCAGGCGCACGCAAGGCGATTTTCCATCCGTGCAGGCGGTAATTCCCGCAATCTCACCGTCAAAAACGGCTACATAGAATTTTTCGAGCAGAAACATATGGGCAAAGGCTTGCGACAGTTTCTTCGGATCCTTGGAAAAGTACTGCAGCCATTGCATGAAACCGCCGACAAAAACATCACTGATCTGATTTCGAACAGACTCACCAAGTTCGTTCGCTTTTTTGACTTCCATGCTCGTTCCTCCGCTTAGTTAAGTTTCATTCCGAATTATCCCTTCACTGCTTACAATTTGGCTGTGTAGCCCTCTTTTTCCGCATGACCAAGCAAATATAAAAAAGCCGGACTCGTACGATTGGTATTTTTGTATGATGAGCAGTCACACCGTAATCCTCTGCCCGTTTTGTAATCATCAGTGCACCTTGGCCTTGCGTCTTTTTGCTTTCGCCATTAGTAAGCTCAATAATTGCATCCGTTTCAAGTATGCGTGAATTTCACCTCGCATAAAATTCGGATAACATAGGAAAAATTTTGATCATTAGATCGGTTTGAGAGATCCGATATGCTGGGCTTGCCGATTCTGGAGGTTCAAAGCAGCCCTAGGCACTGATTCATCTCGGTAATGAATTGCCGAGTTTTCTCAGGCTGGTCTCCTATATAAAAAATGTAAATAACTCTTTTATCGTTTACGTAGAAAAAACGAAAAAGTCTATTTCTTTGCACAGTTAGAAAAAGAACTGAAGCTGGATTTTATTTCCCAACTTCAGGAGTTCCGTTCATAAGCCCTTAATTTTAGATTTCTTGTTCCTTTTGACCAAATCTCTCACAGATGGCTCTGATTCTATTTGACCTTGACATTCAATTCGGATTCGATGCGCTTAAGTGTCAGTTCTTTCGTACTTGCCAAGTTGATATCGGCTGCGTGTAGTTCATCAGCATCACCAATGCCGATGGACGTTTCTCCAGCATCATTAATTGCTTGAATGCCTGCAGCGGCATCCTCAATGCCAATACATTCTTCAGGACGCAGATTCAGTTGTTCGGCACCGCGAATGAAAATTTCAGGGTTCGGCTTGCCCTTTTTTAAAGTAGTCGGATCGACGACCTCCGCAAAAAATCTGACCAGATTCAATTTTTTAAGAATAATTGGTGCATTTTTTGAGGCAGATGCCAAACAAATCTTATAATGATGAGCATCCAAATCTTCTAAGAAAGGTGTGATTTCTGGCAAAACATCCTCTTCGGTCATTCCTTTAATAAGTGTCAAATAATAGTCGTTTTTCTTAGTTGTGAGTTGATTTTTTTCACTCTCATTAAATGCATGTTCCTTATTGCCCGCCTTCAAAATCATCATCAATGAATCCATGCGACCGATCCCTTTCAGTCCATTTTCAAGGGATTTTGTCCAAGTCACACCGAGTTCATCAGCGAGCTCATGCCATGCTTTGCTGTGATACTTCGACGTATCAGCAATCACGCCGTCCAAATCAAATATAAATCCTTTAATCTTGCTAAAGTCTGCCAATTGAAGGACTCCTCTCTTTATTTAATAGTCTCATATTGGTAATGCACGGTATAGCGCTTCATTTGATTCGCTTTTAAGATGATATTGCCAAAATTCTGATGATGAATAGCGTCCGGAAGCGTCTGTGCTTCAATTGCCAGTCCATTATAGGGCAGGCTTGCTTCCGGATTACTGATCGCGTTAGGATTAGCTGTAAACATAACCACACCATTTCGATCAGACGTGACGGTTACTTGTCGTTGTGAATAACGATCGCGAAACACGACAGCAGGATGCTCATGATCGTACAGTTTAAATGCATCATCAAATTGATTTGCACTTGATTCCTGCTCTAACTTAGCTAAGGAAGATTTCAACAGCATAGGTTTAGAAAAATCAAATGCGGTCCCTCGGTTTTCAAGCAGCCTGCCGGTCGGAATCTTCTGATCATCGACTTCCACATGCTGCCGACTATTAATCTGAAGTTCATGATCCATAATGGTTGTCTGTGCATCACTTAAATTGAAATACACATGCGTCATCGGATTAAAGAGGGTATCTGCGTCGCTTTTTCCGCAAAATTCAATGGTGACCTTGTTCTGATTGTCCAAAGTATAAGCAATTCTTGCATCCATTGTTCCTGGAAAACCGTCATCTTGAGAACTGATCCTTCGTGTAAAGATAACCTTTACTGCACCTTTGTCCTGCTCCAAAACGGCATCCCAAAGATAGTTGAAAAACCCATTGCTCCCTCCGTGAATTAGATTTGTCCCCTCATTTGCCGGAACTTGATAATTCACCCCGGCAATGGAGAACTTCCCATCCTTAATACGTCCTCCTACTCGGCCAATTGAATGGCCTACATGGAAGGGGTTTGTCACGTAGGTGTGTAGATCATCAAATGCCAAAATAAGATTATGCCGATGGCCATCACGACCTGGAACCATAAATCCTCGCCAAGTAGCTCCGTAAGACATGCAAACAACCTGAACATGACGGTCATTTTCCAATGTGTATTGCTTGACCGGCCTGTCATTGATTGAGCCAATGGTCTTTTGTAAAATGTTCATGAACTACCCCCTCCCAGTACATTGCAAGGATTTGATCTTCTCCTGATTATGCTGATACTATTTTGAATTCAAGTTGAGTTGGCTGCCCATATACATAAACAGTGAGCGTTTGCCCCGTTACTAATGTCAGTTTCGTTCCCTCAGAACTAACATGTACCTGAATAATCCGACCGCGAAAATTGATTCGGAATTGATAGGCGTTCCAACTCTTTGGCAGGAACGGTGCAAAGTGCAAGCGATCCTCACGAACACGCATTCCCGCGAAGCCTTGGACAATGGCAAGCCAGCTCCCCGTCATAGAGGTAATGTGCAGGCCGTCCCCGGTATCGTTGTTGTAATTATCAAGATCGAGTCGCGAGGTGCGCTCATACATTTCAAGAGCCTTATCTTCCTCATGCAGATCGGCAGCGAGTATTGAATGGATTGACGCCGATAAGCTGGATTCGTGAACCGTTAATGGTTCATAGAAATCAAAATTGGCTCTCTTCTGTTCCGGTGTAAAGTCATCAATAAAGTCCCAAATTCCTTGAAGCACGTCGCCTTGTTTGATGTAGCACGAACGTAATATTTTATCCCATGACCAATGCTGGTTAATCGGCAATTGATCAGCTGGAAGGTCACGGACCGGGATTAACGCTTTATCGAGGAAGCCATCATCTTGAACAAAAATGCCAAGCTGCTTATCTTCAGGCAGATACATTTTATCGATGATTTCCTGCCACTGATTTTTTTCCGTTTGCGACACATTTAATTGAGCCGCTTGTTCAGGCGAAACTTCCTTCAGAATTTCAAGTGTGTATTTCAACGTCCACTTCGCGAGATAGTTGGTATACCAGTTGTTGTTCACATTATTTTGATATTCATCGGGACCGGTCACGCCATGCAGCATGTATTTATCGTTACGTTTTGAATAGTGCACCCGGTCTGCCCAGAAACGTGAAATTTCAGTTAAAACCTTGCTACCTTCATGCAACACGTAAGTTTTGTCACCTGTGTAACGCGTGTAATTATAAATACCAAAAGCAATATCGCCGTTTCGATGAATTTCTTCAAAAGTGATTTCCCATTCGTTATGGCATTCAATTCCGTTGAAGGTTACCATTGGGAACAACGCACCATTTAAGCCTTGCTGCTCGGCATTGATAAACGCGCCATCCAGTTGTTTGTAGCGGTACATGAGCAGGTTGCGCGTGACTGAAGCATCGGCCACACCCAAGTACATTGGAACAGCGAACGCCTCTGTATCCCAATACGTCGCGCCGCCATACTTTTCACCGGTAAAACCTTTAGGTCCGATGTTCAGGCGATCATCCTCCCCATAGTATGTGGAGAACAATTGAAACAGGTTGAACCGAATTCCCTGCTGTGCCGCATCGTCACCATCAATCACAACATCGGATTTCTCCCAGCGGCGCGCCCATACATTCTCATGAGCCGTTTGCAAATCTGTCAATGATGTATCAGCGACTTGAGCAGTCAGTTCATGCATCGCTTTAACTAAATTTGATTGGTCTTCAAAATCCCGTGACGTAAGGACAACAACACGCTTCTCAAAATATGCTGTATCTTGAGGTATAAGTTTTTTGTTGAACTGATTTTGAACCGCCATGTCTAGAGCATCCATTTTTTCAGGATTCAGATCCGTCTTGTTAACCATTTCATGACCAACGGTGAAACGCGGCGTCCCAAACGCATTCTCTTTTGTCCTTGTAAGGACCGTACCGCTCGTTTCACCTTGTGATTGATCGACAATTTCCCAGAATCGCTCGTCATAGTTTGCATCCTCATTCTTCACATCGGCATCAATTTGTGTGTTTACGGTCAAGGTGACATCCGTTGATCCGACATTATTAAATTGATATGCATCCACAAATAATTCCTTCTGAGCAGCACTGACGAAGCGGCTGATCGTTACTTTTAATTGGGCGCTGCCTTTTTCGACTATAAATTGACGATTGAGAATGGCGTGCTTCATGTCCAGACTCAGACTGAACTCATGAATCGAATCAACAGCTAAATCGATGGGTTCACCGTTGATCAGTATATTTGTCTTTATAAAATTCACGGCATTGATCACTTTACCGAAATACTTCGGATAGCCGTTCTTCCACCAGCCGACACGTGTCTTATCAGGAAACCAAACGCCTCCGATATAAATTCCAGGCAATGTGTCTCCACTATAGTTTTCCTCAAAAAATCCTCGCATGCCCATGTATCCGTTTCCAATACTGGTCATACTTTCTTGTAGTCTTTTATTCTCTCGATCTAGTTGATGACTAGTGACTTCCCAAGGATGAATTTCAAATATACGTTGCATGGCTAATACCCCACCTTTATTCGCTAGTATGAATGCAAACTTCATTATCAGATTAAATGCAACCGGTTGCATTGTCAAGAAAAAAATCCATCTAAATCATATCGCTATAACTTAATCAGCATAGGTTTCCTTTATAATTGAAACAGAAAACGCACCAATGACGAGCATGATACCTGAAAATAAAATCATCGCAGGCATGGATGATCCTAAGATCGGGAAGACGACAAAACTGATACAAGAAGCAACGATTTGCGGCAGACAAATGCTCCCATTAAATAGTCCAAGATACGTCCCCATATTTTTACCGGACAAGGCGTTCGTGAGAATCGTGAATGGGAAGGTCATCATCGCTGCCCAGGAAATACCTATTAAGGTGAAGGACGCGACCAACATCCACTGATCGTGAATGAAAAATACCGAGCCAAATCCAAGACCGCCAAGAGCAATACTTAGTGCATAAAATAATTTACGTTGATTATTTGAAATACGTGACAAAACAAGCGACCATAACACAGCTGCAAATGAATAGATTGCCGATAAGATTCCAAACCAGTTTCCTGCACTCTGATAAGCAGCACTCGATGCATCAACGGTATGCCAAACATTTTTGGCTACAGCTCCTGCACCATATGTCCACAAATACTGGAAGCCCATCCAACAAAAGAATTGCACGAGTGTAACCGTCCAGAACGCCTTTGGTGCATGCACAAGCAATTGAAACATACTTGACTTTTCATTAGCTGTTTCTTTTGAAATGTTGTGATACGTATTATATTCATCCGGTGAATATTCCTTAACTTTGAAAAGTGTAACCAAGCTGCAAATAATCAAAATGATTGCGCCTACATAAAACGAGATCACAACTGATTGCGGTACTACCCCTTTCGGTGCGCTATTCGATACGCCTAGTGTTGTTAAGACAAATGGGAAAATGCAGGCCAATACAGCACCACTATTTGAGAGAAAACTTTGAATGGAGTAAGCAAAGCCTTTTTGTTCTTCATTCACCATATCGCCAACGATCATTTTAAACGGCTGCATCGCAACGTTTGATGATAAATCCATAAATAAAATCGTTACAGCACCGAATGTAAGCGCCGTCAAAGAACCGAAACCAAAACCAAAGCTTCCGGAATTCGGCAACAGGCACATAACAATTACTGCAACCAGCGCGCCAATCAACAAATAAGGAAGACGACGTCCAAGTCTAGGCATCCACGTACGGTCGGAAAAATAACCGACCAATGGCTGGACAACCATACCTGCGAGAGGGGGCAGGATAAAGAAGAATCCGAGTCTGGTAGGATCTGCACCAATGGTTTGAAAAATTCGTCCCATATTGGAACTTTGCAAAGAAAAAGCCATCTGTACACCTAAGAATCCAAAGCTGATCATCCAAATCATACTGATTGGAAGATTCGGTAGAAGATGTGTTGCACTGTTGCTATTTTTATTTTGATAATTTTGTTCAACGACATGTTTCGATAGCTCAAGCATGATAAGTCCTCCCCTATTCAAATGAATTTAAAGCGTTTTCTTCAATGTATTTATTATGCAATAGTTTGCTTATTTTCGCAACCGTTTGCATTGATTATTTTTTTATTTTTCAAACGGTTACACAAACAATACCAAAAAAAGAGCTATTCATTCGAATAACTCCCAAATCTGTTCACGTTTTCAATATCCGTTTCGTTTAATGATTTTGTAAGGAATGATCATTTTTTCATAGGACTCATTTGATTCTTGATCCAGTTGCCTCATTAGCAATTGAGCAGCCGCAATTCCGAGTCGTTTCGGATATATCTGCACCGAGCTGATCTTCGGCTCAGCAAATTCAGCAAATAAAGAATCATTAAATCCCATCAATTCAATAGAGCGTTGCGATGCCACGCGTTGTAGCGACTTTTGCACTTGAAAGGCTAAAATGTCATCACTCGCCAAAATAGCAGTCAATTCCGGACACCGTTGAAGAAATTCTGCCAGTATTTCATCAATACTTTTCATGTCCACTTTCAACTCATATCCATCAAGATTCCTGCGACGTAACGCTTCTTGAAAGCCAAGGAGCCGATCAGTCTGAACCAATTGGTACCTGCTCGTGTACATATAGGCGATGTGATGATGTCCTTTACTGATTAAATACTCAGCAGCATCTAATCCCGCGCTGACATTATCGTTGTCTACATAGGGAATACTGTTTGCGTCACTATACGGTTTTCCGATGATTACGTACTTTACTTTTTTCTGCTGCAAGTATTTTCGTATTGGATCATCTTTTACAGAATACAACAAAATGAATTGCTGAATCCTACTGTTCTCGATCATCACTTTGATATTTTGCATCAGTTCTTTGTCCGTACTCCCCGAGGCTATGGTCAAAAAGAAATGCCTCAGCGTCAGTTCCTGGTTGATTCCTTCAATCAGCTCTATGTAGATGGGATTTTGATATAAATGATTCTTATCGACAGGGAAAACAATTCCAACTGAATTATTTTCATTTGTTGCTAAATTATGTGCGGAAAAATTAGGTATGTAGTCCATCTCTTTTGCAATCCGTTGCAACTTTTCTCTCGTTGTCAAACTTATGAGCGGACTATTACGAAGTGCACGCGAAGCCGTCGATGCGGATACACCTGCGCGTTTCGCCACATCACGAATGGTTACCATCCGAGCAACTCCTCCACCTTTATTTTTTTTCATTATAACATGTATGAATCCACCCCATACGCATTCATCAACTGCTCAATAAGGTTTCTTCCGAAAGATATTCCTCTTTCAGCATTTCAAAAATCTTTGTATCAAAATGTTTGTTATTATAGCAGATCACTTCACGTCGAATCACTTCATCATAACACAGCAAAAACAGCGGCAAGATGCCTTATCGGGGCATGTTTAACTCGTTTTTATCTTGAGCTTACATTCATGTTAATTCTCAAAAAATACAATGCCCCAAAGCAAATAGATTTTGTTGCAAAAAAACAAAAAAAGCTCTCCCAACTTCTCTTATCTGTTAATTGACAGGAGAGAAGCAGAAAAGCAAAGATTTATTATTGGAGTTTAAAAGAATGAAAAACAGAATTAAAATCTTGATTCCATAGCCGCATTTTCATTCAGCGCAACGGAAAGCCGTCTGCCTCGCCGCTGCACTGAAACGCGGTGATCATAGAATGCTGTCATGATTTCAGGCGTCATGACCTCGCCTGTAAGTCCGGATTTAAAGACGGTACCGGCTTTGAGCAAGAGTGTGTGTTCAAAGCACGGCAGCAGTTCTTCGACATGGTGCGTCACAAAAATCATAGACGGCGTCTCCGACGAATTTGCCAGTTCGGCAATCATCGACAACATCTGTTCTCTTGCGAACAGATCGAGCCCATTACATGGTTCATCCAGAATCAGCAGCTCTGGATCCGCCATTAACGCGCGGGCGATCAGCACTCGCTGCTTTTCGCCTTGTGACAAAAGTCCGAACGCTCGATTTTCGAATGATCCACAACCAAGTTTATTTAATAAGGCGTGTGCCTTTTCACGCTCGGCGGGCGACGTTTGCTCGTATAAACCAATTGAGGCAAACTTGCCGCTGAGCACAATCGCTTCCGGACGTTCGCCCGGTCTGAATTTCTCAGAGAGGGCTGAGCTGACCCATCCGATTTTCTTGCGCAATTCGCGCAGATCGCAGGTCCCGAATGGCCGATTCAATACAGAAAGTTCACCGCTCGTCGGCCAGAAATAGCCGTTGATCATTTTCAGCAAGGTCGTTTTCCCTGAACCGTTTAGCCCGACAAGCGACCAGTGTTCACCTGTGCGGACTTGCCAGTCCACGTTCTTGAGAACCGTGTGATCCGAACGCACCCAACTGATCTTTTGAGCATCAATGATCATACAGGTTCCACCTTTCAGAGATTGCAGACATTATTACTCACGCCAGAAGCCATTTGTTTGAGCCGTGCCAGCTCTTCCGTATCCGCGTTGCCGCCACTGACAATCAAACCGACGTGCTTTCCTTGCACAGGTATCGTTCCAGAAAGCACTGCTCCAAGCGCGGCAGCACCGGCACCTTCGACAAGCATCTTGCTGCGTTCGAGCATCAGAAGCATTGCCTGGGCAATTTCCGAATCCGTAACGGTTACCAGATCATCAAGATAATGTCTCAAAACAGGAACGGTACGCTCGCCTGGTTTATCGACGAGAATCCCTTCGGCTATACCTGGCGATTCATGGTTTGCCTGTTTCTTATCATGATGAAAAAGATTATACGCCGCTGGTGCATGATCCGATTGAACGCCGATAACACGTATGCTAGGCTTGACACTTTTTAAATAGCAGACCGTTCCGGCAGCAAGTCCCCCACCGCCTATTGGTACAAATACCGTGTCAAGCTCCGGACATTGAGCGAACATCTCTGCCGCGACTGTTCCCTGCCCGGCAATCACCTGGTTGTCGTCGAAGGCATGGACAAAAACAGATTGATTGGTCCGGCATTCGGTAAGCGCTGCTTCATAGGCTTCCTGATAGGATGCGCCGGTAAGCACAACCTCAGCGCCATAGGTAGCAGTCGCTTGGATTTTCGCCTGCGGGGTGCGCTCCGGCATAAAGATTTTTGCCAATGCACCACGTTTTGATGCTGCATAAGCAATCCCTTGGGCATGGTTGCCCGCAGATGCGGTCACAATACCGCGATTCAGTTCTTTTACTGGTAAATGAGCAATTTTATTAAACGCCCCACGGAGCTTAAATGATCCGGTCCGCTGCATATTCTCCAATTTCAAATGCAGATGTGCTCCACTGATTCGGTTCAAAGTTGCCGACTCAAGCATCGGTGTCCGATGAACAACAGGCGTTAATGTTTCGCGCGCCTCCGCGATATCCGCTGCTGACACATAATCCCCAATGGTCTTCACCCCTTCATCTGTTGCAATCAGATTGTACGAACGGTTTATTGTGCAACATTAGCCGTGATATCTTCGCTGTCCTGCTTGCCTTCTTTAACAAACGGCATCAGTTTGCGTAGCTCACGTCCAACGCGTTCGAGCTCCGAGTTGTTTTCTTTCTGCTGAAGAGCGTTGAACATCGGTCGGCCGACTTTGTTTTCAAGCACCCAATCGCGAGCAAATTTGCCAGATTGGATATTTTCCAGGACTTTTTTCATACGGGCTTTTACACTATCATCGATGACATAGCGACCGACGGTGAAATCGCCGAATTTGGAGGTGTCGGAGCAGGAATAGCGCATGCCGGTCAGACCGTTTTCATAGATCAGATCAGTGAGCATTTTCATCTCGTGACAGGTTTCAAAATAGGCATTTTCCGGTTGATAGCCTGCTTCAACGAGTGTCTCGAATGCAGCCTCGATCAAGTGAGTCAGACCGCCCATCAGCACCGCTTGTTCACCAAAAAGATCCGTCTCTGTTTCTTCCTTGAATGTGGTCTTCAGGACACCGGCACGAGCCGCGCCGAGACCTTTTGCCCAGGCAAGTGCGAGTTCCTCTGCTTCGCCGGACGGGTTCTGTTCAACAGCGTAGAAAGCCGGAACGCCGCCTCCGTTCAGATATTCACGGCGGCAGAAGTGGCCAGGACCTTTTGGAGCGACCATGAATACATCGACGTCTTTCGGCGGAAGGATCTGCGTGAAATGGATATTGAAACCATGCGAAAAGGCTAGTGCATTCCCTGGTTCAAGCCCTTCCTGAACTTCACTGTAATAGACCTCCGGCTGACGTTCGTCGGGGAGAAGCATCATCACTACATCGGCCGCAGCAGCAGCCTCCTTGACACTTTTTACTGGAAAGCCGTCTCGCTGAGCCTTGTCCCAAGACTTGCCCGGCCTCACGCCGACCGTGACTGAAAAACCGCTGTCGCGCAGATTCTGAGCCTGCGAGTGTCCTTGGGAACCGTAACCGAGAACTGCTATTTTCTTTCCACGCAATACATTTTCATTGATATCTTTGTCATAGTAAACTTTCGCTGTCATTTTCGTATCCCCTATCTATTTTTAATTTATTGCCAATAATGAAATATTTTTAACTAAACGTGTTCAGCCGCGTATCCATTTTCGCCGGATAGGGCGACTGAATACACATCAACCAATTTTTCTGCTTGCCTGACAAAACGATTCAGCTGACGCTCGCAATCCGCAGCCAGTGTCATCGCCATCTGAAACCGATCCCCTTCTCGCTCTGCGTGCAAATCAGCAACCGATAAATTACCGCGTGCAAGCAGCATGGTCACCCGCGTAAGCACATCAGGACTCGCAGCGGTTTCAACCATTACCGTCCGTTTCATTGACTCACACCCCTGTCATTTCCATAAGGCCTTTGCCGGGAGGAACCATCGGCGCAACGTTTTCCATTTGCTTGACAGCGCAGTCAACAAGCACCGGTGTATCGGTCGCAAGTACTGATTTAATCGTCGCAGCTGCACCTGATGGATCAGTCAGCCGATGAGCCGAAATTCCATAGCTTTCCGCAAGTCGGACAAAATCGGGCTGCACTTCCGGAATTGATTCGGCATAGCGTTCTCCATAAAAAGCTTCCTGCCACTGCCGAACCATGCCCAGCGTATGATTGTTCAGGATAAAAATCTTAACCGGAAGCTTGCGTTCTGCAATAACCGCAAGTTCTTGAAGCGTCATTTGAAAGCCACCGTCGCCTATAATCGCCACAACCTTTTTCTGCGGACAAGCAATCTGAGCGCCAATGGCAGCCGGAAGGCCGAAGCCCATGGTTCCCAGTCCGCCCGAGCTGACAAAGCGGTTTGGCTGTTCGAAATGATAATACTGAGCCGTCCACATTTGGTGCTGCCCGACATCGGTGGCTACAACAGCGTCAGGACCGGCAAAGCGGCAAATCTGTTCAATGACGTATTGCGGCAGCAATTCCCGGCTTGCCAGCACATGATCATAGCGAAGCGGATGCGCATCGGCGTAGCCGTTTAGTTGATTCATCCAGTCGAGATGATCCGGCATTGGCTCGTTCAAAGCGTGCAGCAATTGATCAAGGACCGCCCCAGCATCACCAACCAAACCATAGTCGGTGTGCACCACTTTTCCAATTTCTGAAACATCAATATCGACGTGCGCCACTTCAGCATTCGGCGCAAACTTTTCAAGATTCCCGGTCAGTCGGTCATCAAAGCGTGAACCGATATTCAGCAGCAGATCGCATTCGGAAAGTGCCATATTAGCAGCAAACGTTCCGTGCATTCCACCCATTCCAAGAAATAGCGGGTGCGATGCGGGCATACTTCCGAGGCCTAGAAATGTCGTAACCACCGGCAAATGACATGTTTCAGCAAATACCCGCAATTTTCTCGCTGCATGAGCATGAAGCACACCTGCTCCGGAAAGCAGCACCGGCCGTTCAGCCTTCTTCAACGCTTGAACGAGTTGATTCACCACACGGGCATCTGCCTTGTTCGGCACACAATAGCCGGGAAGCTGGAAATCACGAACCAGATCCGGCGTATTTTCCAACTGTCCCGCGCAAATGTCCTTCGGCAAATCGACCAAAACCGGACCAGGACGTCCACTTGTCGCCAAGAAAAATGCTTTTGCAACCACCTCAGGAAGCTCGCTCGCATTGTGGACGCGGAAATTGTGCTTAGTTACCGATCCGGTAATTCCGATAACATCCGCCTCCTGAAACGCATCGGTATTAATCGCCTGAAGCGTCACCTGTCCGGTAAAAACAACAAGCGGCAGTGAATCGATCAGCGCATCCATCAATCCTGTGACAAGATTCGTCGCACCAGGACCGCTTGTTGCAAGGACCACACCCGGTTTTCCCGAAACCCGGGCATAGCCTTCGGCAGCGTGCACTGCCCCCTGCTCATGCCGGGCAAGCACATGGCGCATGTGGTGGCGATAAACCGCATCATAGAGCGGCAATACCGCGCCTCCCGGATAACCAAAAAGCACTTCTGTTCCCGATTGTCTGATCAATCGAATCAGTAAATCTGCACCAGTTTCTGTGCGTTGTTCTGTTCTTTCGGTCACTTAAGGTTCCTCCTCTCTTTTTCTGTATAAGCCTTTGTCTCTGAGGCACTTCATCCTTCTCTGTGTTTTTCTGCCTCAAACCCTCGAAACCCGTCTCAGATTTTTCATATCTGCAAGCGGAAATTTTTGGGTTGGCACAAATGTTAATCACTTTAAAAAATTCAGTCAACCCCTCTTTTTGTATTTTTCTCGCCGCTTTTTAAGCGCTCTTATGGAAGAAAATAACTTAAAAAAATTTTTTGAGCAGTAAGCAAACTTGTTGCAATTAGCGCAATCAGTAATTTGTGCAAATTTATTATTGACACCGATTTCCAGCAGTGCTATAGTTGCGTTACTAAAAAATTCGACAATTCAGGTAAGGAGCAATTTGCTATGAATCGCCCATTACAACGCATGGTTAAAGCCATTATTATTATTAGCTAGGGTCCTGGCATCCGTTGACAACTTAACGAATGCATGGACCCAGATTCGCGTTGAATGGGTTCAGGCAAAGCCGCCCATTCATAATCGAATGGGCGGCTTTTTATTGTGATTAAAACAAGGAGGATTTTCTATGAACAACCAATTCTGTACGAAACCAAACGTTCACATGTATCTCACATGGCTGTTGGTCAGTTTGTTTCATAGCGTTTTTTTCGGAAGTAGCTATGTTACATATGGTTCTTTGAAAAAGACAAGTGGGCCAAAAACACGGGCTTCGTTTCTATCTGTTCGGTCTGCGCTTCTTCGTTTTCTAATCGCAGCACGACTTAGACTTGTTCCCAGCAAGCAATCAAACTGTTCATGCTCTGTTTCTCATGACGGATTTTCAACTTTGAGATTTAGATCTATCCTCCCGGCAAGCACAAGCGCGCCGCATCAATTCAAAGCAGGGCGAAAAAACCAGACAGCATCGCACCCGGCCATTCATCCTCTGATTAAAATTTTTCACATATGCATTACAAACATCAAAAGCACTATTCATCAACAGTTAGTCATTAAAGAAATCGGTATTACTCGTCGATTAAAAATGATGGTTGGTTTTCACTTGATTGATCGTTCAGATTTTTGTTCGAGAAATATAAAATCAAAGAAAGCGGCGGCGGATCAAGAACCTATTGGGGCTTAAATCAAAGACCGGTGCTATATCGCTTAAAAGATGATTCCGCTTCCACCCTCAGCAATAACAGTATGTTTAACATCCAATGTGTAGTTTTCCTTATTGAACGTGTGAACATATCGATTCAGTGTCACTTGGCCAATATCATTGATCGTGTAAAAAATCACAACAGGGTTTCCTTTACTGTTGTAATAAAAATTAGGCTCAATGATGTCAGGAATAGGTTCATTCATATCCCAATCATAATCATTTTCCAATACCTCTGAATCCTCATTCAATGGCAAGATTTGATCTCTTCCCCAGGAAACACCATGCCATAAAGCACCGAATTCATGCAACTCATGATAAACTACTGACGCTTGGATATAAGATAATGGCGTCTGGTCACCTTCAATGGCACTCATAAAGTCCGACAAAGCAATATTAGGCCTAGGGGATGATATAAAGTCATCAACATGATCACAACTTTCCGGATCCGGCAATTCTTTATCTATTGGAATGGCCCACACAATTCCGTTCCCATTGCCACCTGCTAAAAACTGATAGGCTCTTAACTTATAACCATCCCTAATCCGCAAATTTGAAAAGCTTTTAACTAGTATCTCTGGATTGTCTAATGATTTCTGCCACCCATCATTTAACAACTCATGCAAATAATTGGTTCCTTTGGATTCTGTATTTACAAGCAAATTAGGTTTAGTCGCATAAACAGTGAACCGCTGCACACGAAATTCTTGATTATAGATGTTAACTAGATCCTCAAGCATTAATGGCCTTTTAGTTGGTATCAGTGGACAAGGATGATAATAGTCATCACGATATACATGCTTCTTTCCAAAGGATCGAATCCCAGATTCACGAATACGTTCTAACCACGCATCTTTTATTTGCTTACCCAAATGATTAAATTTATCTACGCCCCAACCAAGCAATATCCAAGGATGCTTTCTTAATTCACTCGACGCAACTAAAGATTCCGTTAGTTTGTATTCACCAGTTGCAACAGCATCCTTTAATTGTTTCATTGCATTCTGGGATTTGGTATTTTTCAATGTGAACAAATTATAGATGTACAGCCTACCGGAAATTGGCTGTTCGCTATTAATTTTTTCGAGGAATTTGATTAATTGTTCCATCGTAGGATCAATATTGATACTTCCGCTTGCAACTCCAGATCGCTCAAGTTTCCTCATTAACTTTACATCCAATGATGCTGATCCTGGATTCAATAGCAGACAGGCACCTAACGATTGATCAGAATCCCCCCATTGAATGAATGCGGAAGTTCGATAAATGTTGATTCCTCTCATTTCAAATGTGCCATGCGCTTTGAGTTGAAACATCATAATAACCCTTTCATTTAAAATTTGTAAATTGTTATCCTCATATTTCCCTTGCAGACAGAGATGATATCATCGGTTCCCAACTTGGATGTTATCTTCTTGTATTAACTTCACAGAATTTTCAGCCACATTGAATTAATTTAAATTTCTTTTATTTTCCACACTTCTTTTGATAATTGGATCAAAAGCGCTTGTCTTTCCTCAATAGTGTTTGCGTTCCAAGCATTAAATGCTTTTAGAAACAGATTGATTCGATTTATGGAACTATTATTGCCGACAACCACAAGTCCGGTAATGCTGCTTGTCAGATAATGCTTGCTTTTTTTATATTCAGCGCATTTTTTATTAAAGAAATCATTGCTAGCTACAATGTTGATTGGTTTCTCCAATAGGGTTAAATTTCCGAGCATGTTTTTGTATTCATCATAGTTCTTGTCAGGATTGTTCATGACGAATTCGTCTTTTAATTGAGTAGTTGGCGTGTTGGGCAGTATATGTTCAATTTCAAGAGATACGTAGTCATCAAGAGCCCCTGGTGTTTTTAATCCTTTATAAGCCATATCGACGAATTGTGTCAGCTTGGCAAGCAAGTAACGGGTACGATAGCGTTGCATGGAATACAATGTATACCTCTTTAGATCATCCGCAAGTTCAACCGATTTTGCGGCAACATTTTTGGTAAAGTGATCATTCAGAAACTGATTGTATTGCTTGGTCTGCTCACTCGGATCCGTTATGCTGCAAATCTCTCTGAGTTCATCCGCCCACAAAGAAAAATTGCGTTCCAATTCTTTTGTTGAGGTCTTTGTAAAAATGTAGTAGAAAAGGAAACTCTCAAGCTGCTCGACAAAATGATCAAATAATGATTTGGGAAGATTGCTCCCTGCAAGGAGCAAGACGTAGTGCAGACTAAATGCACCACCGCATAACTTTCTCAGATGATTCATCTGTAGATTGTATTGTCCGTCATTTCCACGTCCTTTTATATAGTCAATATATCGACTGACATTGAGAATCAAATGATTTACAAATTCAAAAGGCCTTTTTTGATAGTTACATAAAGCAGCATTAGACTTATTGGCAAACCAATCATAAATTTCATCTTCACGAACAACATAGTCGTTCCGGTTATTCTTAATCTTGTAATTTGCCATAAGAAAATAACGGAGAAAACGCAGTGGTTTCTCTCCATTCTTCTCCAACGGCCCAGTAACCTTTTTCCACATGTCCTTCAACTTGTTAAAGTCGCCTTTCTGAACTTGTGCGAACAACAAATTTTTCAATAAGTCCATTGGATTCAAGCCTATACCGCGCTCATTGATGGTCTCAAAAATTTTCAGTGCACTACTAATATCCGTCGAAATTTGGATGAAAATCACATTATTAGACAGATAACCCCAGTATTTTTTTAGCAAGCCTTTCTCTTTATAATTATCATTCAGATATCGGTAAACAATATCATAGGCGTTTAATAGATTTTCCAGAGAGCCGAAAGATTGAATTCCAGCTGCATAAACTTCATTTTTAGTCGTAACAGGATCAGAATTAATCTCCACCAATTTGCCCATCAGTTCACTTGCATTTTCATAACGTGGATCTAATTTTAAGGTTGAAATTGTGTCTCCTTCAATATTGGTATAACTTGTAGAAATTAATTCGCTGATCGTCTGGTACTGGGGAGCTCCCTGAAACAGATGTCTCAAAGCACATAAAATGATAAAGAATGTAGTTAAGCGTTGTTGCCCATCAATGACTTCATAATGATTCTTCACATCTGTTGGGGAAACGAGAATCGTTCCAATAAAATATTCTTTACCAGAACCACTGGTCATCTCATCGTCAATATCATCAAGGAGCTGCTGAACTTCCCGGTCGGTCCAGACATATTCACGTTGATAATCCGGCACAACATAAAAACATGCTCTAAAAGCTTCATCAATACTGTATTTATAATTTTCGAGCTTAGCCATCGAGTTTCTCCTTCTATGAATGTTAGTTGCTACGCAAAAATAATTTGTTGATCATTGCTTTGGAATACTTCTTTGTATGGATAGAAATTTAATATAGAAGGGATTATGTTGATCGTTATCATGATGCCTGATTATGCGAGGTATTTGATCATAAAAACACATGCCAATTATACCAAAAATTAACCGTTTTATTACTCTAAAATGGTAATTTGTAAGATTTTCCTTGAAAATGATGCCTTTTGTTCAACGTATGCCTAACAAACAAATCACTTCCATATCAGAAAGTGATTTGCTCATTACTAATAATATTGGTAAATTCTTATGAACAACTACTAATTAATTAATATGCTCAGAACGATGATCAGTAATGTACTCACGACAACACAGGTGATCAGCACATAGCCAATAATCCGAATCGGTTTCGGGAGTGTTTTCATTTCAATTTTTTCTGGTCTGCCGGTTGTCTTGTCAAAATGATCGATGACATCGTTGAAGGGCTTCTTCTCTTTTTCGAGCATTGTTCATCCGCACAGCATCAATAGTATCTCAGCTAAATAGCTGCTTTTGAAAAAAAGCTTTCCTAGTATGAATCGTATAAAGCAAAACCAGAATTGACCATATCATATTGCCAATGAAGGGCTGTTGATGGTGCGCTGACGTTAGTGCCAAACTTATTGTGCCAAAGAGAAACGAATAGCTGATCATTGCCCAGAAGCCCCATTTTCTAAGCTTCATATATCCATAGATCATGACCAGTGTGGCAAGAGCAAGCGCTACTCTGAATGGATATTCTTTCCCCTGAGGGCTTAATGCACACAGCATGATAAATTTTTCCTTCATTAATATTTAATAAAGCTTTCTAGGATGATCGCCGAATTTTTATTCAACTCACCACCAACGCTCTACGTCCCATCGCATCATAGATCTTGATGAACTTGTTCTTCTTCACCTTCACATTTTTTCCACTCAGTTCGGTGGATTCGCAGTCATTGAAGTAGACGTAGTCACTGTCTACGCCGGTGACAACGATGCAGTGCAGCGGTCTTGGGGCGAAGACCTCTTTGCCTGCCGGTGTATGCCAGTATCTAAGGATTGGCATTTCATGAGAAATGGTGAACCAGACAAGGACAGGCTTTCCGTTTGACACATAATCCTGGATGACGCTGAAGTCTTGGCCATATAGAGCGATCCCGCCGCTCCGGTATTGGTCGAGCACTCGTTTTAATGGATTGGGATTAATCGTAATGCCATCACCGCGAGGATCGCCGACAAAACCGTCTTCTGGATCGCCCCATGTTTTAATTGAGCCGTCTTCATTGCTTGTCATCGGTGTTGTGTCGAGGGGCATTTGGTCAACAATCGTTTGCTTGTCGATGTTTATGCCGTAGTAGTGGAGCGCCATCGTTAAGGCGACGCCTTCACATCCGGTAGGCAGCTCCGGCCTTTGTTTGATCAGGGGTACATCTAATCGTTTTGTTGTGTCTGACTGTTCATTTGCGGTCAAATCGCTCACATCCTCAAGTCGTTTTTTCGTTGCTGTATGTATTGGATTTTGATCTGTTTTTTTTATGATTTCCATAAATATTATAACAGACGCACCCTATTTGCGAGGAGCACGCTGAAATATCTAACGCCTTGCCTCATATAGTTTTTCCTTTTAAAAAAACTCCATTGCCAAAATCCAGAACGAAGGTAGAGAAAAAACGTTCCATCATTTCAGCATAGGAGCTTAGTTGATGTCTTTTTTTACGATTGCATTCAAGACAACAGATAGACGATTGCCTCATAAGGCTTTATCTGTAACTCATCATGCAGATCTGTTTTCCGATCATAGTTATTGATCAAAAGCTTCCCACTATAGTGTTTGAGATCCTCCGATAAACGATAGGTCTTTTCGTGATCCGAGAAGTTCGTCACAACAAGAAGTGTTTCTTTTTGACCAACTCTTCGAAATGCAAAAATCTGTTCATCTTCCTGGGCATCTAATTGATACTCGCCATTCGTAATAATGTCATATTTTTGACATAGTTCAATGAGCTTCTGATAATAGTAGAATACCGAGTCTTTTCTTTGAACCGTTTCCGCAACATTTATCTTTTGATAATTTGGATTAATCGTGAGCCATGGTTCCCCGTCACTGGTAAAATGGCGGCCAAGATTTTGCATGAGAAAGGCGCTAAATCTTTGCTCGTTGTTTCGCGGTTATCAGACCACGTGAAAGAGAGCTACGGACAACGAAAAATAGGTTTTATTGATTATTGTGAGGAACATAACCTTAATTACAAGGTCTTTGATGTTAACTGTTCAGATGTAAAATATACAAACTTGCTTCGAAACTATCTAAAAGAACAATTTGGTGAGCATACACGTACGGACATCGACGGTATTTTTGCTGTCTCTGAGCAGTATGCCGGGATTTGCTGCTTCGAATTACGCTCCCTTGGACGATTAATACCCGAACAAGTACAGATTATTGGTTTTGACGGCAGCAGACCTTATCCAACACAACCAATCATAATTTCTTCACTGAGACAACCTGTAGAAGAGCTCGCCCAATCCAGTATCAACATGTTAAATGCATTGAACAGCGGCATCAGCCCGGATAAGATTCAAAATATTATCCTACCCGTTAAATTTATCCAGGGAATAACAACTAAGCAGTGATTATTGGATGAACGATTTTGCACATTTTTTAGAGAATTAAGCCCAAAGCTTTAAGTTGATCTGCGTCTCGAAGTTGTGGCGAGAAAGGAAGGAAAAACAATTTTAATTGATGAATAGCTTTCTTATGATGCACTGCGCTGAGAGGATCAAAAAAGTCACAAAAACCTATATCAAATGCTCCCAGTTTCGCTTGCTGTAAAGGATTCGGATAATCGAAACTACGCGATCCTCTTCATGAATAAGATAAAAGACAAGGTAATGATCAACGACTATTCTTCGAATTCCCCGAGAAGCTAAATACTGATCAGTCACACAAGGATAACGAGTCGGCATTTCAGATAAACTCATCACGGTTCTTTTGATTTTGGCAACGAGCTTTTGAGCCGTTTCCGGTTCTTGTAATTCCTTTGCGATATATCTTGAAATTTCCTGCAGATCATTCACTGCCGATATACTCATTATTAAATTATAGGTACTCATTCAGTCAGGCCGTCCTCAATTCGCTTAAACGCTTCATCAGCAGGTATGGCTTCATCATTTTTTAGAGACTCTTCGCCTTTGGCTAATAAATTGTAAAGCTCAAACTTTCCAACCAGCTGTTCATAGGTATCAATACTCATAACCGCCAGATCTCCCTTGCCATTCTTCGTAAGATAAACAGGCTCAGAGTACTCATGACAAAACTGCGAAATTTCATTGTACTTATTTCGCAAATCAGAACTTGGTCGTATCTCAGGCATCATCCACACCTCCAGATTTTATTATATGCATATTTTATCGTTTTATCGATATCTAATCAAGTGAACCATTTATGATAACAATTCATTTAGCATGGCATTAGACAGTTGCTTTTTCATCAAACGCAGTGTAGTTCTGAGGCGCGCACATGTGAATTTCAATGTCTTCAACTCGAGCAAGAAAGGTCCCACGTCTGATCTTTCGAATGAATGAATCCACTTGCTGAGCTGTCCCTTCAGCTGCTATTTCCACTCGCCCATCGTCTCTGTTTCTGATCCATCCTTTTATGTAATGCTGAGCTGCGATTTGTTTGATAAAGTACCGAAAACCTACGCCTTGAACGCGACCGGAAACTATCAAATGTACACTTTTCATGGCATCATTTTCTTTAACCATTTTTGTTGTCCCCCTTTCATTTTTCAAATCAAAACACCTTACCCATGAATCACGGCAAGGTGTTTGACAAGAATAATGGATCTGTCTCGAATTGATTATTTTTTCCTTATTGAATACCCTTTTTTATGAGTTTCTCAAATTCTTCGCGAACCTGAGGAACCGACAAACCGACAATAACCTGGAATGCTTTGCCATGGCGGACAACACCGTGAGCACCGCCTGCTTTGAACGCTCCATCAGGCTGAACGATGCTATCATCCTTGACAGTGATCCGAAGTCGTGTTGCGCAGTTTGTGACATCTTGAATGTTGTCGTAGCCGCCAAGCGCATCGAGATAAACAGCGGCCGATTCCGTAAATTGATTGCCTGCTGCTCCATTTTTCCCGCCTGCTACTTTATTTTTGTAATCCGCTTTGGTATACAGTTGAGTCTCTTCCTCATCAGCTTCACGTCCAGGAGTCGCAAAGTTGAATTTCAGAATTAAGAAACGGAACAAGAAGAAATAGATGGCAATAAAAATTATTCCGATAATCCATTGAGCTACATAGGTCATCCAATGATTCGCAAACAGTGGAATCCAGTTCTTGGTCGCCATATCAATGATGCCGCTATCCATACTGCCGACAACACCGAAAAAGTACATCGTCGCGTCCATGAGACCGCAAAGCAGTGCGTGAACCACAAACAACACTGGAGCTGCAAACAGGAACGTGAATTCAAAAGGCTCCGTGATTCCTGCCGCAACGGCTGTCAGAACAGCTGGAATGAGCAGTGCGAGTAGCTTTTTTCTTTTCTCAGGTTTCGCTGTTACGTAGAATGCAGCGGCAATGCCAATAGGCGGCCAAATTTTATCGTTACCAAACAAAGCAAAGCCGCCTGCTGGGAACAGCTGTTTTAACGATTTCGTTGATTCAGAGAAACTCTGCATATTGGCAAGCCAGCTCTTAATAATTCCATCTGGAGTCACTGCCGGCCCATACATGAAAGGAAGATAGATAAAATGATGAAGTCCGGTCGGGATCAGTACACGTTCAAGAAAGCTGTAAATGAACACTCCGATAACTCCCGATGAAGCCATGAAAACCTGCAGTGATGAAATTCCTTGTTGCACCATCGGCCAAAGCCAGCAAGCTAAAAAGGCAACGGGAAGCATGGTGAAAAAGCCAAGAATAACAACAAATGCGGATCCTTGGAAGACCCCAAGCCATTCTGGTAGTTTCGTATTAAAGTACTTGTTGTGCAGCCAGACAACAATCGCCGAAAGCACGATTGCACCGAGAACGCTTGTATCCAGCGTCTTAATTCCGGCAATTAACTTTAAGCCTGTTCCCTGCACCTGGGTCGGATCAACATTGAAATTGACGCCGAATGTTTTGCCCCAGAATCCTAGGATCGTATTCACATAATAATTAAAAGTAAGATAAACGATAACGGACTCCATTGCCGCCCGTCCATTGGCTTCTTTTGCGAGACCAATAGGCAAACCAACAACAAACAGTAATTCCATTTGATTAAATACTGTCCACCCACCATTCTGAATAATCATCCAGAACTTATACCAAAAGGTGCTCGTATCCGCGATACCGCCGACAATCAATGGATTCGTCAACATGATTGATATTGCTAGCATTAATCCTGAAAAAGCAAACAATAATACAGGTGTAAACATTGCTCCGCCAAAACGTTGAATCTTTTGCATCATCTGAACCGCCTCCTGTTTAATATCTGATAGGACCCATTTGAACGACATGTAATTCAAATTCCAATTATGAAAACGCTTACGTGATAATTTTAAGTTAAATAAACACGTTTACAATACATTTGTGATAAAGCGGGAATAAGTCACCATTAAAGAGAAAGGTTTCAACTGTTGGGAATTGTCACAGGCTTTCACATGTAAATTATGGAAAAATAAAGTAAATCGTATGCATCAATACTAAGGCTGTTCGTTTTGTTGCGGAGCCTCTGCTTACATTATTACTACACTTTCTTCATTGTTTTCATTGAATCCTTTCAAGTGACGAGATTATCAAATCACTAATCCATTTTGTTTTCAAAAGCCCTGAAAACAGGGCTCCCGTTTTGACAGATTTTTAGAAATCATGTTCAGGCGCACAACTCTTTATCCATTGCAAGAATCTATCCAGATTAGCCTTTGAGAAAATTCCCAAGAAACGTGACTTTACCCAATGAAGAAAACGCTTTCCCTATTACTCTTGAAACTATTGTAACCGTTTAGAAAATGAGTAACATGAGGGATGTAGACGAAAATGAACCAAAAAAATCAATCAGAAACTTAAAATGGAGGGATTCATAATGAAGAAGTTTTCCATTGTAATTGCCGGCGGCGGAAGTACCTATACCCCAGGCATTGTCATGACACTACTCAAACACCTGGACCGTTTCCCGATCCGTCAATTAAAGCTTTACGATAATGACGGCGAACGTCAGAAAGTCATTGGCGACGCATGCGAAGTCATCCTTAGAGAAAAAGCACCGGAAATCAAGTTCGTTGCAACGACCGATCCAGAAGAGGGTTTCACTGATGTTGACTTTGTTATGGCTCAGATTCGTGTCGGAAAATATGCAATGCGTGATAAAGATGAAAAGATTCCATTGAAATACGGCGTTATTGGTCAAGAAACCTGTGGCCCCGGCGGTATCGCTTACGGCCTCCGTTCCATCGGCGGTGTGCTGGAAATCGCTGATTATATGGAGAAATATTCACCGAATGCCTGGATGCTCAACTATTCAAACCCAGCCTCAATCGTTGCCGAAGCAACTCGTCGTCTGAGACCGAATTCGAAAATTCTCAACATCTGCGATATGCCGGTCGGTATTCAAGAACGAATGGCTCAGGTTGTCGGCCTTAAATACTACAACGATCTGGAAGTTCGCTATTTCGGACTGAATCACTTCGGCTGGTGGACATCTGTTCGTGACAAACAAGGAAACGATTTGATGCCGAAGATTCGCGAGTACGTAGCGGAACACGGCTATCTGCTTCCTCATGAGCAAGGCACTGAGGCCAGCTGGGAAGCCACCTTTGGTATGGCGAAGAATACCTTTGCTCTTGATCCGGAGCGTTTCCCAAATACCTACTTACAATACTATCTGTACACGAAATACGAAGCGGAACACATGGATCCACATCATACACGTACAGATGAAGTTCGCGCTGGTCGTGAGAAATTCGTATTCAGTGAATGCCGAAGAATCGCGGCGTCACAATCAATTGAAGGCTTGAAATTCGAACCGGACGATCATTCGAACTACATCGTTGATCTCTCCCGCGCGATCGCGTACAACACACACGAACGCATGCTGGTTATCGTTGAGAATAATGGTGCTGTCTCCAATTTCGAACCGACAGCTATGGTCGAAGTCCCATGTGTTGTCGGAGCAAATGGTCCGGAACGATTGGCTATGGGCACAATCCCGCGTTTCCAAAAAGGTTTATTGGAACAGCAAGTGGCTGTTGAAAAACTAGCGGTTGATGCGTGGGTTGAACACTCTTACTTAAAACTATGGCAGGCACTGACCTTGTCGCATACGGTTCCGGATGCAGCGGTAGCTAAGAAAATCCTTGATGACTTAGTTGAAGCAAATAAAGAATTCTGGCCGGAATTGAAAAAAGACGAAAAAGTGAACGCATTGGAACTTAGTTTAAACTGATCACTCATTGCCAATTGCCTAATACCCTGCTATGCTTTTTAGTAGCAGGGTATTGGAGTATCAGGGCTTCTCACGTTTTCCCTTTCTGAAAACGTTCACAACTGAATGCCTGCTCCCACAAACCTTGCTCATTAATCGAAACTTAACTTGAAAAAGTTATGGTTTCAAGGAGACAGGATTATCCTAATGAAGCTTGAGATGCTGATTAATAAAAATTACGACCAACTGAATGAAACCGATTTATCCACTCTGCATTACATCATTGACCATAAAAAAGAATGTGCGGAGCAAAGCATTACAGAATTGGCTAAAAGCTGCAAAATTTCAAAGTCATCCATTCTGCGCACTGCTCAGAAACTCGGCTTTTCCGGGTTCAGTGAATTTAAATATTCACTGAAGAACGACCTGGAACCCGAACTGGAACAGAGCATGGACTATATCCAGCAGACCTTAACAGACATTCGCAAGACGATGGATTTATTTAATAAAACTGATCTTGCGCCGATTTATGATAAAATCAATTCGGCAAAGAATATATTCGCTTACGGAACAGGCTGGGCACAGCGTAATGCAATCAATGACTTGGAACGTAATTTTCTTAATAGCGGTAAGATGATTCATAATCTTGCGGCAAAACGGGAACTTGAGATGATTATTCCCTACCTCAGTGAAGAGGACCTCTTGATTGTCGTTTCGTTGAGTGGCGATATATCAGATATACTTGATAATATTCGTTTTCTCAGTATGAAAAATGTTCCCATTCTCTCAATAACCAACACTCGTTTTGAGCGTAACGAGTTAGCTAATCTTGTACCTTACAATCTCTATTTCCTTGCCAAAGAATATCCGATCCATAAGACAATGCATGTCTCGGAGGATCCGACAGCTTTGGCTGCGTTATCCGTTCTGTGCGAAGCATTCTTTTTTGGCTATGTTAAACAAATTTCAGAAAAGGAAGGCGGTAGACAATGAAACATAGAATCCGAAGCCTGCTTATGATTCAGATATCTTTTAAAAAACTATACGGATATCTGACTGCTTTCACGCTGATTCTCCCGTTCCTTTATGTGGCCTATCTTGTTTTGACCATGATACGGGAAAAAACCGATTTTCATACACTGCTGCTCTCTCATCCGCTTTATTCGGTAATGTTCATGGCAGTCATGCTGAACTTGTTTTGGGGCTATCTTCTGTTTCAATTATCTCGTGACCTTGACAGCACGGAAGGAAGAAATTTTAGTTACGTAATTTTAGTTCTACTGTCCATCTGTCAACTTTTAGCAGGCAACATTGTAACCGCTATCATGTCTGCTTTCGTTATAATGCATTCAGACGCACAGCTGAAAGACAGCTTTTCGATTCGCAATTTGCTGCACTATCGCTTGTTTACGGCAATGGCAGCAGGACTAGTTCTTCTCTCATTGCTGTGCAGCTTTGCATTGACAAGACTGACTTTCTTTAGTTGAAAACGAGTTAACAAAAAATTGAAAGAGGCGATTGATATGTTCGGCAAACTATTTCAAAAACAAACACTGAAAGAAGAAAAGGTTTATGCACCAATATCAGGTAAATCTCTAATGGTCACGGATGTTCCTGATCCGGTCTTCTCTGAAAAAATGATGGGTGAAGGAATGGCGATCACACCGGATATTCGGACACATACCATCGTTGCTCCCGTCGACGGTGAAGTGATTCAACTCGCGTCGACCAAGCACGCATTCGGCATCCGCTCGAAATTAGGCGAAGAGGTTCTTGTCCATATTGGGCTGGATACCGTAGAGCTCAAGGGCGAGGGCTTTGAAAATCTCGTTAAAGTCGGAGACAAGGTCAAAGCGGGTCAACCAGTGATGAAGGTGGATTTTGATTACATCAGTGAAAAAGGAAAAGGAATCGTTGTCCCGATCGTGATCACGAACACTGCGGAAGATAAATTTTCTTTTGCATGGTCAGAATTGACCCAAGTCAAAGCCGGGGAATCCGTACTCTTTACATCGACACTCAAGTGAAAGCAACCGGCCACAATTAAAGTAATGAGGAGTGTTGCTTGTGAAACTGGTCGCCATTGATCTGGACGGAACACTATTAAACAAAGATCATAGAATCAGTGCCGAAAACATGCATGCGCTATCGGCAGCTTCAGAACACCATATTGTAGCAATTGCAACAGGGCGCGCAATCATGGATGTTCGGGCACTACTTAGGAATAAAGTGCGGCTGCCCGTGATCGCTTCGAACGGGGCGACCATTTTTGATCGCAGTGGTCAGCTTCTGAGTGAGGAGCCGATCCCTCAATACGCCGCTGAAAAACTGATTGCCTATGCGGAACACCATCATCTCTACTATGAGGCAACAGTGGAAAATGATCTGCTCGCACCACCGGACGGCAAGCTGATTCTCCAGAAAGAACTTGAACAATCAGAAGCGTATCTGACAACAGAAACGGCGCAAAAAGCTTGGGCGCGAGCAGAAGTCCAGTTTAATCAGGCAGGTTGGAAACCGCAATCAAAGATAAGTATGCTTATTCACCGCGGTTGTCCTGTTTACAAACTACTCATTTTTTCCTTTGATAAACATGTTCTTGCTGATTTCAAAGAGCATTTCGCTGATCGAACGGATAGTTCTTGCACCAACTCGGTTGGGTATACAGTGGAGTTCAACTCAAATAAAGCCGACAAGGGCAAAGCAATCCGCCAGTTAGCGAAACATTACGGTGTCAACCCGAAAGATACCATTGTCATCGGCGACAGCACAAACGATCTTCCCATGTTTCGCACGGCCGCAACACGGGTTGCTATGGGAAATGCCATTCCTTCGATTAAAGAAATCAGCTCCTATGTCACGCTCGACTGCAATTACAATGGCGTCGCATACAGCCTGAAAAATCAGCTGGCATTGTTTTAATTCCATGAAAAAAACAAAATGGCCACTCGCTGATTCAGTGAGTGGCTTTTTCAATTGCGTTCTTTGTCCATTCACTTTGCCCCATACCTTCTAACGGCAATAACCGGGCAAAAAACGCCCGGTCCTTACTTCCACAGGATGTGATAACTTTCGCGTTGCTTGCAGGACGTATGCGTAGTTAGCGAAAGTTCCATTTCCAGTTCCATTACCTTAGCGAAAGCTCCCTTACACTTAGCGAAAGTTTCTTACAATACGAAAGTTCCTTTGCTCCAAATACCGTTTTTAATCATCATCAACCTTGTCTTGAACAGACATTTCTGTTTCACACTGGTAGGAAAGTATAAGAAAACATTTAAAGGAAACGAGTGTAAGCGGTCCGAAAAAACGCCGCGTCCTGCAGCTCACCGAACACTAGGCCGTCCATGGCCGTCGCAACTAAGTCTCCGCCTTCGCCAGGGGCTTGGCGAAGCCAAGTTTTCTAATAAATCATTTGGATCCTTAAGTAAGTAACATGGCCGGAATAAAATAAGCGGAGATTTTCCGGTTATATGCATCATGGTGCTTGTTTCACCGGGAAATAAGGGTAATTTTTCCGCTTATTCACAGAAAAAGGCTCCATTTTCATGTTTTTCGATTCGATAAGCGGAATTTCTCCGTCTATTTAAGCAATTTTTTCATGCAATTTCTAATTAAGCGGAATTTTTCCGCTTAATTATCAGATTGGGCGCTTACCTGATCGCCCAACCGAATTTTAGATCTCATTCCTACACACACTCAGCAATGATTTAATTCTATTTAAGAAATTTAACACAAACCGGATTCGGAACAGATAATGAACTCCTGAGATTCGTTAATAAACCCGTTTCCTTATTCCGCTTAAAGAGAACAAGATTGTTCGAGTTTTGATTGGCGACAATCACAAAATTTCCTGATGGATCCAATTCAAAATCTCTTGGCCATTCACCGCCTGATGGACAAAATCCTACCGGTTTCAATGTGCCTCCTTCTTCACGCACTTGATAACTACCAATGCTGTCATGACCGCGATTGGACACATAAATAAATCGACCATCCGCTGAAATTTTGATCGCGCCTCCTTGATTATGATCTTGATTGTTGTCCGGTAAGGAACTGACAGTTTGCACGCGAGTAAAGCTTCCTCTTTCAGGATCAAACTGAAGCACAATGATTTCTGAACTTAACTCAGACAATACGTAAGCGAACCGTGCATTCGGATGAAAAACAAGATGTCTCGGTCCGGTTCCGGGAGCAAATATACAAATACTGCGCTGCTGGAATTGTTCATTTTGCAAATCATAAGTGATCAGTTGATCTGTTCCAAGGTCTACAGTTACGACAGAACGCTGATCCGGGGTGAAGTCAGCAAAATGAACATGCGCGTGCTCTTGACGCTCCGGATTTGCACCGTGCCCTTCGTGATGAACGGTTGTAATCTCAGTCAACTCATTGTCTTTTTCTGTATTCCATCGATAAGCGGCAGCCGCGCCTTTATGATAATTTGCTGCCACTAGAATCGTATCGTCGTTGTTCGTATTGAGATAACATGGAGGAGCACCCTCTGTGAGATCCTGAGTTATTTTCTTCAGCGTCCCGTCCTGAGAAAGAGCAAAAGAACAGACACCGCCCTTATTTCCTTCTTTGACCACTGAATATAAACGTGTCTGATCTTTGTTGATCGCTAGATAAGTGGGATTGTCTAAATGTGCGGCAACCTCCAAACTGCTCAACTGCTCCTTGTTCTCATCAAGTGAAAAAGAGTAAATACCTATGCTTTCTCCATTCGTATAAGTACCTATATAACCAAGTCCCATGTGCCATCCTCCTGCTCTTTTTTAAAGATTATATGGTGAGCTATCTTTCCCCACATACTGTTTCACTTCTACCATCTGTGTAGAAAACCTAAAAGATTAGGCTTGTGTATACTTTTATGTTACACGGTATTTTATCAGGCACAATGCTACGTGATCATTCCGGGAAAACGTTTCCAATAATGAATTTGTTATCAGCTATTGGGAATTTTTCCAAAGAATTACCTTGTTCAGCAAAAATTAATCAAACAACTTATCTAAAGCTACCACTTCTCCACTGGATGCATTCACACCATAGTCACAGTCTAATTTTCCGCATAGTATATATTGATTTTGTTTAAAATCATAGACATAATAAGGCTTTAATTCGAGAAACGGTTTAATTTTCGCGTATGCTTCTTCCTTTGTCACCGTTATTTTCCCAGTTGTTTGAAACTGATCAATCGAATCCAAAAAAGGTTTGTTATCAACAAAATTGCATAGGTGAAGGGTGTTGCAATCAATCATAAGGGTGAGTTTTCTTTGTAATAAAAGTCGATTTTTATGAACAGGCCTTACTACGGCAAGGATGTACCCTTTATCACGGTACAACGCTTTTAATGTCCATTTTCCTGATTCGTCCGGATATTCTCGGCTTAAGAACGCTTTAACCGCATCAATGCACATCTTCTGTTCCGATTTTTTGATTGGTAACGAATCCGGATTCGGCTCACGTGAGAACGCCTGCTCAATTGTTGTTTCATCGGTCCAGTGAATCACTTTTCTTTTGCGGTGTTTGCCCAGAGGCTTGTCCCAATAAATCGTCTTATCTACCAGGTTAAATGGTCGTTCATTCATGTCACTTATAATGCCCTCATAGCCAATGGTCGTCATGCAGTTATTCGTGACATAAATCTCGTCAATAGCATAGACAGGAACGCGTTCTTCTTGATCAAATAGAGGAATTTCGGTAAAAATCAAGCGTTCTTCCGCCAAATGCTCAATCTTATCGAGTGTCAGCGAGTACGTATCTTTTTTAACTTGCTTTTCAGTCGGTGCATGTACATAAGCTGAAAACATCGTTAAATTCCCTTGCGGATCGCATTTAATCTCAACCCAGCCCGAGGGAAAAAGTGCAACTCCGTCCACACATTCGCTAAAGGACAACTCGTTCGTTTCATCTTTTTTCTGTTGAAATTGCTTTCTGTAGACGAGTCCTGTCTCCTTTTCCACCCATTTGATCATATCCTGTTTCTCGTCAAATTTGACCCCACTGGCAAAGGAACGATTGTTGACAAAAATGACGCTTTTCACTTTCTCCGTATTCACGTCAATCTCAATCACTGCTGTTCCATCCGGATTTTCATCCTCTGCATGTGCCGGACCTTGGTTTGGAAACCATTCCATAGATAGTGTGTATTCCGTATCATTAAAGATGTTAACCTTCCGAAATAGTTGATAACGATCCAAATAATAGTTCTGCAATCCGAATTTGGCGCACGTTAAGTCAATGATTTTCTTTAGTCTTGTATCCATTCCTACCAGTTCCTCCTAATTTTACATTCGCTTCTTCCATTCATTGTTCCTCCATGCGGAAATGAACAGATAGACAAGCACATTAGTTTTAAGATAGTAGTAGATATGTCCATAATAAGGGTAAGGGCAGCGTTTTGAAACATTCTGCCTTGCTTTTCGTAACGATTAATGTGATAAACTGAAACTGAATGCTTTTACATGGGAGTGAACGTTTTGACGTTACAAATACCTGAGGATGTGAACTTATTTGATGAGATGGTCAAACAGGCGAAGGCACATCCGAAGAAAGTAGTTATTGAGGATACAAGCAGTTCATACACCTACAAGAAGTTCTTAATTGCGGTTACTATCATGAGCAAGAAGCTGGAGCAAACAATCGGAAATGATCAGAGAGTCGGTCTCTATCTGCCTAATGTGGTCGGTCAGGTCATTGTGCTCTTCGGTCTGTTTAAAAACGAACAAACGCCTTGCCTTTTAAACTTTACGATGGGCGCGACGAACATCATCGACTGTATTGAAACTGCTTCACTCGGAACAGTGATTACATCACGAGAATTTGTTAAAAAGGCAGATCTCGGTTTCGTTGTTGAAGAAATGGAGAAGCAGGTTAAAGTAATCTATCTTGAGGATCTGGCGAGCGGGATTACTACCTTTAATAAAATTGCCGGTCTGATCGAAACAAGGACATCTGGATTAAAGAAAAAGGCGCCCGGCGAAGTGATCCTATTCACTTCCGGTACGGAGTCAAAACCAAAAGGTGTTGTGCTGACTCATCGCAACATTTTTGCGAATATTAAGCAGACCTTTGCACATATCGAAGTCAGAGAAACGGATCGTATTTTCAATCCGCTGCCGCTCTTCCATTCATTCGGCATGACGGTTGGTTCCATTTTACCGCTTGTCACGAATGTAAAAGCGTATCTTTACCCGTCTCCGCTCCGCTACAAGGAGATTCCAAAGGCAATTGAAAAAGATAAAAGTACGCTTTTTGTCGCCACAAACACCTTTTTTGAGAACTACGCCAAATTTGCGACGAAGGAACAGTTCCAGACGCTGCGCATTGTCGTTGCCGGTGCAGAGAAATTGCAAAATGACGTTAGGAAAACCTACCAGGATAAATTTGGGATCACCATCTTAGAAGGTTACGGAGCAACGGAAACCTCGCCAATTATCTCTCTGAATACGCATGAGCGTTATAAGGCGGGCACAGTTGGTCCGTTAATCCCCCTGATGGAAGCGAAAATCGCTAAGGTCGAAGGGGTTAACGAAGGCGGAAACCTGATGCTCAAAGGCCCGAATGTGATGAAAGGTTATCTCATTCATGGACAAGGGTTTGTTCCTTGCGGCGAATGGTACAATACCGGAGATATTGCCGAGATTGATAAGGATGGATTTATTCACATCATTGGCCGATTAAAACGGTTCGCAAAAATTGCCGGCGAGATGATCTCTCTGAATAAGGTTGAAGAATTAGCCTTGGAATGCTTTGGTGAGTCTAATTTCTATGCTGTATGTATTCCCGACAAGCGAAAAGGGGAACAAATCATCATGTTCACAACAAAGCCCAAGGTTTCGTCGCGAGATCTCAAGAAGTTTATCAAAGGTAAGAAAATGTCGATGCTCTACATGCCGGTCAGCATTGAAACGATCAATGAAATCCCACTCCTAGGAAGCGGAAAACCAAACTACTGGAAGTTGGAGAAACTGGCAAAAAAGTAACTATAATAAAGCGATTAATTAAACCGCCCTTCAAAATGATCGTTCGCTCTAGGGCTATAATCCTTGGGCTACCCGGCCAGCGTCTTAATGCGCTGGTCTTCATTTTGTTCAGGCTATATTGCCTTTGTCACTTTGCTATCGACAACCTCTAAAGAAAACTTGCCGATTGGCAAGCCTTGGCGCAGACAGAGGTTTAGTTGCACTTACACTAAATTCCTCTAAATTTTTATACTTTCTTATTTGTGTAAAAAGAGGGCAGGGCCACACCAAAAAGCTAACGACTACCCTTGATGTAGCGGAACCGGTTTTACCGTAAAATAAAGTAACCCGGGAATGGGACAAGATTTTATTCTTCCCCTTTGTCAGCGGAGCACTGGCTGGATAGGCATTGAACTAAGGCGTAATGAAGAAAGTGCTTATACTATTCGCCTGCTCTTTTTGTCGTATATCACAACGGTTACAATTGAACCAAGAACCATCACAGCATTTGCGACAATGGTTCCCGCCCAAGTCATCGTCATGGTGCCAAAGATGGGGGATGCCGCATTGAACATGGTGTGGAATAATACGCACATAAACACGCGGCCTTTTCCGGATATTTTGTAGACTGCCCCGTAGAAAAACCGAAATGCAATGACTTGAACGGCAAACATCCAAAAGTTAATGAGTCCCGCGCAGTGATTCGTCCCCGGAATGAAGAAGAGCGGGATATGCCATAAAACCCAAATGATTCCAACAGAAACAGCAGATAAAACAAAGCCATATTTTTTGTTAAGCTCAGGCTGCAATATGTACATCCAACCGGCTTCCTCCAAGCCACCGATAATAAGATTACCAGGTAGGGCAAGGAAGAACGTATAAAATGGAAGCACCATTTCCGTGCGACCTGAAACTGCAAGATGTATCAAAAAGTACAGCGCAAGCCCTGCAACAACGAACAAATAGAGAGATATGTTATTTTTGGCGTAGAAAACAGTTTTCAACCATTCCTTAAAACCTGCTATTTTGTTATTTTTCTTCAGAACGATACATGAAGCAATAGCGGGCGACAAAATATAGATTGCAAAAGGAATGCTCATTACAGGGTGCTGTAACGATTCTTGAATTGTAGCGTGAACCGAAAATCCGAATTGCCCAAGAGCAATCAAAGCACCTGACGCAATATAGGCTATGCAAAATGTCAGCATCGTAAATTGCACGATGATTTTTTTGTCTGTCACGATTTCTTCATCTCACATCTGTATTCCACATTCTGTCGTGGTATCCATTTTTCTTTAAATGTCCTGCCTTCTCGCCCAAGCCCATAAAAGAACCTGTTCAGATTCTTTTTCTACGCATTTTATCTTTAATAGTACGCCTTACACCATCTACAGTAAATATTTTATATAAGATTGAGAACAGAAAAAATCCAGGAATAAAATCTTCCTGAATCTTAATCATAATCTATAATAATCCTGCTCTATTACATAAACAGCTCGATACTCACTTTACCCGAACATCAGCGAACCACAAGGACTGAAATAGGGGAATATTTTGCCATATATGCTGCCTGGCTGCCAAAATGTTTGGCAATACCTTTTTTGTCTTCAGAACCGACAACTAATAAATCGGCGTCTGTGTGAGGAATGATATCTTTTACGATTAGTTCACCTGGCACGCCTTCGGCTACAATAGCATCAACCTTCTCTACGCCAAAATCCAATGCAACCTTTTTATAAACCTGAACATGCGCTTCCAGAT
This sequence comes from Sporolactobacillus caesalpiniae, assembly GCF_040513385.1. Lineage (NCBI taxonomy): Bacteria > Bacillati > Bacillota > Bacilli > Caryophanales > Sporolactobacillaceae > Sporolactobacillus > Sporolactobacillus caesalpiniae. The sequence goes on from NZ_JBEVCB010000004.1 coordinate 203,301, forward strand.
CCTCACGCTTGCCGTGAATAAAATCCTTATTCAGCGCTTGATAGACATTCATATCCCCTTTTTCTAATATGGATACAATGGTCAGCTTCAGTTTATCTCTCTTTGCACGATTCAACGCATATCTGAATGCTAACTGTGCATCTGCCGAATCATCAACGCCCACTAATATATGAGAAAAATCTTCCTTCATCAATTATTCCTCCATTCAGTCATCACAAGGATGTAATGAATTGCCAAACAATTTGCAAGTTAAGATATGTGAGCACAATGGTACATAACCAAGCGACAATCGTTACCCACAGTTTATTTACAAAACGTTCGCCCATGATTTTCTTGGAACTGGTAAAAAGGGTCAGTGGAATCATGGATATCGGCAAGGCAATTGACAAGAATACCTGCGAATTCACGAGCAAGTTATCCATTGCGCTTTCTTCACCATGATAAATAATCGTGCATGCTAAAACAGGAATAACGGAGATCAGACGTGTGATCAAACGACGCGCCCACAAAGGCATTGTCATGTGAATAAATCCTTCCATGACAATCTGCCCGGTCAGTGTACCTGTAATCGTCGAGTTCTGCCCGGAAGCAAGAAGTGCGACGGCAAATAGTATGCTTAAAATAGGACTGGCTACCGCACCGGCCAGCTTATTGTCCTGCAATGCGTTAAAAAGAGAAGTAAACGTGCCAAGACCTTCACCATGTCCGAAGAACAGGGCGGCACCTAATATAAGCAGCAAACAATTGATAATAAACGCACCGGACAGTTGAATATTAGAATCCCAAGTTGCGAACTTGACCGCTGTGGCAACTTCTTTTTCATTGCTATGATCAATCTTGCGCGATTGTGCAATGGATGAATGCAGATAAAGATTGTGCGGCATGACCGTCGCGCCGACAATGCCGAGAGCCATCGTTAATTGTCCGGTATGCAAAATTTCAGGTTTCGGAACAAATCCGGAAAACATAGCCGCAATATTAGGGTTAGAAATAGCTACTTCATAGAGGAAAACGAGCAAAATGACTGCAATTAAAGTGATAACAATGGCTTCAATTTTTCTAAAGCCCAACTTAGTCAACAAGAGCAGCAGCAGAACATCAAGAACGGTCAACGAAACACCGACCACAAGCGGGATGTGGAACAATAATTGAAGCGCGATGGCACCACCGATTACTTCAGCAATATCGGTTGCACATATGGCCGCCTCAGTTGTAATCCAAAGTACGACTCCTAAGACTTTTCCTGAATGAGCACGTGTTGCCTGAGCTAAATCCATTTGCGCTACAATGCCCAGTTTTGCAGACATGTACTGAAGCAGCATCGCGATCAAACTTGAAATAAGGATGACGGAAATTAATAGATAGCCATATTGCGCACCGCCGCCAATCGAAGTCACCCAGTTTCCAGGATCCATATAACCGACTGCAACAAGCGCTCCCGGGCCTGAAAAAGCGGCTAAATTTCGCCAAAAGGTTCCGTCTTTTGGTACTTGAACCGTACTGTTAATTTCTTCGAGACTTGGTCCGTTTGCATACTCAAGTAATTTACGACGCTGGGGTTGTTTAACATCTTCCAAATCAGACATACTTCCACACCTCTCGATTCAACTATTTTTTCCAATCTGAAAACTTGATGGATCAATCCGATCTTCCCCGGCACCGACATTGAAATTCAGAATCAATTGATTCACTTCGTGCCGTCCTTGCAACAAGAAATCATGGTCACAGCAAAAACCAAGTGATATCGATTATTATCATGACCATAATTTCTTCTTCGATTGAGAAGTGATCCATAATGACGTTCTTCCAAATCTAACTGTCTGCTGTGAAAGATCAATTAATCGTCACATTCCCATTTTCTCATTACCAATCTCCTTTCATTGACGAATTATTGTTTCCTTTAGTTAACTTTAATTCCCTAACACAATATACCTCTGTTTTCGTTCGTTAACAACCCCATTAAATAATTTTTTTGATTTTTTTCATCTGCTGAAAAAAATTATTTTATTTGATCCAACTGATGAGGTTTCTCTGTAAGAAAAACCGGGCGGCTCGATCCTTACTTCCGCAGGATGCGGTGACTTTCGCGTTGCATACAAGTCATATGCGTACTTAGCGAAAGTTCCTTACATACGAAAGCCCCTTTGTTCCAAATACCGTTTTGAATCATCAACCTTGTGCGTGAACATACATTTCTAGTTCACACTGGTAGGAAAGTATAAGAAAACATTTAAAGGAAACGAGTGTAAGCGGTCCGAAAAAACGCCGCGTCCTGCGGCTCACCGGACACTAGGCCGTCCATGGCCGTCGCAACTAAGTCTTCGCCTTCGCCAGAGGCTTGGCCGAGCCAAGTTTTCTTAATTCAGTATCGCGGCCAGAATAAAATAAGCGGAGATTTTCCGGTTATTTGCATCATGACGCTTGTTTCACAGGTAAATAAGGGTAATTTTTTCGCTTATTCACAGAAAAATCCTCCATTTTCACGTTTTTCGATTCGATAAGCGGAATTTCTCCGTCTATTTAAGCTATTTTCTTGTTTATTTTCGAATTAGGCGGAATTTTTCCGTTTATTTCTCAGATCGGACGCTTACCTGATCGCCCAGCCCAACCGAACCTTATGACCTTATCGTCATACCGACAAGGCAAAACGATAAACTTTCTTAACCTGCAAAAGAAAAGCCCCCTGAAGTTGATTAATTCAACTTCAGGGGGTCCGTTCAAGCGCTTCATTCATTTTTGTTTAGAAATTATTTTTAATTTTGTGTAACCGGTTTGCCCGCTTCGAGCAATACTTTGTTTCTTCCCATGAACAGGGCCAGAACAAACATGACCGCACCAGTTCCAAGGAGCAGCCATTCGATTCGGATGAGATCCGCAATCGGCCCAAAGACCAGCATCCCCAATGGCATCATCGATGTTGAAATCATCCCCATCACCCCGAAAACACGGCCCAAATAATCCTCTTCGACTTTCTCCTGCAGCAGTACGGTCGTCGGTGTATTTAAGATTGGCATGGCCACACCGAACAGGGCCATAAAGGTGAGATAGATCCAGAAGTTGTAAACGAACGCTCCCAGTGCGAACGTACAGAATCCCATCAGCAGGGCTGAAAAGGTCATTGTCTTCATTCTATTTTGAAATCCGCCCCAGGATGCAATGATCCCGCCCCCGGCCATCATGCCGACGGAAAACGCGATCTCAACCGCTGTCAAGCGCCAAACATCACTGCCGAATGTACGTGTGACCTGCAGCGGAGTCAGGAAGGCTGCCGGTGCCATCAAGACAAAGAAGACAGCAAAGTACAGGAAGAAGACCTTCAGAAATCCGTGGTTATTAACATAGCGCAATCCTTCCCTAAAGTCGTTGAAGTAGCTCGTCGTCTGCTTCTTCAATGCTTTTTCATGTACAGATACTTTGACAAAGGTGAGCATTGTTGTGATTGCAAGGGCAGCAGTAACGACATCGATAAAAAAGATGATTTCGATAGACGCCATGGTCAGCAGAGCGGCACTGACAATTGGCGAGACGAACATGATCACCGCCTGGATGCTGCCGTTCGTACCGTTCACCTTCGTCAATTTATCCTTGGGCACAATTTGCGGCAGAATTGCGCCGACTGCCGGTGTCTGGATCCCCGTTCCAAAGGCGCGAATCGCCGCCATAAGAAAGAGCAGCCAAATCGAGTCAAATCCGGCTAAAAAGAAAATGGCTAGAATGAGTGTTGCCGTGGCGACTAACCCATCTGACAACATAATGATGTTCTTTCTGTTAAATCGATCTGCCCAAACCCCCGCGACGGGAGACAACAGAAAAGTCGGAATAAACCCGCAAATGATGTATACCGTCATCATCAACCCGGATCCCGTTCGCAGCGTGACATACCACATCATCGCGTATTGAACCAATGACGATCCAAAGAGCGATATCGTCTGACTGCTCAAAAAGAGGATAATATTCTTTAACCAATGCTCCTTTAGAGGAGAATTTATTGTATTCACGGTAAATCACTCATTTCTCTTCTAATTTTTACTACAGCCATGCACTGTTTACGCGCGAATCGCCTGATTCAGGCATCAAAAAAGAGGGGAGCACTCTCCCCTCTTTTTCATCACCTTTATGATAAGGTTCCCTGAAAACAGACAGACCAATCCCACTACTCTGAGCACAGTCAGAGCTCTCAAACGTATTTAATTAGCGAATGAAAGAAGTGATTCTTAATCTCATGTATGCTGTCAAAGGGAGAACCTCCAATTTTTTTACCAACAAATTAAGTTTAACAAAGGAAGTGAGATGCGACAATAAATAAGTATGATTACCTTTTGAATACGCGCCTGACCTATTTAAGCAAGCATTGTGCTGCGGTCTTTTCATGAGTCAGCAGCCACTTCTTCCTTTCAACTCCACCGCCGTATCCGCCAAGAGTACCATCCGACTGAATCACTCGATGACATGGAACAATGATGGCGAGTTGATTGGCACCATTCGCATTTCCAATTGCGCGAACTGCCTTCGGATTGCCGATTAATCCAGCTATATCTTTGTACGTTGCGGTCTCACCCGTCCTAATAGTCATTAATTGTTTCCAAACACTTTTCTGAAAATCGGAACCCAGAAGCATAATTGGTGTTTTAAATACGGTTAAACCTTTATCAAAATAGTGATTGAGCTCACTTTCAATTTGATTTGATCGATCAGTCATCCCTGGTATTATAGAGGCATTTAGTCGATTTCTTAAACGTTCAATTTCTCTCTCCAATCCCCGTCTATCGGCAAATTCGAGTAAATAGAGAAAATTTTCGTCAACAATACTCACCATGGGACCTAAAGGCGTATCAATCCAACTTGCATAGAGCGTTATTATCTTTTTAGACATATTCGGTGTTCTGCCCATAATTTTAGAAAAAGCATCATGAAATCCGCTTGAAGACGTATAGCCCAAATCAATTTGTGTATTAATGATTTTTTCTCCCGTGCGTATTGATTTCATCGCGATCCCCATTCTTCTTGCTCTGGCATATTGTACAAAGGTCATGTTGTAGTTCTTCTTGAACTGTCTTCGAGCTGTTGCAGCATGGATGCCCAGTTCGTTAAAATCAGAATCCTTCCATCTCTTTTCAGGATTTTCTTCAACGAGCGCAACCATTTTTTGAACGAGCGGTGATTGTCCCTGAGGAAATGATAAGGGATTGCATCGCTTACATGGGCGGAAACCTGCTAAAAGTGCTTCCTCTGCCGTCTCATAAAACAAGCAATTTTCATAGTTCGGCTTTCTTGCGGGGCAAGTTGCATGACAGAATACCCCGGTTGTTTTAATGGCGGCAAAAAAAATGCCATCAAAGGTTGAATCTCGATTAACCAGAGCTTGATAGTATTTTCTTTTCTTCGACTCATCGCTAATCACCGCCAAGCACCTCGTTTCGATTTAAAAAAGTTACTGGTGTTATCATTAGTTAAATTATAGCGGCAATCTCATTATGGGGCATACGAAAAATGAACATCTATTTGTTCAAAGACTATCTTAACTACTGCAAATGAGCACAAGCCTACGGGAATTCCATAGCGTAAAAAAAGAGCTGCCTCAAAGTCAAAATGACTGATCAGACAGCTCTTGCATTTAGTCTAGTTGCTTATGCCATCGTTCATGATGGGTGCTGACCATCGCCTGAGACGGTGCCTCGGGATCCAAGTCATGTTTGATACTGTTCACGGCAATCGGTCCTTCAACAAAGCCGGCGGCGATTAAGTAAACCTTTTGCGCGTATGATGCGGCATTACCGATCGCGAAAATGCCTTTAATTGTGGACTCCATTCGTGAATCAACGACAATACCGTTATTCTCCAGAGACAGTCCCCATCGCTCAATTCCTCCAAGTCCATATTGGAAGCCATGATTCACAATAAGCGCGTCAGCCCGGATCTTCTCTGCTTTATTCGCAGAGCGCACTATAACAGATTCCAGCTTCTCTGAACCTGACAGCGCGACAATCTCGGAATCAAGCAATACATCAACTGAATGGCTCTTCAGCCGTTCAACCTGATGCTCGAGCGCACGAGTAAATTGCTCACCCCTGTAGACAACGGTTACTTTCCTACAAATCGGCGCAAGTTCCGCCGCCCAGTCGAGTGCTCCGTCACCGCCGCCGGAGATGACCACATCCTTACCGGAAAACTGTTGCAAGTGGCGCACGGCATAAAAGAGGCCTCTACCTTCAAATCGCTCAGCCCCTTCAAGCTGCAGCTTATTGACCTCAAAGGTTCCGCACCCAACTGCTAGGATGATTTTGCGTGTATGATGCACATCACCATTCGTGCTGATCAGGTTAAACGAGCCGTCCTCTCGTTTCTCCATGCGGTCGATGACCTGATTGGTTACAATCTTCGGCTGGAATGTTTCCGCTTGACGAGTTAACTGCTCAACTAACGCCTCACCTGTAATGGTGACTACACCGCCAACATCGTAGATCGTTTTTTCCGGATAAAAATGAGTAATGACGCCGCCTAAATCATTTTTCGCTTCGATGATTTTCGTCTTCAAAGCACGCATACCACTGTAGAAAGCTGTGTAGAGGCCGGCAGGCCCTCCGCCGATGATGGTCACATCATATAAATCGCTCATTAGTACACTCCTTTACTGAAAAATCTCTTGAACGCCTGCCTCAATCACCCGTGCCCTGATTCACTTATTTATACAAATCAGGGTACATTTCTTTCGCGAGTGTATCCAAACCATCAAGCGTGTTGTAGCTGTAGCTGAACAGATAATTGTAGTCCATGCTATATATTTTTTTATTTTTGATCGCCTTCATACTGGACAACTTCGGGTTTGAGTAAAGAGCCTTTTTCATCTTGCTTCCGTCCGCTCCCCAATCCAGAACAATCAGCACATCCGGGTCGGTTTTCACCAGCGTTTCAACGCTGACATTGCCATTTACATTTTGGAAGACATTACTCAGTTTGACCATCTTGAATGCGTTATTGAAGAATGTCTCACCATAGGCAGAATAGACGTAAACCTCTTTTGGATCAGACATATGCAGATAGGCAAAAGTTTGCGGCTTTTTTATTTTGGATAATTGTGCATTAATCTTTTTCTGATGAGCCTTCAGTTTATTGGAAAATGCCTTGGCTTTATCTTGGACATTAAAAATTTTCCCGAGATTATCAATATCTTCGTAAATGTCATTATACGTACCCCCGCGGATCGAGGACTTAAGTGCATACGTACCGACGCCCATAGAGTTCAGCGAATCGACTGTTCCAACACCCCAGTCTGCATTGTCAAACAAATCGCCGCGGCTGACAATAATGTCCGGATTGGTTCCGATCGCCACTTCTTTACCAACATAGGAACTGCCAAGTTTCTTCAATGAATTATACTGTTTCTCAACCGATGTATCCGCAGCGCCAAAGTTGCCGCCAACCCCGACAATCCTGTCTTTCAAGCCAAGATGAAGAAGCAGTTCTGCCACGGTTCGTGTGGTCGCCATCACACGCTTCGGTTCCTTCTTCACTACTTGATCCTTCTTCTTCCAATCTTTTCCGCCTTCTGCCTTCGTATAGTTATGAATAGTCAGCGGATAGTGCGATTTGCTGCTCTTTGCAGCCTTGTCCGATCCGTCATTTGTTGCTGAATTCCCACAGCCGGCAAGCAGCAAGAGCGCTGTCAAGCCGCAGGCAAGTAATTTTTTCATTTTCATGATGATCCTCCTCAAATTCCGTAGGCAAAGCCTAATCGTTTAGTTACTGGATTTATATAAGTCTGGCATTTGATTTGATAGAGTGCTTCAACAGTTTCAGGCGTCAGTACTTCTTCCGGCTTCCCGTGCGCATATATTTTCCCGTCTTTAACCGCGTACAGGTAATCGCAGTACATCACCGCCAACTCTAAATCATGAAGCGCTGCTAGTACGCTGATTCCGAGCTGCTTCACGCAGGATAGAATTTCAAACTGATAGCGAATGTCCAGATGATTCGTTGGTTCATCAAGAATCATCAACTGCGGCTGCTGGACAATGGTGCGCGCAAGAATAACCCGTTGCTTCTCACCGCCGGACAGCGACAGGTAGCTGCGCGTTCGATAGTCTTGCAATCGCGTCCGTCTCAATGCTTCTTCGACAATCTCATAATCATCCGCTTGATCCGATTCCAGCAATTTCTTGTGCGGTGTACGCCCAAGTAGCACCATTTGTTCAACAGTTAAATCAAAGCTCATTTCATTAAACTGTCCGACAACACCCAGATGCTGCGACACCTTTTTCTCCGAGCTCTTTAAGACATTAAGATCGCCTAAAAAAACGCTTCCGCTTTGAGGTGTCAGACTTTTATAGATGCTTTTAAGCAGTGTCGATTTCCCACAGCCGTTCGGCCCGATCAGCCCGACAAACTGCTTGTTCTTCACAAAGACAGAAGCATTTTTGATGATTTCCTTTTTTCCCATTCGTACATGCAGTTCTTTTGCGGCAAGTTCCATTCCTCAGCCTCCAAAGTTATAGCCTTTTTTCACAATCATATAGATGAAGAGTGGTGAACCGATCACCGAGGTGATGATCCCGATCGGAAGGTCAACATTGGGAACCAGCGTCCGGGACAAGATGTCTGCCCAGATGAGAAAGAGACCGCCTAAGAGCAGCGTCGCCGGCATCAAACGTTTATGGTCCGCGCCGAAGAGCCCGCGGCAAATGTGCGGAACAATGAGTCCGACAAAGCCAATTGTTCCGGAATAAGCGACCATTGTTCCCGTGATCAACGCTGCGAGCACCATGTAAAGCTTACGAAATGCGCTTAGATTAATCCCAAGCGTCACCGCTGATTCATCACCGAGCAGCATCGTGTTCAGAACGCGATGTTGGAAGAGAAAAATGCCACACCCAAGCAGCACGACGATTGTTAAAATCGGCACCTTGTCCCAGCTTGACGGAGCAAGACTTCCCATTGACCAGAAGGCGACCTGCTGAACACCCTCCGCGTTGTTGGCAAAGTAGATGACCAGACTTGAGAGCGAGCTGCAAAAAGCGCCAACGACAACTCCCGAGAGTACAAGCTTCACCGAGGTCGCCTTTCCGCCAATGCTCGAGAGTAAAAGCACAGCGGCAGATGTGATAACCGCGCCAACAAATGCACCAAAAGCGACCCCGAAGTTAGCGAAAAACGCGCTGGATCCAAACCCAACCAGAATCGCGATGGTCGCTCCAAGTGAAGCTCCGGAAGAGATACCGATAATGTATGGATCCGCAAGCGGATTCTGCACAACAGCCTGCATTACGGTCCCGCATAGAGAAAGGCCCATACCGATCAGCAAAGCAAAAATCACGCGCGGCATTCGGATCTGATAGATGATGTTGAAATAGGATTCGTTTCCGACCGCATCCGGAGAACCCAAACTGCCATTTGTAAGCACGTGCAGTAAGATATTCATCGATTGCCCGAATGGAATATGTACTTGTCCGATTGATACGGAATATACTGCTGAAATGGCAATCAAAAAGAGTAGGAACAATATAATCGGATAGTAAAAATAGCCGATTCGATCACTCCTAACTCTGTGCTTGACCAAAGAAATCACCTCTCCACAATTCAAGTGATAATGATTATCATTATCTATTATGATTTTAAGCCATAATGTACCAAAAAACAAGACTTTTTTGTGATTATCGTCACACTAAAAAAGCTTTACTAAGGACTGGACGTGATTAAACGACGCCTTCCCCTCATTCAGCTTTCAAAAAAATAAAGCAAAAAAAAGAACTCGTTCAACTTTGACTTTGAGCGAGTTCTGGTGCACTAATTTTGATTTCATTAAAAAAAGGTATATCGTGTGACGATGTTTTCTGCAGATTTATCGAGCGTTTTGACACTTTTATCGAGCGTTTCCAATGGTTTATCGAGCGTTTTGACACTTTTATCGAGCGTTTCCAATGGTTTATCGAGCGCTTTGATACTTTTATCGAGCGTTTCCAATGGTTTATCGAGCGCCTTGGTACTTTTATCGAGCGTTTTACGCGTTGATCAATTTTGTCAAAACTCCATGAATGAAGCAGTCCTTTTACTCCTCTATTCTCTTCAAAACTCTTGCCGGATTTCCGGCGACACACACATTGTCCGGCACATCCTTGGTGACGACTGAACCTGATCCGATGACGACATTATTGCCGATCGTAACCCCAGGATTAATCACGGCCCGCCCGCCGATCCAAACATTGTCGCCAATTGTTACCGGCTTCCCAAATTCCACACCCGATGTACGCAGTTTCGCATTAAGCGGGTGCGCCGCAGTATAAATATGAACACCCGGAGCACACATGCAGTTATCTCCAATGCGAATCTCGCAAATATCTAAAAAGACACAATCAAAATTCGCATAAAAATGGTCGCCTACGTGGATGTTGTAGCCATAATCGCAATGAAACGTTGGCTCAATGTATAACTTATCTCCGGTTGACCCGAAGAGCTGTTTTAATAATCCCCTTCTCTTATCTCGCTCTGTTTCGAGCGTTTCATTATATAATCCTGTCAGCCTCCGCGCATTCAAGCGATCGCTTATTAATATCGAATCCGACGCGTCATACAGCTCTCCATTAATCATTTTTTCTTTTTCGGTTGTCATTAATTGGACTCCTTATTTTTGAATTTCATAGAAAATCGGTGGCCGAAGTCCAAGTAAATATCGGATTTCAACCACCGAGCCTATTACAAATAGCCTAGTTTTGCATCATTAATTAGTTAGGTTGTTTATCAAACGCTTGGAATTTTTCCTTAATTGTATCCGCAGAGTGTTTGAATTTTGCTTCCTCTTCAGCAGTTAACGGCAGAGTGATGACTTCTTCTACTCCGTCCCTACCGATGATTGCCGGCTGACCCACATAGGTGCCGTACTTTTCGTTATAGCAGGAGCAAATGTATGCCGCCTTGGCATCCGAAAGAACTGCCTGACTGAGCTTGACAGCACAAGTAGAAATCGCCCAACTTGTATAACCCTTGCCGGAATATACTTCCCAGCCGCCGCGGCGAGCTGCTTCTTCAAGATCATCCAGATTCAGGTTTCGCTCTTTCGCGAGCTCAGTGATGTCTAGCCCGTTCACGCGAACGGTTGACCATGCGCTGAATTGAGATTCTCCGTGTTCACCATAAACATAACCAGAAACATTTTTCGGATCACATTCAAATTGATCCGAAACCACTTTCTGCATCCGAGCCGTGTCAAGGAATGTGCCCGTAGCAAAAACTTGCTGCCGGCTGAGTCCGGTATTTTCCTGGAAATACTGCGTAATCGCATCACATGGGTTCATCGTATCGATAGCAACGCCGTGGAAACCGGACGCTTTAACCTTAGGCGCAATATCTTGCACAATATTTTTCGTGTATTTGAATTCAGCCCAACGGTTACCGGCTGCATCCTTTTCCGCATACGCAAGAATATTGCCGGCAGTAATGAACAAGATGTCCGTATCGGCAAGCTCGCTGTAATCATTGATTTTAATGATTGTTCGGGTTTCAATCCGTCCTTGCATGTCCTGTAAATCAAGCTGTTCTGCGCGTGCAAGTCCTTCGTTCGTGTCGATTAAAATCAGTTCATCGGCAATCCCCTTGGATACAAGCTGGAATGCAACCGCCGCACCAACGTGTCCAAGACCAATAATCGCATATTTTCTCATCTATCTATCTCCACCCTCATAATGAATTTGACTATGTACATCCAATTCTATCTTAGCACAATGAGCGTTTACTGAATCAACTGTATTTTAAATAGTTTGTGATTTTTCAGGAACACTTTTTGAAAATCATCAAACACAATAACGAAGTGATGCTAAGTTGCGCAGTGATCTCTTTGAATTTTGTTTCAATTTTTCTAATTGTTAAAGTTGATGAATCCGCACTGAAAATGCTAAATCTATACAGATGTTAAAACAGCAACTAGTGCACCAGTTAGGCACACATATGCTTAAAATCATATAGTCAAAGTCATACAAATGTACTATTATTTATATCACAAAGATACCTTTGAGCACCTGGATTGTTTGTCCCAGTTTGAACCACGGAGGCATAAATAATGTTTGATAACAGACGTAATAACAATGCAGATCTCTCAATAGACCACGCGATTGAATATCCTGATCTATTTTTCCGATCCTTATTTAATAGCAATCCGGACATAGGGTTTTATATGGATATTAATGGGGTGATTGCTTTACCAAACAAACGTTTTTCGGAATGTCTTGACTACACAAATGATGAGATCATTTTAAATAAATTTGATAAATTCATGCCGGACAAGGAAGTTATACATTATAAAGAAGCGTTTAAGAAGGTTCTGATTGGTGAAAACCAGTACATTAATACTGTCCTTATACACAAAAACGGGACTAAAATCGAATGTCAATTAACCCTCATGCCGGCACGATCACAAGAACAGATTATTGGCGCATTTGGGCTTGTCCAAGATCTAACAAATAAAAACCTATTAAAAAAATCCTTAGTCGAATCTGAACTGAAGTTCAAAAGCTTAGCCGATGAAGCATCGTTTGGCATTTTTATTTATCAAGGCAATAAGTTGATCTATGGAAACCCTAACTTTTATGCCTCTGTTGGACCCGATCTTATGAAACGTACATGTCTCCTAAATCACCTGCATCCTGATGATCAATCAGCCATACAATTGATCATAGAAAAATTAACGGTTGGCGAAGTTGGGGAAGATGTATCCTTTCGAACAATTAAAGAGGACGGCACGCATTATTATGAATGTCATGTAAAAAAAATCATGTATCAAAATCAAGCAACCATTGTGGGTTCCGTTCAAGATGTCACGAAATATAAAAAAGCACATTTACTATCAAAATTTCTTGCTGATCATGATGAATTAACCGGACTTCCAAACAGCAGATTTTTCCGTGAAAAATTAGACCAGCAGATTGTCGTCAGTAAAACTTTGAATCAAAAATTAGCCGTGATGTATGTGGATTTGGATCAATTTAAATACATTAATGATACATTGGGACATCCAACCGGCGATGAATTACTGAAACAGTTCGCTAATAAGCTAAAAAAAATTCTTGATCATCATCAGTTTGTTGCTCGAATCGGCGCAGACGAATTTCTTGTTCTCTGCCCAAATGTTTTTCATCACACGGTCACCAAACATGCTGAGAAAATCCTCAATGCGTTTAGGGCTCCCTTCATCGTTAAAAATTACCGATTGCCGATTTCGTTCAGTATCGGTATCAGTATCTTTCCGGACGATGGTGAAGATGCAACGACCTTGATAAAACATGCTGATTCTGCGCTTCATCGAACGAAAGAAAACAAACACAATAAATATCAGATTTACACACATACGATGGATATCATCGGTTACAAACGGTTTAATTTAGCATCGGATTTACAAAATTCGCTGGAATTGAATCAATTTGAATTATATTATCAACCTAAAGTAGACATCGCCACCCTGCATATTATAGGTGCTGAAGCATTGATTCGATGGAATCATCCGGAATGGGGATTAGTATCGCCAACAGAATTTATTCCTTTAGCGGAAAAGTTTGGTATGATGCGTAAAATCGATCGATGGATTGAAAAGACTGCTTGTCTCCAAAACAAGGCCTGGCAAGATGAAAAATTGCCTTTGATTCCGATCTCGATCAATCTGTCCGCAACCCGTTTTTTGGATCATGATCTGACTGCTAATCTCTTGGACGTACTTGGACAGACTCATTTGGACCCGAAATACTTAGAGGTCGAAATCGTTGAAACAGCTCTCCTTGAGAATGAGAAAACTGTTTTTACGATTCTCGATAGTCTCAGGCAGAATGGGATTGGAATCAATCTGGATGACTTCGGAACCGGCTATTCATCACTTTCCTACCTCAAGCGGTTCAAAGGCCGAATCAATACGTTAAAAATTGATAAGTCATTTATTGACGCGTTAGGTGACATCGACGATGAAAGTTCTAAGTACATTATCAAATCAATCATTGAACTCGCGCATCATTTAAAAATGAAGGTGGTAGCTGAAGGAGTGGAAACTCAAGAACAGCTGCAGCTGTTACAGGATTTTCACTGCAATGTCATACAAGGCTACCTTTTCTCCAAACCTGTTCCAGCTGATACGTTCACGGAGCTATTACGAAAGGAAGAAGTGGAAGCTCCTGTTGTACCAGTCTCGAGAAATAGTAAGGCCAACGAAAACCGAAGAAAATATATCAGAGTGGATCTTGATTATTCTCTAAGTGCCACGATAACCCTTGATCAATTTCATGGGCAACGCGTTAAATTGGGCAACACGCGCATCCTTATTGAAAATATTGGTTTAGGCGGCTTGTGCTTTCTCTCTGACTTACGTTTTAGCATTGATTCAGCTCTGATCTTAAAGATTGAAACAACCATTTCAGGAAAAAGTTTGACACTTTTGGGGTCAGTCGTTTGGACCAAAGAGCTAAAATCTGAGGTATTTCAGTATGGTTTTAAGTTTAACCTTGATGAGAATGAACGCATGATTCTTTCTCAATTGCTGAATAAGTTTGCATTGCTTCTTAACGAGAATCCGTTGCCGCCGGATTGTGATTTTGTGACAACGGATAAATACAGCGTATTCGCAAAGTGAACTGTATCCGATCCATCTGCATACTGAAAAGCGGATACGCCTTCCTCCAGCACCAGCAAGTCTGTATCCAATGTACACTTGATGAGCAGCCTCACCCGTTCTGTATTTAACGATCAGCTAATGCATCATTATATAAATAGTGAATAGTCTATTTACAAAATGGTTAAAGTGTAAATAGACTTTATTGAATTATTTTCAAATACGGATCATAATGGAGGTAAAGGGAGGCATGAATATGTCAACTGCTGTCTACGAAAAATCGAAGGAGTCCATCAGCATCGCATTTGATCGCAGTGATGCAGAATTAATTGAAAAAGAAATCGTTTCGATCATCAATTTATTTGCAACAACTATTCCTAATATTTTTCCGGATTCCGTTCGCTTTGTTGGAGTGAGAGAGCCCGTATACAAAGCCATGAGTAGCATTCAAATTAAAAAAGAACTGATTACAGCACTAGATATACTTAATAGTTGCAGAAATTTTTCAGAGGTGAAATTAGCTTTTCAGAAACTATTTCTCCAAACAACGGTTGAAGGCTATATTGACTTCGACTATCAAGATTCCGAGTTATTGTCTGTCGAAGATGCGGCTTCTGAACTGAATTGCAGCAGACAGTCTATTTATAACTACATTAAAAAAGGAATGGAATATAAAAAAAGCAATAATGTAAGAAAAGTTGCCAAATCAACGATCGACTTGTGGAAAGATCCGGGAACCGCGTTTGAATTGCAATGGATGGTTCAGGAGGATAAGAAAAGAAGACAGGGTACCCGTGAGAAATATAAAGCTGTTCAAGATGAGATCAATATTTTTGAATTGGACTATGGAGATACGTTTGAGAACCTTTATGGTGATCTTTCTAACGATGAAATTGACAGTCTTAACGAAGCCGTCGATGTGTACGATTGGCATGAACTAATCGAAGAAAAGAAAGAACTGTTGAAACATATAAAAAGGTCAAAGTAAGATGCCTGATTCTAGTAAATACAGTATTCTCTTTAAGAACTATTCCAATCTATTTCGTCAGCCTCCACTATTGCAAGATATCGATAACACCGATCCGGATTCTGTCCGAGTAAAAATCACTTTGTATTTCAATCCTTGTTTTTACGGAAATACGCAATTAAGGGTAAGAGAATGGTATGATTCCCATGATGAATTGCGCCAATACAGGTATTGTTGGGAAGTCAGTACCAGACCCGCTGGAAATATAAGTTCATGGGAAAATGAACATGATCATGGTGGACTGAAAACAAATCCGCATCACCATCATTATGTTCCTGGGAACAGACATCCCGTCCAAAACAATTACAGTATTCATGATTTGGATCATGCACTTTCTGTAATAAAGGATTTTATTGTCAGTGGAAATCCGTATGACGGTAAAGAGATCTAAGAACATTTATCTCATGATGAATGATCAAAACCGAATCCTCTTTATTCATTTTTTAAGAATTTCTCCAATCCAATAAAAAGTGGAGCAAGAGCCATTAGAATAAAAATAAATATGAGAAACAAACAGTTGACTAAATCATCGGCAAATATTAACTAATGTGGTACATTGCATACACCTTATAAAGGAAGTGCCTATACCCTTTTATCGGATATATGGACGACGCAAGTACAAGAAGAAAATAGAAAATGATAAAAATCTTCACTAATGGAGCTGAAGGAAGGTGATCAAAACACATAAAATCAAAATATACCCTAACACAACAATGAAGCGTCACATTGACAAGTTGTTCAACTACCATAGATATTGTTGGAACTTGGCTCTTGAAACATGGAACACTCTGTATGAATTACATTTATTTGACAAAGAAAATAATAAAAAGCCTAATGAGTACGCTGTGCGAAATGAATTAGTCGCACACAAAGAAGATTGGCAGTTTGGATTATCCGCCAGAGTCTTGCAACAATCCGTAGCATCATTAAGCAAGGCTTGGAAGAACTTTTTTAATCCACAAATGCCTCACCATGATCGGCCGAAATTCAAGTCAAAGAAGTTAAGCAAGAAATCATTTACTACGGATCGAGCGAAGATTAAGAACGGCAAATTAATACTTGATAAGCCTAGAGACAGGAATGTCACCTGGTATGGTATTAAGATGGCAGAATCACCACGATTCGAAGGACAAATAAAGAAGGCTACAGTTGTCAAAGAACCAGATGGGTTATACGCATGTCTCAGTATCGACACGAACGACAATGAGTTAAGTGAAGGTAAAGATGTTGCAGGCGTTGACGTAAATATAGGACACTTTAACTATAACGATGGCAAAACGATCAGTACTTTACCTGATCATTTAATTAAATTATATGAACGTATAACGCATTATCAAAGACTTCTCGCTCGAAAAAGAGTTTCGAATCCGAATCAGTTCAGAAGTACTAACTATCGTAAAGTGAGAACCAAACTTAAACGATCGTACCAAAGAATTGCTCAGATTCAAGAAGATCTTTTAAAGAAGTTTGTCCATCAATTAAGCGCGGATTTCCACACGATCTGTATTGAAGACTTGGATGTCAATCGGATGAAGATGAATAAGCGTCTAGCGAAGAACATTCACCGTTCCATGTTTCGTAAATTTAGAGATATGATTCACTACAAAAGTGAATGGAAAGGTAATCGCTTCATTGTGGCAGATCGTTATTACCCAAGCACACAAAGATGTTCGCATTGCGGTCATGTTAAAACAGGATCAGATAAAATGACATTGCAAGGCGACACCATCTATCACGAGCATCATACGTATCGTTGTTATGAATGCGGAACTGTGATGAATCGTGATGAAAACGCAGTAAACAATTTGATTCACTATGCAGTAGGGCTTACTACTGAGGGTGCACAATCCACCTAAGAGGGTTCGAGAGTTGGTCCATGTGATAAGGTGTCCCTCACCCATTCAGAATACCAATGATGACAGGACTGACTAAAATGGAAGATACACAAATAGATGATGTGTATCTGATTGAATACATTATAGAAAGCAGAAGCAATCTTTCATCCTGATGCATGCCAAGTCCAATCCCAGTGACCATCGGACCAATGATCGCGTCCATTTGCCATGCTGTATTGATTACGCTGTTATATCTTCCCTTCGCCTGCATGGGTGCAAGCTCATTCGCTAACGCAGGAACCGTTGAAAAAAGCAGCGTTTCGCCAACTGCCGTTACGGATAGCGCGCTAATCAAAGCCAGTGACGCTGCTTTCGAATGGGCAAATCCGGAAATAAAAATCATCGAGTATCCAGCGGCAAAAATGAAAACGGACGCGGCAAGGACTCTGGTCCTTCGTTTATTCTTCATTATTTTCAAAACAATAACTTGTCCCAACACGATGACGATACTGTTGGCCAGAAATGCCTGACCAACAATGTTCGTCGATGCTCGCGCCTGAACAGTGACCCATTGCGGAAACAACGTACTGGTTATTCCGGTCATTACTGTGCCAATGACAAAGTATCCAAATGAAAGCAACAGTAACGCTTGATCATGTCCAGTCATCGTACGAAGAGAAAAATATCGCATATCAAATTTGTATCGTGTGCGCAATTGTTTATGATTTTCCTCTATTTGCCCATAAGCGAATAAAGTAAAAAGGACATAAGTCGCAGCATCACAAAAAAACATCATTTGAAAAATGATTAGATGATGTGTTTGAAATAAAAGACCACTAAACGCAGAGCCCAAACCAAGCCCCATATTTTGCAAGGCAAAAGCGACCCCAAAAATACTGGCTCTCTGTGTTTTCTTAACTAAATTGGCAAGAACAACCGATAGCGCATTCCAAGCCGCCGCTGCCCCAGCGCCTGATAGTACTGCTGCAAGAAACGCCCATTCTAAGCGAGACGCGCCAGCATAAGCTATCCGCCCCAATGCGCTCATGATTAAAGCAGAAAGAAAAGCGCGTTTTTCACCAAACCGATCAATCAGGAGTCCTGAAATCGGTATGGCGACCGCACCGGCAAAACCGCTCGTCCCAATGACCAATCCTGACAGAGAAAGTGAAAATGCTCTCAGCTGATGCAGATAAAGAATGAGAAAAGGATCGGTCAGCCCGGTTCCAAACAAAGATATCGTATACCCGAATAAAATCCACCATGTCCTTTTTTTTAATGAGGAAAAGATACGATCCATTTTTACGAGACACCTGACTTTCAATGCATTCTTATTTAAACCACTCCTTTAGATTAATGATTAAGCTTGACATCCTTTGTCATATATCGATGATATACTGAAAAAAAAGGGAGGGGCAAGGTCATCGTGCGTGCGGATCGATTATTATCTATTCTTTTCACGTTACAAAGCAAAAAAGTGATATCGGCAAAATGTCTCGCGGAAAAGCTTGAAGTCTCTGAGCGAACCATTTACCGAGATATTGACGCATTAAACTTTGCCGGTGTCCCTATCTATGCGATTCGTGGTTCTCATGGGGGCTTTGCTTTGGATGAACATTTTCGTATCGATATTTCAGGTATGAGTTTGCCTGAATTAAAGAGTTTGCTAATTAATCGTTCGGCGGAGCTTCTCAAAGATTTGGGCATCTCGACACAACCTGTGACTGTGAAAAAAATAATACAGAATCTGCCTGAATCCTATAAAAGTGAAACCAATCAATTTCTACGGCGCATCTATTTGGATTCCGGAGTCTGGTTTGGCAATCATAAATCCATTGCCGCATTGCCAACCATTGAACAAGCGTTGGAGCGCAATTTGCAGATTCAAATCAACTATCAAAAGGAAAACGGAGAACTAATTTTTCGAGAAGTTGCCCCTTATGGTCTTGTCGCTAAAACGAGCGTTTGGTATTTAATTGCAGAGCATGACAATACGCTGAGAGTTTATCGTACATCTCGGATCACAGAGCTTAACGTGACCCATACGCCATTCACTTTTCCAGAGCAATTCTCTATTTCTTCATTCTGGTCAACCTGGTGCCGTGAATTTGAAAACTCACGTCCCCGTTATCCAGTGCTGCTTCGCACTCATCCAGATGGTTTCCATGAACTCTCAAAGAATGGATATACCTTAGAAATACAAGATCATGAACCAAATGAAGAATGGCTGATCATTAACATCCAGTTTGAAACCTTTGACCAAGCACTGCGAGAGGTACTCGCTCTCGGCTCAAAAGCAGAGGTGGTTCAACCTGAAAGACTGAAAATAAAAGTCATTGAATCAGCGCAAAAAATAGTTAACCTATATGGCAAACAATGAGGTAAGCCGTTATTGAAAAAGGTAATTCATTGGTGTGAGCTGAGGGAAAATCGAGATTGTCACGAAATCTGAAAAGCCGTATTTTTTAATTATTTCTTTCGTTTTTTTTTCACACTCTGCTTTTCTCTAGGATTTAGCGTTATTATTAATTTAGATTTTGTATTTTCTCTCGACCAAGATAACATTCACATCATTTCTATGCTGGGGTTGGTCAGACGTCCTACTTCAGACCACATATAAAGGTAACCTGATTTACAAAAGAGAGATGATCCTTATGAAATTACTTGCATTGATCAATAATATACTTGTTTTCGTGATCATCTCAATAATTAATACGGTTATTTCGATTAAACTCCCAATTGCTATCTTTCACCATGACAGCTGGTTATTTAAGGTGAGAGCTTGGGAAAAAGACGGATATTTCTATCAGCATTGGTTTAGCGTGAAAAGATGGAAGAATAGTTTGCCGGAACTCAGTGATTTTCTGTCCTTCCTTTTTTCAAAGAAACAAATGAAACAATACAGCACCGAGTATTTATGCAGATTCGCTTTGGAGACATGCCGTGCCGAATTGGTCCATTGGTGCATCATCATCAGTTCGCTTCTTTTTACAAAATGGAATCATACCGGCATTTCACTTTTCATTTTTGGTTTTGCTGTACTCTGCAATCTTCCATATATTATTATCCAACGGTATAATCGTCCAAGAATTTTAAGTATTCTCGCCAATAAAAAGATGACGATTAGAGGGAATAGGTTGAATTTGGATGTGCTCCATAAAGATATCTAGAGGAGAGTTTTTTCTGTGAATAGGATTCTGTTTCTTTCATCCGAGTACACGGGGAACGGTCATAAAAGTATTACTGAAGCATTGAGCAAGCAGTTACTGCTCTTATATCCTGATAGTCAATTTACTGTAATTGATGGATTCGGTCTCGGCAGCTGGGTTCTGCGCTCTTCCAGTCACAATTATGACTCGTTTGCAGTGAAGTTCCCTGCGCTTTGGGGGCTTTTCTATCAATTAAGTAATCCGTTTAAACCAGTTGTCAATCGGTTTGTTGCTCGAAGCATCAAAAAGTCTCTATTAAAGCAGATCGATTCCTTTCATCCGGATATAATCGTATCCGTTCATAATCTTTTCGTTGGTTCGGTTTTAGACATCTTGGATCAGTCACATTTGGATATCCCGTTTATCTCACTGATTGCGGATCTGGACAACGTTACAAGCCTTTGGGCAGATAAACGCGCAACGTATATTATATGCCCATCAAATGAGGCACAGCAAAAGATGCTCAGGGTAGGTATGGCGCATGAGCAATTATTTTTAACCGGATTCCCCGTACGCGACACATTCTGTGACCGCAGTCTTCCCGAACCGCACTGCCACGCGTCAAAAGAAGTTGTTTCAATCCTTCTGATTAGCGGGAGTCAGGGATCGACTCAGGTTCTGAAAATCGCAAAAACATTGCTTAACAATGATAAAATTCACCTATCAATTATTGCCGGACATAACAAAGCATTAATTCAATTGATGGAGAATGCTTTTTCTCCTTACATTGGGAAGCGCGTTACAATCTATGGATTTATTACGGAAATAAAGGCGCGTATGATGGAAGCTGATCTTCTGATCACTCGGGCAAGCCCAAATGTATTAATGGAGGCGGTCAACCTATGTAAACCGGTCATCATCACCGGCGCTCTGGGAGGCCAAGAAGCGAAGAATCCTCAGTTTGTCGTAAAACACAAGTTAGGTCTTTATTGCACGAACCTAAACCGTCTGAACGACATGGTTTCTGAATTACTGGTCAATAACGGCGAGAAGCTCCTGCAAATCGCACAAAGCCAGTATCGATTCAGAAAACCTGAATCTGCGCGCGAGATTGCTGAGCTGATCATACAAACAGCTGGGGAAACTAATGCATCTAAAGATCTGCCAACCGCTTGAAAATTCTTTTTTTAACGACTGAAGTCCAAAAAAACGTGCAGCAGGAGCATCTGAATGGCCACAAAAATGAAGTTCAAGCTACTATTGGGAATAATCATTACTCTTTTAGTCGTCTACTATTCATTCAAAACACTGGGTGGCCTGGATCTAAACACTGTATTCAATTCGAAAATTAATTGGTTCTTAGTCTTTGGTTCGGTTGTCCTTAATATCTATTCAAACTATATTCGAAGCCTTGGGTACACATTAGGCATTGACCCGAATATCAACCGTCTGAGAGCTCTGCAAATCGTTGGTATCGGGCATGCGGCAAATATGATTTTGCCTCTTCATATCGGTGACGGATTACGCTTCGCTTTTTTTCCGGACGACTACACTGCGCTGCGTCGGACGAAGTTAATTATGGCACCAGCGATCGCTGACTCGATTGCGATTATCGTCATCTCACTTCTCGCCGTACCTTTTTCTGGATTTAAAGATACCAAGATCTTAACTATCCTGTGGATTCTTTTCTTTTCATGTATTGTCCTCATCGTGTTGCTGTTGATTGTTATTTATTTTGTGCCGCGATTGCGCAGCTATTATTTAACGATTGGTATGCTGAAGATGATGCTTTGGGTTCTTCTTTCATATATCCTCCTTCTTTTTTCCATGTGGATGGGACTGATCGCGTTCGGCTTCAACTGGGTGACATCTCTTCGTATGTCGCTCGCCGTTTTTGCCACAACAAACCTCGTTGGCTTTATACCTGCCTCGCCCGGTTCTGTTGGTCTCTTTGAATACGGAGTCATTATCGGCCTTGCCGGACTAGGCATTCAGCAGAGCGCGGCGCTTCCGGCAGGGTTACTGCTTCATTTCACACAGTATGCTGCATTGCTTCCATTGGGCGTCGTTCTTTCTATTCTGGCCTTTTATGGAAAATATGGAAAAGTGATCAAAAGAAAGTTGCACCAGAAAATGTAAATGGCTGTTGGATTGATGGGTCATTTCTGTGTTATCGTTGAATCCTCCTACATAGTGGAATGCAGGTTCCGTACGTGCTTATATTCATGTTCCAACTCGGATAGCGGTAATTGAAAAAGATGCTTTCCATTTATTTTATATACTTCATGAGCAATCAGCTGTTCGATTAACCGTTCCTGTCTGTTTTCAATGGATTTTTTTTGAACGCTGCCCATGGTGCGACATCTCCTTAATAGATTTTATTGCTTAACCTTTATTGGTGTTTAAGCTTCTCAGCAAATTCCTGATACCTTCCCTGAGTCACTTTGTCCTTGCCGCAAAAAATAAAAACCTGCTTTCTCATCAATAAGAAGAGGAAACAGGTTTTTCATGGTTACTGACCTCAACTCATCTTCAAGCATTACTACTTTTGGAATTAGCACCGTGTCGTAACGACCGGTTGCTGAGGCTTCGCAGGGCCAATCCCTCCACCTCTCTAGATAAGCATGACTAGGACTATTCTTTTATTAGTATGTCACTGATTTCTGCAGATCAATGAACGTTCGAATCCTTTAATGCCCTCAGTACGGCAACGGCAGAACGACAATAGAGCTCCGCGGCAATGCGGATTCCTTCAGGATCAACATGGAACGCAGGGTGATGCCAATCTTCCGGTCCGTTCGATCCTACGAATGCAAACACGCCGGGTACCTCACGTTGGAAACAAGAAAAATCATCTCCGGCCACCGATACTTCCGGTGTCACCACCTGCACTTCGTTTTCATTTGCTGCGCGAACAATCCGCGTTATTTTTTCATCATTAAATACGGATGGCGTTCCTTGGCCCCATTCAACAGCAATCTGCACGTTGCAGGCCTTCTGGAGCCCATCGGCGATTGCGGCAAAACGATCAATGATCAAATCTCGGTCCTGATCATAAAAGGTGCGTACCGTGCCGAGCAGTTCAACCTCTCCAGGCAACACATTCCACACGTCGCCACCGTGAATACTGGTAATACTCACAACCGCTTCATGCTTGGGCGAAATGTTTCGACTGACGATCGTTTGCGCTGTCTGAACGAATGACGCGGCAGCCACAATCGGATCGCGGGTCCGTTCGGGAATTGCCGCATGTCCGCCGACTCCATGAAGCGTGATTTTAAATTTGTCGCAAGCCGCCATAAGTGGTCCGGGCTTGATACCGATCGTTCCAACCGGCAAATCGGGTTTGTTGTGAATGCCGATCACTGTGTCCAGTCCTTTGAGTTGACCGTCTTTGACCACTTTGAGTCCCCCATGGCCGGTTTCTTCGGCAGGTTGAAAGATCAGACGGACAGTGCCTGGAAGATTTTCCTGATTTTGTTTTAACAAAGCGGCGGCCCAGAGTAAAGCGGTCGTATGAAAATCGTGACCGCAAGCATGCATCACGCCTTCATTTCGTGATTTATAGGGCAAGTCGGTTTGTTCATGAATCGGCAATGCGTCGATATCCGCGCGAAGTCCTACAGCAGGTCCGTTCGGGTCACCTGAGATCTCGGCAAAAACGCCGGTTGGCAAGCTGGTCTCTCGCAACGTAATCGATTGTTCCTGCAGCCAGCCTCTGATTTTTGCCGTTGTCTCATATTCATGCAGCGACAGTTCCGGGTGTTGGTGCAGTTCTTTGAAAATGGATTGGTAAGCTGTTTCATCAGTGACAAATCTGCTCATACTTGCTGTTCATCTGCCTTGTAGCCATATTTTCCGATTGCCTGCCCTTCACTGTCGCTTTCTGTTACCAACGTTTCCACTTGATTCAATGCATTCAGAATAAACGCCTCATCAAAGGTTTTAAAGACAAAACGAAAGCCGAGCTCCGTTTGACACTCTCTGGCGAGAATTTCTTTAGCCTTCTCTGCATCCTGAAGTCTGAATTGGCTCAGCGAATAACTCAGGCCGACTCGCTTGTAAAAGGGCAGCAGCCTCCGTACTTCAGCATCCTGACCCAAAGTGACAAGCAGTACAAGTAAACCATACGCAACCTTTATTCCATGTTGATAACGGCTCGTCTCCGGAATCTTGCTCATCGCATTATGAACAGCGTGGGCGCCGGAAGCGCGTCCGTAATCGCGTGCAAAGCTGCCTACTGTTCCGGAAAGACCGACAATCACATCAGATACAATACGGAAGGCGGGACTGAGCTGATGGCGTTCCAGACTTGCCACCGCTTCCTCTGAATACTGAAGCAGCAGCTTTTTCGTTTGCAGCGCCGCGCTGAGTCCAAGTGTTACAAAGGGATCGATTTGCTGAGACGCATCCTTCGGTATTGCTTCCGCCTCATACCATTTCGCTAATGTATCTCCAATGCCGGCAACATAATAGTCTTTCGGCGAATCAATTAATAAAGATAGATCAACGAGCACCGCGTAGGCGGATTCTTGAAAATGATCGCGTCCAATATGTTCATGCTGCTGATTATAGATGATAGCAAGCGGCGTATACGCGGAACAGGTGCCAAGAACCGTTGGAATGCAGATATACTGTGCGCGCAGCCGGTGATTGACGCCTTTGGCGGTATCTAATACACGTCCGCCACCGATCCCGATAACTAAATCCGCCTGACCGATCTCACGCGTCAGACGATCCATATCCTCATGACTCGACGTTCCATCATAACGGTAAACCGGCCACTTGACTTCTTTTTTATAGACCTTTTGAAAAGCCGCAAATGATTTTTCACCCGTGACAATATGAACAGATGAAAAGGGCGAAACAAGTTCATCGAGTTTGCTGATGGCATCCTCTGTACACAAATACTGACTCGGCCCGCCCCTGACAATTTTGCCTAAATCCATAATCTTTTCCCCCAAATTCTATAGTTGCCTACTCAAATGCCTTGTTCAACGCCTGATCCAGATCACCGATCAGGTCATCCGCATCTTCCAAACCGATCGAAAGGCGGATCAATGTATTGGTGAGTCCGCTTTTTTGACGATTGGCGGAAGGAATCTCGCGATGCGTCGTGCGACCCGGATTAACGATCAACGAACGCGCATCGCCGACATTCGGCAAGTAACTGAAGATTTTCACTGAATCTAAGATTTTCTTTGTCTGAGCTTCGGTTCCGTCGATGTCAAAAGCAAAGATCGCACCAACGCCACGTGGAAAATAGCGGTTCACCAGTTCATGCTGCGGATGATCCGGCAGTCCAGAATAGTGCACCGATGTGACGTGCGGATGACCTTCCAGAAATCGGGCAATCTTCACCGCACTGGCTACTTGCTTTGCCAAGCGTTCGGACAGTGTTTCAATACCTAACAGAACAAAATAAGCTTCAAAAGGACTCAGAACAGCACCGAACAAACGAAGGTATTTGACTCGGATTCGCGCAGCAAAGGCCTTTGTTCCAAAGGCCTCGACAAAACTTCGCTCAACTCCTTCTCCTTCGTTTCCCAGGACGAATTCTTTTTCCTCAAATTGCTTGAACTTGCCGTTTCCATAATCAAATTTACCCGCATCGACAATTAATCCTGAAACCACTTCTCCATGTCCGCTGATTCCTTTTGTCGATGAGTAGACAACGATATCTGCGCCATAGCGGATCGGGTTAAAGAGATATGGTGTCGGAAACGTGTTGTCGATGACTAGAGGAATACCGTTTTCGTGGGCCAGTTTGGCTAACGCTTCAACATCGGTCACCTCTGTGTCCGGATTCGTGACACTTTCCACAAAAATGGCTTTGGTATCGTCTTTTATTGCTGCCGCCACTTGAGCGTGATCGTTAATGTCGTCGATAAAGTCAAAATGAACCCCAAATTTGGGAAACAGCGTTCGAAATTCATCAAAGCTTGATCCGTATATATTAGAGGCGGAAATTATTCTGCCGCCGCCTTCAGCCAAATTAAGCAATGTATAAGAAACAGCTGCCATACCGGATCCGACTGCGACCGCCTCTGAAGCGCCATCCAAATCTGCGATTCTTTGTTCAAGCACAGCAGTTGTCGGATTACCGACTCTCGTATAGCTGAAGCCTTTTTCTTTGAAATTGACCAATCGCTCTGCTCGCTCCGAGTCGCCGAAACCAAAAGCAACCGTTTGATAGATTGGAACTTGCGACGCATAATTATGTTGTTTGGGATCATAGCCCGCATGAATTTTTAATGTGTCAAATCTTTTTTCTGACTCCTCTGCCATCAAAATTCCCCATTTCTGATCCAAAAAATAAATTATAGATACGACTGATAAGGAACATGCAATCGCTCTGATAGTGCTGCCATTTCATTCAGCGTTTCAGGATCAATTGGAATCCCATTTTTTAGGCGGTCATCAAACGCAGCTGCCTCTTTGTCGCCATGTGTGTAGATTTTCTTCCCGAGTTCATGAGGAAGTGATCGAATCCGTTCGAGCATAGTGGATAATGCCTCTGCAATCGCATTCGGATCACCAAACAAACCAAGATCGACGGCCATAAAAAAATGACTGATCCCTTTCACTTTGCCGCTGCCGAGATCGGCGGAAAGATGCCCTTGTGAGAGGATCGCAGTTAAAATTTCAACAATCAATCCATTTCCGAAGCCTTTATAGCCGCCATTTTCTTCCCCTTGGCCTCCTACAGGGAGTATGCCTCCGACTTTTGGGGAATTCGACAAATATTTTCTCAAAATGTTCGCGTCTCTGCTGATCTCGTTACATTCATCAACCGCCCACGCTCCAGGAATTTTCTTTCCCTGTTTGGCGTACACCTCGATCTTTCCAAGTGATGCGACCGTCGTTGCCGCATCATAGAGAAAATCGTGCGGATCGGCAGGCATGGCAAAGGCAAGTGGATTGCTGCCGAGAAACGGCTGTATCGCATGAGTCGGGATTAAAAAAGGGTTGGAATTGGTCGCAGAGATCCCCAACATCCCTTTATCGCTCGCCATTTTAGCATAGTAACCAGCCATCCCGTAATGATTCGAATTGCGAACTGAGATGATACCGATACCGCTCTGTTCCGCTTTTTCAATCGCAAGTGCCATTGCCTCATAGGCGACAAGCTGCCCCATGCTCTTGTGTCCGTCAAGTACTGCACTTACCGGTGTTTCCCGAACAATTTCCGGAACTGCGCCGACTTTAATGTCACCGTCAGAAATCTTTCGGTCATACATTGCCAGTCGCTGCACGCCATGTGATTCAATACCATATAGATCGGTCACCACGATGGATCGTGCAATAATCGCACTGTTATGTTCTGAGAAGCCGTATGCCTCGTAGATACGTTTCACCCATTGTTTAATTGCTTGATAGTCATACCGTTTTCCCATGCTCGGTTCCCTCACAGATCACGATCAAGATACACAATATCGGGTCTGAAATTCCAGCCCTTATTTCTCCAAAATTGTTTTCCTTCCTCATTATCAAGCACGACGTACAAGCCGATCTTCGTGATCTTTTCCTCTTTAAAAATAGCACAAACACGGTCAATTAACTGTGTGCCGATTCCTTTTCCCTGCTGCGCAGGGTCAACTGCCGTATGGTATAGAAAGCCTTTGCGTCCATCAGTGCCTCCGAGTAGTGTTCCGATGATCCTCTCGTTATCGACAGCGACCAAACAGGTCTCCGGATTCCTGCGAATAATACGATCAATTCCCGCGTAACTATTGTCCAAAGAATTCAGATTCATTCCCGGCACCCGTGTCCATAGCTCATAAGCGCCTTCATAATCCTCAGGGACCATTTTGCGAATTTCCATGCTGTCTCCACTCCAAACTATCTTTTCGCTTTTTCTAATGCGCGCGCCAAATCGTCCAGCAGATCATCCGCATTCTCAATACCGATCGCCAAACGGAGCAGGCCTTTTGTGATGCCGATTTTCTCCTGAAGTTTTTCATCAAAGGATTCATGCGTCATCGTTGCCGGCTGGCAAATCAAACTCTCAACACCGCCAAGACTTACAGCCAGATCAAACAGCGAAAGTGCCGCAACAAACTGATCCTGATCATAATCTGACGCGAGTTGAATGGAAATGACTGAACCATGTCCCGAAGATTGACGCTCCTGAATTTCCTTTTCCTCTTGTGAATAAGAGCCCGGATAGTATAAGTGATCAATGCCAGGATGACTGCGGAAGAACGTGATGATCTTGTTTGTATTCTCTTCCTGACGATCAAGTCGAACACTCAATGTTTTGATACCACGAATCAATGCGTATGAATCTGTAGGGCTTAAGATTCCTCCCAATGTATTTTGCAGGAACTTAAGCTTTTGCGCAATTTCTTCACGATTGGTTGCCACGAGACCGGCAATCACATCTGCATGACCGCTCAAGTATTTTGTAGCGGAATAAAGGACGATATCCGCACCTAGCGCGAGCGGATTCTGATAATAAGCCGTTAAAAATGTATTGTCGACGATCAGCAATTTGCCTCGCTCATGCGCGATCGCCGCAAGCTGCCGTATATCGGCAACACGCAGCAGCGGATTAGACGGCGTCTCCAAATAGAGTGCGGCCACATCGTCATCCAGATCCTCTGCTTTCAAGTCATTAAAATCGTGCACCAATTCATAAGCAATGCCTCTGTCCTTAAAAAGATTGCTGGCATAGCGATAGGTTCCACCATACACATTGTTGTTCAGCAAAATTTTGTCACCGGACTGAAACAGGCTGAAAACAGCTGACACTGCCGCCATCCCTGATGCAAACGCATAGGAATAGTTCGCCTGTTCGATTTTTGAAAACAAGTTTTCCAAATTAGTTCGCGTTGGATTCCCGCCCCTGGCATAGGCAAAGGACTGAAACCCATGCAGATCATCCTGAACATAAGTTGTTGCCAGAAAAATCGGCGGAACAACCGCATGATTCGGATTGTCTTTCGCATCAATCCCTTTTACAATCAATGAATCTATTTTCACACTGTTAATCCTCCTTGTTGCTGCGCGTCCTGCTGCCTGAAAACTGAAGATATTCCGATGTTCTCTTGGTGATCGTCGCAGGTGCAACCGCGTTGCGAAATGCTTCTGACTCCCAGGGCAGATAGACCGGATCCCAAAAAAGCGACTGAATGAGTTGATAAAACTGTTTTCCAATGGTGTTCATTGATGATCACCTCTTTGTTATCAGTAACGCCCGCCAACTTCTCCTAACACTGAAACAAGCAATAAAAAAATGCTTTCTTATTTGGGAATAAGAAAACATTGGGCGTGTATGTTCTCTTATCTCTCAGTTTAAAACTGATGGAATTAACACCATACACATATGTGCTGGTTGTCGGGCTTCATTGGGCCAGTCCCTCCGCCGCTCTTGATAAGAATGATTGCTATTTAATTTTCAAAGAAAACGCGTAGGGCACTTTCCTGAGCATGCTCCGGTTTTAAATCTATTAATCCATAGATAACCAATAGGTTACATGTGTTATAACGTAATATAATTCAATAAGCACCATGTGTCAATGCTTTTTTCAGAATCTTTCACCCAATCTTCATACAACAAATAGATCCGGATTCTGCGATGTTTATTGTTCTGTGATCCGTTTCTCAACAAGTGTTACTATCCTAAAAAATTGCATCACGAAGAGCATAAAAATCTGATCTTTTAAAAAAAGTTCTGATAAAAAAACAAGCCTAACGACGATGCGAAAGGTTTGCTGCGTTGGTTCTTTCTCATCTTCAAACACCATTCAGTGTTTCTGGAATGGACACCATGCATGCAATCATGTTGGTTGTCGGGGTTCATTGGGCCAGTCCCTCCCCCACTCTGGATAAGAATTCATAGTCAATTCTCAACAAACACAGCACCCCACCAAACTAGTCATCATTTTACCGAGTTTTACTTTGCGGCTTGCTGTTTTCCAATTTTGCCACACGCCTTCGGTCCAGTTTCGCCTCTAATGCTTGCATCACCGATTCTGTACTTAGCATTTCAGATATATTTTGCTGTACCAACTTATTAAAAGACAAGAAACGCCTACGCACCATGATCTTCCTCCTCTCATTGTTATTCCTAGTATTATTATATGTTTTTGGTGTTTTTCACATTGTAATACAAATAGGAATCCGTATCAATAGTGATTTCTCAATATATGCCAATGCCTGCGAGAGCTATCCCCCTTTGCTCCAGATCAACAGAGACGCCCCGCAGGCATCCGAACACTTACTTTCACAGGATGCAGTGGCTTTCGCGTTTACGCCGCTTATCCCCGTTCAGCAAATCCAAGATCGTGAACTACATCGGGATTAAATCCCGAGCTTCTAGGAATATCTCATACTTGCTTGGAAAATCCAAATAGCGGTTAAGACTCTTTTACAAGTTAAGAAAGTCTAGCGTTTTGCCTTGTCGGTACGACGATAAGGTATAAGATTCGGTTGGGCTGGGCGATCAGGTAAGCGCCCAATCCGAGAAATAAACGGAAAAATTCCGCTTAATTAGAAAATGAATGAAAAAATTGCTTAAATAGACGGAGAAATTCCGCTTATCGAATCGAAAAACGTGAAAATGGAGGGTTTTTCTGTGCATAAGCGGAAAAATTACCCTTATGTATCTGTGAAACAAGCGCCAGGATGCATATAACCGGAAAATCTCCGCTTATTTTATTCTGGCCGCGTTACTTAATTAAGGACCCCAATGATTCATAAAAATGGAGACCAAAGACGCTGATTCATCTCGGCAATGAATGGCCGAGTTTTCTCAGGCTGGTCTCCTTAATAAACTCTCTTAATCTTGGTACGAAAAAAAGATGTCTCATAGTCGCAGACCTTTGAGACACCTTCATTTTTTTGTTTACATTTTAAAAGGATCAATTCGTAAACTTATTTATTCGCTCACTGATGACTCTGTGCTTCTTTTAAACTTCGGCGGAGAATCAAAGAGTGAAATCATCGCCGGGACAAAGATCGGAAGCATAATGAAGCAGAGTACGATCAGACCGGTAATTACAGCCGTTGCCAGTTCAATCAGCAGCACAATTCCCGACGGCATCAGTGTCGCGAAGGTTCCTCCAAGAATCACGAAGGCTGACAAAATTATGGTACCCACTCGTTTTGCGGCTTCGACAATCGCTTCCTTGCCCGACATCAGTGGATATTCCTTATAACGTGCCAGCAGGAAGATGCTGTAGTCTACGCCCAGAGCAACGATTACGATAAAGGCGAAGAATGGAACGAATGAAGAAATACCTTCCAGACCAATCAGATTGATGAACAGAGCGTTCAAAACAAACATGGCCGCATAGTATGCTCCCATGAGCGACACCGTGATAAACACTGGGATCCAGAAGGAACGCATCACAACGATCAGTACGAGCAGAACACCAATGAGTACAATAACCGTTAAGCGATTCAAATCCTTTGTCAGAACATTGTTTGTGTCATAGGTTGTCGAACTTGGCCCGGAAACAGCTACCTTTGCATCAGCCAAAGTCGTTCCCTTCACTCCGTTATGCACCGTTGTATTCATGTGCTTGATTGTATTTAAAGCTTGCTTTGAATATGGGTCATTGTTAAGAATCACTGTTATTTTGGTAATGGTCCGGTCTTTAGACATGAACGCATCCAAAGCCTGCTGATACTGTTTATCGTTTAGTGCTTCATCCGGTATTGAGAAGCTTCGATTTGTATTAAGCTGCGTGAGAAAATCGTTGGTCTTTCCCAGGCCACCGGATAGTTGATCCAATCCTTTCGTAACATCCGCCAACTTGTCGCCGAATGTATGGAACCCGTTAAGACCATCTGCCAGCTTCTGTTGACCGGATTTCATTTGTCCCAGTCCGTCCGTTACCTGATCCATATTAGTGACAATCGTTCCGATGCCTGAGGAGGCACTGTCAAGACCACTTTTCGTTTTTTCAAGTCCTTCAGCCATTTTGGACAGGCCATCACTCATCTCAGACAGATGGCTGTTCGCCGTTTTGAATCCGGTCGTCAGTGTAGTGTAGTTCTTATTCAATGCGTCGATGCCTTCCGGTGTGATCTTGGCCAACGATGCAGACAACTGATCGAAGCTCGCTTTTAGTCGAAGATAATTTTGATCACCGGCAACGCCCGGACTGCTGTCACCGAGCGCCGATGTCAGCATTTGCATCTGCGCGAGTGCATTCTTGACGCCGAGCAGCGCCTTTGCAGTGCCTTGATAACTAGTGCCCATTTTCGCATAGCCGGACTGCATCTGACCATAGTTATCGGCAAGTGTAGTCACAGCGCCGCTCATTTTTTCAAGATTCGTTTCAATTTGTCCGATCCCGTCACTGATCGTCTGTGATTGACCGGTACCTCCGATCCCATTTTGGATTTGCTTAAGTCCGCTGGTCAAGGCAGTCATGCCGTTCTCGAGCTTGGCAGTTCCGTCGACCATCTTATTGACTTGAGAGAAATCAGCAGAGCCAAGTTTTTTCTGAGCCGTTTTCAGACCACCACCGATTTGATCGACGCCCTTCCGTGTCGCGGACAATCCGTCTGTGACCGACTTTGTCTGATCACCAATGTAAAAACCATTCACTTCTTGCCCCTGTGGCCTTGTTATGGAAGAAACTTGTTTTACGCCTTTAATTTTTTTCAGCTGTCCGGTTAGTCGATCGATCGCCGCCAAAGATTCGTTATTATCTAAAGCTTTTTTATTCTCAATGACAACAGTGGCCGGCATTGCATTGCCTTTGCCAAAATGATCTGCCACAATATTCATGGCTTTAGAGGAAGGATAGCTGTTGCCAAGTTCGCCGATCGTATCAAAGTTTAATTTCTCCTGATAGAAAAACACGGCCGGAACAATAAGTACAGCCACCACGATTACGGAAACAATCGGATGCCTAGTGGCGAGCGTTGCTGTTCTCGCCCACATCCTGTTCTCTCCATGTCCTTTAGTACTTTTGGATGGCCAGAACAGCTTTTGACCGAGTAGCTTCATCGCAAACGGCGTTAACGTGAGCATCTCGAGCAACAGGAACGCAACGCCAATGACCACGACAATTCCAGACTGATAGATTGGCGATTGAGAGAATATAAGTGCAGCAAAAGCGATAAAGACAGTCAGGATACTGTAGACAATCGTTTTCCCGGCCGTTTGGTAGGTCGAGACAATGGCATCGTCAATGGACAATCCTTTTGACAGTTCTTCCTTAAAGCGGTTAAACA
Source organism: Sporolactobacillus caesalpiniae (assembly GCF_040513385.1). Classification (NCBI taxonomy): domain Bacteria; kingdom Bacillati; phylum Bacillota; class Bacilli; order Caryophanales; family Sporolactobacillaceae; genus Sporolactobacillus; species Sporolactobacillus caesalpiniae. The sequence continues at coordinate 237,081 of NZ_JBEVCB010000004.1, forward strand.
GCAATATATTATAATCGGTCCCAATGCCGAACAGGATCAGAATAAGCAGCATCTGCGTCAGACTTGTAAGCGGAAAGCCTGCTTTGTCAATCAGCTGCGCGGCAATCCCCATCGAGCAAAGGTAGGAGAACATAACCGCAAGTAACGAAATGATCGGCGTCACAATGGATCGGAACATGATAACAAGAACAATTAAGATGAACAGAACGGTCAGTGCCGCACTTTTCTCAACCCCGCCTTGAGACGCCTTTAAGTAGTCATTATTAATGAAATCCTCGCCGGTCAGGTAATGGGTGACCGTTACCTTGTCCAGCCGCTGATCGATGGCTTTCTTAATATCATCGATTTCTCGAGACTTTTTGTCTAACTTGAAGCTTACCATTACCGTTGTTTTGTCCTTCGAAATCAGCGAACTTTTCGCTTCAGGTATACTAAAAGGATCCATGATCTCGGCAACTCCGAGTTTGTCCGCGTCATCATGAAATCGTTCTACCCCCTGCTTGATCTGATTCAGCTCGTTATTGGAAATTTTATTTTTGTCATAAAAAACGACAAGATTATTGGTTCCCTTCGATTTTTCCATTTTACTTAATATGGCATCGGCTTGTACCGATGGGCTGTCTTCGTTTAATGCCTTCTGTCCTCGATCTCTAAGAATGGCATTGATATCCGGTTGCATAGCAACAAGCACGATCGTCGCGACAAGCCATACGGATAAAATGATCCAACGCGCTTTAATGATTCCTCTCACTTCTGATCCTCCCCGTAAAAATTAAATGAATTTCATCTGCTCGCGAGCATTACGCCTAAACAGAATCATCTTTTCTCTATAATTGTGTATGCAGACAGTTTGTTCATTTTATGGAAAGACAATGACCGTCAAATCCCCTATGGGTCATCGTTTAAATACGTTCCTGACTTCTAAACAACGCATGGATTCTCCCTCCTGGCATTTATTGAACACAGTGTTGATTTAACATCATGTTGATAGTATAGTAAACGTAAAAGTTAAGTTCAATATGTAATTTTTCATTTTCTGTTATTGAATAAACAAGTACGCCCCGCATTGTTTAATAAATGAAGAAAAAGGTGAATCTGATGGCAGGTACAAAAAACAACAGACGAACTCACTATACGATCCAAGTGATTAAAGACGCTTTTTTACGCCTTCTAAGCACGACTGAGCTCTCCAAAATAACGGTTACTCAAATTTGCAGAGAAGCGGATGTCAATCGAGGAACGTTTTATTTGCACTTTGACGACCCGATTGATTTATTCCATAAAATTGAAACAGAACTCGTCGATCAAATCAGGCCGATCTTAGCGATGCGTCCGCAAGAACAGCTTCATGACTGGTTAAAGAGGCTGATTATTATATTAAATGATAACGAAGCTGTAAGCCGAATGATTCTGGCAAATTACCGTGACGGAATCATGGTTAATGAGCTGTTTTCTGAAGTACAAGAACAAGCAATTGAGGAATTTAAAGAAGATTTTAATGAACAGGACCCTCACATTCTAAAATATTATTTTTCCTATTTTGTCGATGGTTCGATTAGCGCTATTTTAAGTTGGTTCGAAGATGAGGAAGATCACTCGATTGAGGGCATTACCAAAGTTCTAGCGAACGTCTTATCACGATCAAAAGAATAATTTGAATAAACTATTTTCATAGTAGATATCGATTAATATTAGAAAACTTGGCTTCGCCAAACCTCTCTGACGAAGGCGAAGACTTAGTTGCACTTATACTATGATCCTTAAAATTAAATACTTTCTTATAGTAGAACAAAGATGAATTCATATCATCATGAACATAATGAATTCAGATGAAAAGTGGTGAAAATCATATGGACATGAACATTCAAAAATATATGGCCTTTGTCAAAACGGTTGAACTCGGCAGCTTTACCAAGGCAGCAGAACTATTGAACTATTCCCAATCCGGTATCAGCCGCATGATCAATGATTTGGAAAAAGAATGGAGCGTATCACTTCTCGAGCGTGGACGCGCCGGTGTACGCCTGACTTCCGACGGATTAAAGCTATTGCCGTTTGCTCAAAATGTATGTAACGACTATCAGAAGTTGCAGACGCAGGTGGATGAACTGAACGGCTTGCAGTCAGGGCTCATTCGGATTGGCACAATCTCAAGCATAGCGACCCATTGGCTTCCGAATATCATTAAAGCGTTTCAAAAGGACTACCCCAATATTGATTACGAGCTTTTGCTAGGCAACTATACGGAAATTGAAAGCTGGATTTCAGAAGGGCGCGTGGATTGCGGTTTCCTCCGTCTTCCTACACATCCTGAGTTTGAAACACTGTTTTTGGCGCAGGATAAGCTGCTTGTTGTTTTACCAGAAGATCATCCGATGGCTGACTGTGACTGCTTTCCTGTGAAAGCACTATGTGATTACCCATTCATGCTTCTCGAAAAAGGCGCTAAAGCCGAAATATCAGAAATATTCGAAGCGTTTAGCCTTAAACCAAACGTACATTTTACGACATGGGATGATTATGCCATCATGTCAATGGTCGAAAGCGGGTTGGGGATCAGCATTTTGCCGGAGCTCATTTTGCAGCGTATTCCCTACCGAATTATTATAAAAGAACTGGATATACCGGCATACCGTAAGCTTGGTCTTGCAATGAGAGATAAAAAATCTGCACCGCTTGCGGTTAAGCGTTTTTTAGACTATCTGCAATTTAGGCACAACACTGGGAATGAACAGTAATGAAATTCTAGTTTACCTGTTCCTTGATGTTTTGTATCCATGCACTTTTACAGGACGCACTTTCACAGGATGTGATGACTTTCGCGTTGCATACAGGACGTATGCGTGCTTAGCGAAAGATCCTTACATGCGAAAGCTCCTTTGCTCCAAATGCGGTTTTGAATCATCAACCTTGTCTTGAACAGACATTTCTGTTTCACACTGATAGGAAAGTATAAGAAAACATTTAAAGGAAACGAGTGTATGCGGTCCGAAAAAACGCCGCGTCCTGCGGCTCACCGGACACTAGGCCGTCCATGGCCGTCGCAACTAAGTTTTCTAACAAATCATTTGGGTCCTTAAGTAAGTAACAAGGCCGGAATAAAATAAGCGGAGATTTTCCGGTTATATGCATCATGGCGCTTGTTTCACCGGTAAATAAGGGTAATTTTTCCGCTTATTCACAGAAAAAGGCTCCATTTTCACGTTTCTCGATTCGATAAGCGGAATTTCTCCGTCTATTTAAGCAATTTTTTCATTCATTTTCCAATTAAGCGGAATTTTTCCGTTTATTTCTCAGATTGGCGCGCTTACCTGATCGCCCCTCCGATAGGCTTGAACGACCTTCAGCTGCTCGCTTGCCGCGGGCGATCCGGAAGCCCTTCTCGGACACGCATTTATCCTGCGGGGTCTTCCCTGGCTCGCTGTCCCGCAGGCGTCTCGCGCTAACTTGTCTCGAACCAACTTATTGATAAAATGCCGCTTATCGTCGTACCACAAAGCAAATTCATGAACTTTCTTTATCTGCAAAAAAGGTGTTTTACTAGTCTATTGACTAGTGAAACACCCGCATCATTGGCATAAACAATCCATTGATTTAGTTAGATAAATAGATTCACATTTGATTTTGCTGCTTCGCCTAGATAGCTGGCAACCCCACCGAATTCAACACCATCGATGATTTCTTCACGTGCAACGCCCATTAACTCCATACTCATCGTACAGGCAACCATTTTAACACCAAGCTGTTTTGCACGCTCGATCATAACAGCAAGACTGTCAACATTCTTGTCAGCCATGACTTTTTTTATCATTTTCGGCCCCATGCCAGCCATATTCATGCGTGACAGCGGCAGATGATCCGCGCTCTTCGGCAACATCATACTGAACAGTTTGTCGGTACCCGACTTGCTGATCTTCGCATGAGCCTGCCGCTTAATGATATTAAGCCCCCAGAAGGTGAAGAAAAGTGTGACCGGCTTACCCATCGCAGCCGCCCCGGTCGCAATGATAAACGTTGCAATTGCTTTATCCAAATCCCCATCAAAAACCACCATTGTAGTCGCTCCGCTAGCATTTGAAGCCGTTTGCAATGTTTGCTGAGTATCGTCACGGCTGTCCTTTACTCCCTTCATCAGCGTCGCGACAACCTTATTGCCGACAATGTCGTTCTTCAGCAATTGATTGCCCGTCGCATCGGCCCAGGCAACAATATCCTTGTGAAAGCCAAAGTCCGAAGCTTGCACCTGCAGGACATCGCCCTCATTCAACTTTTCCATAGATTGTTTAACTTTAAGAATCGGGCCTGGGCACTGCAGCCCGCAGGCATCTACTACAATTTTTGCAGCTTGCGTTCCGTGCTGTACCATTGTTGAAAACGATTCACCTTGATCCGCAGTACGAGGCTGCACTTTCATGTGACCCGTCTCATACTTGGCTTGTTCATATGTTTTCAAACCGCCGTCGAGATTATAGACATCAAAACCATTCAGCGCCAATATGCGTGCCGCATTATAACCGCGGAGTCCAACAGAGCAATATACGTAAATCGGCTGATCCCTAGGAAGCTCCTCAATCCGCTCTCTTAGTTCGCCTCGCGGAATATGATAGCTGCTGGAAATTTTTCCGGCGGCCAGTTCAAATGATTCACGCACATCCAAGAAATAGGCCTGTTTCTCAATCAGTGCATCGCATTCATACCATTCAATCATCTTGACTAACCCCTGCCGCTGGTCTGCAGCAAGATAACCGGCATAGTTTACAGGATCTTTTGCCGATGCATACGGCGGCGCATACGCTACTTCAATCAACTGCAGATCCTCAACCGATCCGTTTAAACGCATGACTGCTGAAATCATGTCGATCCGTTTATCCGCGCCTTCCGTTCCAATCGCCTGTGCACCTAGAATTTTTCCCTGATCGTCATAGATCACCTTCAACTCAATCGGTGCCGCGCCAGGATAATAGCCGGCATGGGAATTTGGGTGCAAATGAACCACCCGATAGGCGATACCCGCCAGTTTCAAAAGACGTTCATTTTTTCCCGTTGTCGCCACGGTGAGCGCGAAAACCTTAGCCACGGCTGTTCCCTGCACAGGGGGATTCTTTGCCTCTAAGCCATTTAGATAGTCTGCGAGAAACCGTCCCTGCCGATTAGCCGGACCTGCCAGTGGAATTAATGTGGGCATGCCGGTGACGAAATCTGTCACTTCAATCACATCGCCAATCGCAAAAATATCGGCGACACTCGTTTCAAAATGTTCGTTAACGACAATCGCACCCTTAATGCCCGTCTTCACACCCGCCTTTTGCGCCAGTGCACTGTCGGGTAAGACACCAATTGCCATCACAGTCAGGTCGGTATCTATTTCTTCACCGCTGCTGAGTACGAGCGTACGCCCGTTGTTGGAAAATCGCGCAACGCCGTCGTTCAAGATGAGCGTGACACCGTGCATTTCAATCTGTTCATGGACAAATTGTGCCATTTCAAAATCAAGCGGCGCCATTACTTGCGGGCTCGCTTCAACTAACGTAACCGCCAACCCGAGTTCAACAAGATTTTCAGTCATTTCCAGTCCGATGAAACCGCCGCCAATCACTACGGCCTTGCGCACGTTATCGGAATCGATATAATTTTTTATACGCGCAACATCCGGTATATTTCGTACGGAGAAGACATGATCCGCCTCATCGAGTCCCGGGATCTTGGGCACAATCGGTTTTGCCCCAGTAGAAAGAATCAGCCGATCATAATGATCTGTCGATATTTCTCCGTTCAGCACATCTTTTACCGTAATGATGTGTTTTCCAGGATCTATATCAATCACTTCTGTATTATTGTGAACATCAACATTGAATTCCTTAACCATGTTCTCAACGGATTCAACAAGCAACGCGTCCTTTTCACGGATCGTACCGCCGACATAATAAGGCAGTCCGCAATTAGCAAAAGAAATATAAGCACCTTTTTCATACATGACAATTTCATTTTCTTCATTTAATCGCCTGAGCCGCGTTGCTACACTTGCACCCCCGGCGACGCCGCCGACAATAATGATTCTTTGTTTCACAATGGGTCCTCCTGATTCTTGTATTTGACTCGTTGCATTCGCCATAGTCTTGATTAACTTCCTTGGCTTGTTGTCGGTAAAGAAAGATTATTCATGAATCAGACTCATAATCCGACTTGGATCAAATCCGAGTACCCATTGTCCATTCACATTGGTTTGGGGTACACCCATTTGTCCGGTTGTTTCCACAAGACGTTGACCGGCAGCCTGGTCTTGCTGGACATTGACTTCTTTAAATGGCAGCCCTTTTTCACTCAGAAAGTTCTTCACCATATGACAATAGGGACAAGTATTGGTCGTATACACGGTAATTTCATTCATCGTTAATAACTCCTTTAAAAGTTTTTTCACTCTTAATCAGTCAAACGTTTAAGTGTTAATCGTCTCTCGGCTCATTTATTTGTTGCACCTTTGTAACTTTTGCCCACAAAGTTTTTTTGCTTCAATTCGAGCGAACAAATTGTTAATCTTTCCCATCATTCCTTTACTTTTTCCGGATAAATACTTTTATACAGCTTATATCCTCCATCTAAATTCTTAACCTTATAACCTTTCTGAGCAAGAATACGAGATGCGAGATAGCCGCGCAGACCCACCTGACAAGTCACAATCAAGTTACGGTTTTTTGGAATCTCCCGTAATCGTTCACGAAGATTGTCCAAAGGAATATTCACTGCCCCCTGGATGGTTCCGTTCTCGTATTCCTGTTCTGTTCGAACATCAATCAGCATTGCTCCTTGTTTTACTAGCTGGTCGACTTCATTCCACTGAACATGCTGCACTTTGTCATCCAGCAGATTTTCTGATGCATAACCGATTAAATTAACCGGGGCCTTCGCCGAATTAAACGGCGGCGCGTAGGCGAGTTCAAGCTCAGTTAAATCATTGACCGTCATCTGCCCATGGATTGCCGTGGCAAGCACATCGATGGTCTTATCAATCCCCTTCTTGCCAACCGCTTGAGCTCCCAGTAACTTTCCCGATTCCGGGTCAAAGAGCAGCTTAAGTGTCATCTGCGAACTGCCCGGATAATAAGACGCGTGATCCGGAGGACTGATGTGCAACGCCTCATAAGGGATCTGATATCTCTGTAGCATTTTTTCGCTTAATCCTGTCACAGCGGCAGATGTCTCAAAAATTTTCACAATGGATGTGCCTAGCGTTCCCTTATAGTGACGATTCAGCCCGCTAAGAATGTCAGCAACCATTCGTCCTTGGCGATTGGCCGGTGAAGCGAGTGGAATAACTGCTGCTTTCCCGCTGATGGTCTGCGCAACTTCGATTGCATCACCGATCGCGTAGATATTTGGATCACTGGTCTGCAACTGATCATTAACCGATATACTGCGGCGGATACCCAGCGCTAAGCCGGCTTGCTCAGCTAAGGATGATTCAGGAACGATGCCTACCGATAAAAGAGTCAAATCGCTCTCTTTTCGCCGCCCATCATCCATCACAAGAACGGCACCTTTTTCTTCAAAACCCGTAACGGTTGTTCCTTTGAACACCTCAATCCCGTGCTCTTTCAGTTCAGCTTCTGCACTAGCCGCCATTTCCGGGTCAAGCGGAGGAAGAACTTGATGCTCGCGTTCAATAATCGTCACTTTAAGTCCGCGTTCTGCAAGGTTCTCTGCCATTTCCATGCCGATAAAACCGGCACCAATGATCACTGCACGATCCACTTGATGCTGCTGCAGGTATTGAACAATATGTTCAGCATCGGGAACATCGCGTAGCGTGAACAAATGGTCCGCTTGGTCAATTCCTTTGATTGGCGGACGCATTGGGTGCGCGCCAGTCGAGAGAATCAGAGCGTCATAGGTTTCTTCATAAGTTTTTCCATGATGAGTAATGGTCACTTTCTTTTGTTCCCGGTCAATATGTGTTGCTTCACTTTCCGTCCGCACATCCAGACGAAAACGCTGATACAGCTTTTCTGCCGTCTGTACAAGCAGCTTTGACCGTTCTTGAATCACGCCGCCAATAAAATAAGGAAGTCCGCAATTGGCAAAAGAAACATAGGGACCACGTTCCACGACAATAATTTCTGCTTCTTCATTTAATCGGCGAAGCCGCGTGGCTGCCGACATCCCACCGGCCACCCCGCCAATAATGACGTATTTCATTGAATTTACCTCCTTAGCATTCAATCGGTCCGTGCCAGTTCATCATCCCGCCGGCCATATTTTTCACCTTATATCCACTTGCAGATAGGATGGCACAAGCCACTCCGCTTCTGCTTCCGGAATGACAAACCATGATGTGTTCTTGATCGTTGTTGATTTCGCCGATCCGATTCTGAATCTCATTAACCGAAAGATTAACGGCTCCCGGAATATGGCCGTCGGCAAATTCAAACGGTTCACGAACATCGATAATACTTACTGGTATATGGTTGCGCAACAAGCGTTCAACTTCTTCAGGTGTCCGTTCTTCATACATGCTGTTTTCCTCCTTGGATCAACTTTTTTCTTATCAAAACCTATACATTTTATACCCCTATAGGTATATTTCACTGCATAAAAAAACTAAACCCAGTGATTCATCCCGCCGCGTACATTGGTCACTTTTTCATAGCCCGCTTTTTTCAAAAGCTTACAAGCGACTGAGCTTCTCATACCGCTTTGACAGATGACAACGACTTCTTTTTCTTTCGGGATCTTGTTGAGATGATTCGTCAAAGTTTGCAGCGGACTATTGATAAAGCCCGGAATGGATCGACTGTTGAACTCCGGCTTTGTGCGTACGTCAAGAAAGTATTTCCCCTTTTTATTAGGCAGATAAGCCTCTTTAAGTTCCGAAGTGCTTATCTTTGTAATTTTAGGTTTGCAAAAGAATAGGCATTTCATATCTACTTTTCCTCTTTTCGCCATTTGATTCACCGCGTCTTGATCCCTCAGCGACTTTTCACCAGCATTTGAACTGCTTCATTTATGATGGATTCAGCGGATCCGCCGCCGCTTTCAATCTGCTCCCGCAGACAGGCTTCCAAATTCTTTCCAATGACTAAACCAAGTGCACGATCCATTGCCGTCCGAGCAGCAGTCATCTGGGTCACTACACTGCGGCAGTCTTCGCCCTGTTCCATCATGTTAAGAATCCCGCGGATCTGACCATCAATTCGTTTTAATCGATTTTTCATTTGCGCTGTATACTCCATGAACACCCTCCTCAATATACCCCTATAGGTATAATAATTGATGCATTTTTCTCTGTCAAATGAAAGGACCGTTTAGCTGAAAGACCTAGGTGAAGTGAGTATGTTATAAAACAAACGTGAATTTCTATCAATCGATGGTTTCCACGACATTGGATAATTTTCAAAAGAATGAAATGGCATAGAAACGCCTCCCTTGTCACGCGATGATATTCTCGTGTGGTTCATGAAGTGATTTTATCTCACTAGTGAATGTAGAACCTAAAAGCAAAATTCCGCCTAGTACTTGAACCACAGTCATTCGTTCGTGCAAAACTACTCCGGAAATTAAAATCGCTACAAGCGGATCTACATAACTTAACACAGCGATACTTTGCCCTGAAAGTTTCTGCATTCCGGAGAAAAAAAGCCAAAAGCCAATACCTGTGTTGACAATGCCTAGTAAAGCAATAAAAGGCAGTGCAGACTTTGAAACACTCAAGAAAGCCAATCCCTCTGTAAAAAACACATAGAAGAAAAGAAGTACCGCAGCAGTGCCCAGTTGAATCATCGTTAGCTCTAGTTTATCCATATCGTGAATAAATTTGTTTACTAACATCAGCGAAGCATAAAACACGGCCGCAATTAAGCCTAAAAAGATCCCCAATAAATCCTGCTTTCCGAACGCACTAAACCCCGTTCCCACAATCATAACCATTCCAATGACTGCAGTAAAAATGCACAGTATTTTTTTGACAGATAAGTGTTCATGCAGCATGATTGGCGAACAAATCATCACAATTACAGGTGCAAAATAATAAGCCAATGTAGCATTAGTTACCGTTGTATACTGATAAGAGCCGTATAAAAAGATCCAATTACCAGCCAATGCTACACCCGAACAAATCAAACCTATAAAATTAGACTTCACTAAGTTCCAAGGAATTTTTTTCTTGGTCACCAAGACTACACACATCAAGAATCCCCCACCAATGGAACTACTTAACAAAGCGGCTGCACTTGAAGATAAATCGATATGTTTGACAACTAACCCAATCGTTCCAAAGATAGCCATCGATACGATAAATTGAATCCTAGATTTCATAAGGTTTACTCCTCGGCAAATAGATGTGCAGTATAAACCAACATAATTTGGATTTTATAAAGCAAAAAAACATGCACTAAGTGCTTGCTTATAACATAGCACGTCAATTTCCATCACAAAAGCGACTATTTGTCATAATTAGAATGATAAATATAGATGCAAATGGCCTGGAGGATGTAAGAAAAACCGGGCAAAAAGCGCCCGGTACTTACTTCCGCAGGATGTGATGACTTCCGCTAAATGCGGTTTTGAATCATCAAGCTTGTCTTGAACAAACAGTTCTAATTCACACTGGTAGGAAAGTATAAGAAAACATTTAAAGGAAACGAGTGTAAGCGGTCCGAAAAAACGCCGCGTCCTGCGGCTCACCGGACACTAGGCCGTCCATGGCCGTCGCAACTAAGGCTTCGCCTTCGCCAGGGGCTTGGCGAAGCCAAGTTTTCTAATAAATCATTTTGATCCTTGATTGAGTAACGTGGCCAGAATAAAATAAGCGGAGATTTTCCGGCTATTTGCATCATGGTGCTTGTTTTACAGGTAAATAAGGGTAATTTTTCCGCTTATGCACGGAAAAACCCTCTATTTTCACGTTTTTCGATGCGATAAGCGGAATTTTTCCGTTTATTTCTTAGATTGGGCGGCTTACCTAATCGTCCATCCGAATCTTATGACCATATCGTCGTACCGGCAAGGCAAAACGATAAACTTTCTTTTCTTATAAAAAACAGCTCATTTCTTGAGCATCCTTTAGACTATAAATAACTTTTTATCTACTGTGAAAAAGAGCATGATCTTTCCTGCAAGCTGATGTATGATAGTCTTACTGCTTAGATTGGGTCGTGTTCTTCATGTGGGATTTAACAAAAGGAAGTCCGATTAAAAAAATAATTTTGTTCACGATTCCGCTTCTGATCGGGAATCTTTTTCAGCAATTCTATAACGTTGCGGATACAATCGTTGTCGGTCGTACGATCAGTATCCATGCTTTAGCTGCTGTAGGCGCTACCGATAGTTTGTTTGCGCTGATTATTGGTTTCGCGCAAGGGATGACGGCAGGTCTGACCATTCTGACGGCGCGCCGCTACGGTGCCGGGGACATTCAGGGCGTCAAGTGCAGTTTTGCCGTTAATATTTTAATCAGTATTGCCGTTTCTCTGATTCTGACGTGCATCGGCGTTCTCTTTGCACGCCCGCTGCTCGAGCTGATGCAAACGCCTCCTGACATCATCAATGATGCGCAAAAGTTTATTGTTGCCTGCTTCTGGGGGACCAGCGTTACCGTTCTATACAATCTTTTTAATAATACGTTACGTGCTTTAGGGAACAGCCGGGCGCCGCTTATTTTTCTGGCACTTGCCTGCGTGGTCAACGTTGTTTTTGACTTCATTTTCATTCTGTTCTTTCATATGGGCGTCGCTGGTGCCGGATTCGCCTCGGTCGCGGCGCAGGGGTTATCCGCCATCTGGTGCCTGCAATTCATCAATAAATTTGTACCTGAGCTCAAATTGTCCCGTGACCATTTCTTGCATATTCTTCGTGAAATCAAGCCACATCTCCAACTTGGTCTGCCAATGGGATTTCAGGCATCGATCATTTCAATTGGCGCAATCATTGTTCAAGTCATGCTCAACACATTGGGCTCGAACGCCGTTGCTGCCTATACGACGGCAGGCCGTATCGATTTTCTGGCAACACAGGTCTCACTGTCTTTCGGCATTACCATGGCCACCTTTGCGGCACAAAACTTGGGTGCCAAACATTATGCACGCATTCGCCATGGCGTTCAACAGACAATGGTACTTTCCTGCGCGCTAAGCATTGCCATGGGGGCACTGATCATTGCCTATGCCGTTCCGCTCTGCCACCTATTTGTCGGAAATCAGCAGCCTGTTGTCATTCATTTGGCACAAACTTACTTTCTTTACAACAGCACGATGTACGCACTGCTTTCCTTACTGTTGATCATACGCTACACGCTGCAGGGACTCGGTTACAGCGTTTTGCCTACGCTTTCCGGAATCGTCGAACTGCTCATGCGTTCTTTTGCTGTTATTTTTCTAATTAAGCTTTTGGGATTCACGGGAGCGAGCCTTGCCAATCCGCTTGCGTGGGGCGGTGCGCTGCTCCTGCTCATTGGCTCCTACATTTCTGTGAGTCGCAAACTCAACACATTGGAAACAAGCCATGCAACCGATGCCGTGCTGCGGCCACACAGGGTAGTGAATAACGTGAAAAGTTCAATATAATCCATTTTTCCGAAGCCTTCATCCCAATGAAAGGTTCACTTGCATTGCATTCCGTGAATTAGAACGCAGGCAACGATAGTCCTTAATAACCTTTTCACCCATTGATCACGAAACGTTGACCTTCCGATTAATCCTTAATCAACGTCACACGGGATTTATCAATCGTTTTGCTGGTTTGTTTGGAGGATCGGAAAGCAATCTTAACTTTATCATTTTCGGTTACATGTTCTGCGGCCTTAAGAATTAAAGGAGAATAGTGAGTATACAGCCAATCCTTTGAAAAGTCGTTTGCACAATCAATAAAGAAAGTCTCGCCATCGTACTTTGCCTTCGTGTCTTTGAACCATGTCTCATACTGTGCGCGTTTAATTGTCCCAGCAATTAAGTTAAGCGCTTGTTCCCACAGTTCCATCTGTCGATGCTCGTCCGTATTCTTCGCAAAACTAGAGTAGTACCGTATTCTTTTGCCATTCTTTTCAGCATACTCAATTTCTTTTCTGGTCTGACTTCCTATATAGCCGTCAACGTCGATAACGAACAGTTCATCAGACATATCAATTTTCTTTAAATGCAAATCGCCAAGAAGTTCAACTTGTTCTTGTGTCAATTTAAAACCATCACTTTGTTCGAAGAAAGCCAAGCTAATGACGATGTTTCCTTGAAGTGTCAGAAATGCATTTACCCGTTCAAATTGATGCTTAAATTTTTTAGAGCCGCTTAAGGTGATTACATGCATATTTATGCCCCTCTCAGACTATTTTTTTGACTGACTATAAGTCCAATTATTATCTGTTTCTAGGAACAAATCAATTAAAAACGGGTAAGGCGCCTTTTCTCGTTCCAGGATTGACTTCACGTTTTCCCAATAACTTGCATAATCATGTGTGAAGAGAAGTGTCGTAGAAAGGGAGAATATCGATGTTCAATAAGCCTTGCCAGCTACCGTCCTGTACAATGCCATTATACCAATCCCTTCGGGGCAACTACTTCGCCGGATTGAGCCGCGAGCAATTTGGCGAAAATAACTATGCATGGGCTGGGCTGTTCAACCCTCCCAATTCCGGAGTTTTACTCTTTGTAAATGTTTTTACCGTCGGCAACGTTACCGAAATTCCCTTTTCTTTTCAAGTCTGGCTGAATACAGCGGTATCGGGAACGGCGAAGCTGACGGATATGCAAAGCCCGGCAAACACGGCAATACATCCTTTGCCCAAGCCAAGAGTTCAGTTTTTATATGCGGAAAACGTCGATACGGAGCCTACAGGCGGAACGCTCATATTCGGACGCCGTTGTCCTGCCGAAACAACCATCGTGTCGGAGGAAGATGGGAAATTCATCTGCCCTCCAGGCGGTAATTTTCTAATAAACTGTCTTCCCCCGGAAACAAGTAACGAAAAGATTCTGGGGCGAATTGCATTCGGCTGGTGGGAAGAACCGTGTGTATAAGTTACGGACGAATGTGCAGGGGTCATTGCGGCAATGATCAAATGATTCTCTGTGATTCAGGAGGTTCCTTTTCAAACGTGACTAGGGAAGGAGCGTCATCATCGGTGAAGCTTCATGAGTCCTTTAATGGAGCAAGATGCAAAGTGTGCGATTCTGAATTTTTTTCAAAAGCATTAAAAGCTCCAGGATCTCGGCAAAGGGATCCTGGAGCAGTTTATTTATATCAGGCTTGATCCGTCGGCCGAATGACCACTTCGTTGATCGCCATTCGCCGAGGACTCGTCACGATGAAATGAACCGTATTCGCAATATCATTGGCTTGCAGTTCCTCAACCTTGCCAAACATCTTTTCGAATGCCTCATTTTCGCCAACTCGATGGTCAAAAAGTTCGGTTGCTGTTTTTCCTGGTTCAATAACCGTAAAGCGTATATGTTGATGCGTATATTCTTGTCGCCAAGCTTCTGTAGCAGCAGTTACAGCAAATTTAGTTGCCGAATAAATCGCAACCTGAGAAGCCGCAAAACGCCCGGCAACTGAAGAAATATTGACAACATCACTAACTTTCCTGTCACTCTTTTGAGCACTCTCTTTTAGGTGCGGCAAAGCAGCTTTAGTCAGATACATTAGACCGCGAAGATTAATATTGACCATCGCATCCCAATCCTTCACCGGCGTTTCAATTGAATCTCCGTTAAGCATAACACCTGCGGCATTAACCAGAATATCCAGCGTGCCAAGTTTATCAATCGTTTCGTTAACGACCCGGATTGCTTCATCATTAGACGTGAGATCCGCTTCGATGGGCAACGCTTGCCCATTTGCTTTCTCAATTTCAGTCGCTAAGTCATTTAATCTTTGCTTACGACGAGCGACCAGAACAACTTTACTTCCTGTCGCAGCTAAATTCTTAGCAATTGCTCGCCCGATTCCACTGGATGCTCCTGTAACGATTGCAACTGTCTTTTGTACGTTTTCCACCATACTAAAATCCTCTTTTCTTTTGTGAACTTAGTTCTTGATTGAATTCAACGTACACCTTAAAGTAAGGTTTAATGCAAGAGAAAAGTTTACTAGAGCGGAGGAACATGATGAACATCAATGAAGCGAGCCAAAAGACGGGATTGCCTAAATCAACGATACGTTACTATGAAAAACTTAATATCGTTCCACCGATTAAGCGCGATAAAAACGAAGTAAGAATATTCGAGGAAACAGATATCGAGTGGCTATTCTTTGCGAAACAAATGAGAGGAGCCAACGTCTCAATCAAAACCTTAGTGCACTATATCTCATTGTTCAAAGAAGGAGAGGGTTCCATTGAAAGCAGAATTGAACTACTCACTAACGAATTGCTGAAACTTCAAGAACATATTTCCGGCTTACAAGCAGCCGAGCGCAGTTTAAGCGAAAAAATAGAAAAATACCGCACTCATGTGATTCCTGTTGAAAAAAAGTTAATTTAATGCGGCTAATCATTCTTTGAAGAATCCGAGATGCTAAATTTATTCAGATTCATAACGACTTATTTTCCAGAATCATTTTGGACAGCTTCTCCCCCCATCCTTTTTCCTATTATGAGAAAGCATGATCGAGTTGACAAAGCAGCTATTGCGTATTACTATATAGCAGTAGTAAGTGATACTTCATACCAGTCATACTAAATAGCGAAGGTGATTATACTGGAAAACCTAACGGAAATGCTCAAAGGCGTGCTTGAAGGCTGTGTTCTTGAACTTATAAACCGCGGAGAAACCTACGGGTACGAAATCACACGGCGGCTGAACGCGCTCGGCTTCACCGATGTTGTGGAAGGCACTGTCTACACCATTTTGGTGCGGCTTGAGAAAAATAAACTCGTGAACACAGAAAAAAAACGATCTGATATGGGACCGCCGCGCAAGTTTTTCGTGCTCAATGACGCGGGGCGCGAGAAACTGCGGAGGTTCTGGGAAAGATGGGCGTTCGTATCATCAAAAATGAATGAGTTGAAGGAGAGAAAGCAATGAATTTTTGGGAAAAGGTCACCGGCAGCGACATGACTAAAGAAATGAAAGCTTTTGAAGCGCGAGCCAAAAAACTGCCGGCTGATTACCAAGCGGCATGGGAACAAATTAAGACCAATCTTTGGTCGCACTCCGATTTCACCGGTCGCAACCTAATGCCAATTCTTGATGGTGTGCTTGGTCTTCTCGAGGAGACGGCGGTGGACGGTCAAAGCGTTCAAGGGGTTTTGGGTGATGATATCAAAGGGTTCTGTTCAGCACTAGCCGGTGAAGAAGGCGCAAGGTCTTTTCGCGACAAGTGGCGCCGGCAACTCAATAATAATATCGCCAAAAAGTTAAGTAAATAGGAGGATAAAATGAGTATACAGGATATCATTCAAGGCAAAAAAGAGTGGCGGGCTCACATGGCGCGTGTCAAAGCACTCCCGAAAGATTATCAGATTGTTTATAAAGAAATTCAAAAATACCTCTTTAAAGTCGGCCCGGTTGAACTTACCGACAGTACGGGCTTACTCTCGGGAATTGTCGATCTTTTTGAAGAGGGAGCGTCATTGGAAAAAGACGTGCTCAAAGTGACGGGCAGTGATGTGGCGGCTTTTTGCGATGATCTGATCAAAGGTTCAAAAACGAGCGCTGACATCTATCAAGAAGCCGTTAATCAAGAAGTCAGCAAGGCGATGAAAAAAGTTACGGACAAAAAAAGTAAAAGTGGGCGATCAGGATGGAAAAGGCAATCCAAGTAAAAGAGCTGCAAAAGTCCTATAAGAAACTCCAAGTCCTAAAGTGCGTAGATTTTGAGGTAGAAAAAGGCAGCATTTTCGCCCTGCTTGGTTCCAATGGCGCGGGCAAATCAACGATTGTCAAAATACTCGCCACGCTGCTCAAGCCAGATGGAGGAACCGCCACCGTCAACGGCTGTGATGTAACGGCAAAACCCGAAAAGGTGCGGCAGTCGATCAGCCTGACCGGACAATTTGCCGCCGTAGATGAAATTTTGACCGGACGGGAAAATCTGATCATGATCGCCAGACTGCGTCATCTGAAAAATCCGCGTCAGGTGGTAGATGATTTGCTGAAACGCTTCGGTTTGGTCGATGCCGCCGATCGCAGAGCCTCTACTTATTCAGGTGGTATGCGTCGCAGACTCGATATTGCCATGAGCCTTGTCGGGAACCCGCAGCTCATCTTTCTCGACGAACCAACCACCGGGCTTGACCCCGAAGCGCGCATTGAGGTTTGGAACGCGGTCAAAGAACTTG
Organism: Sporolactobacillus caesalpiniae; assembly: GCF_040513385.1. Classification (NCBI taxonomy): domain Bacteria; kingdom Bacillati; phylum Bacillota; class Bacilli; order Caryophanales; family Sporolactobacillaceae; genus Sporolactobacillus; species Sporolactobacillus caesalpiniae. The sequence continues at coordinate 254,344 of NZ_JBEVCB010000004.1, forward strand.
CGAACAGCGGCACAACGGTATTCCTGACCACGCAGTATCTTGAGGAAGCCGAGCAGCTTGCCAATCAAATCGCGATTCTGCACAAGGGGAAAATTATCGTGAGCGGTACGCTCGAAGAACTGAAAAAGCTGTTTCCGCCCGCAAAGGTTGACTATATTGAAAAACAGCCGAGCCTGGAGGAAATCTTCCTCACAATCATCGGCAAGAAGGAGGCAAAATAAATGGAAACTGTAAAGAACCACTTTTTCAGCGACATGGGGGTCATGCTTGGACGTTCGATGCGCCATATCATCCGCAGCATGGACACCATCATCACGGTCACGATCATGCCAATCGCATTTATGCTGCTGTTCGTCTATGTATTCGGCGGCGCCATCAAGACCGGTACGAACAACTATGTGAATTACCTGCTGCCCGGCATCTTGCTGATCGCGATTGCGACTGGGATTTCTTATACGGCTTATCGCCTGTTTATGGATATGCAAAGAGGCATTTTCGAACGGTTCAACTCCATGCCGATTGCGCGTTCGGCCGCACTTTGGGGACATGTCCTGACCTCACTGATATCCAACGCAATTTCGGTTGCCATCATTATTTTCGTTGCGCTCATTATGGGCTTTCGCTCGTCGGCAGGAGTGCTCTCATGGCTTGCCGTAGCCGGTATACTCGCCTTGTTTACACTGGCCCTAACTTGGATCGCAGTGATTGCCGGCCTGTCCGCAAAATCGGTGGATGGTGCAAGCGCCTTCTCCTATCCGATTATTTTCCTGCCGTTCATCAGCTCAGCGTTTGTGCCCACCGAATCGATGCCGCCTGCTGTTCGCGCCTTCGCCGAAAACCAGCCGGTGACCGCAATCGTGGATGCGATCCGTGCGCTATTGTCCAGTCAACCGGTCGGCAATGAGATTTGGGTTGCACTTACATGGTGCTTTGGCATCATTTTTGTAGCCTATATCTTCGCGATACGCACATATAAAAAACGGGTGTAAAAATTGTGAATTGCATCTCTGGACAGAAGTGCAGACCACTACCTTCATCTATAAAAATCAAGCTTAAGACTGCATTTTGAGCTTGATTTTTGCCTTCCTTTTAACTTTCCCCAGTCTCTCAGAAACCTATGGTGAGCATAAGCAGAGAAAAAAAGCACTGTCCCGTTTGCGGGAACAAGTCAGTATATAGCATTGATTTAAGTCCCGTCGTTTTGGGCGGCATAGATACCATTCACCCTCAGCTTCTTAAAATCTTCTCCATTGACTTGCCTTTCGCCAATTCGTCAACCAGTTTGTCAAGCCAACGAATTTTCTGCATGAGTGAGTCTTCGATTTCCTCGACACGATACCCACAAATCACACCCTTGATTTTGGACGCATTGGGGTTGATTTGCGGCGCATCGATGAAGAACGTTTCAAAATCAGCGTTCTTGTCAATTTGCTCCGCAAGACCTGAGTCGTCATAACCCGTCAACCAGCAAATCACAGCATCTACATCGGCTTTGGATCGCCCTTTTCGCTCCGCCTTTTGAATATAGAGCGGATAGACTCTTGAAAATGCCATTTTGTATACACGCTCGTTTTTCATAAAGTGTCACTCCCTTTCGCTTCCTATTACACACTCCACTGTGTGCTGCCGATAACTACCTTATCATCACCCACCGGTGACTGATCAAGAGCAAAGCGACAAGTAATAACGCCGCAATGGTGAAAACCGCGGCAAGTCCATTGATAATCTGATTGGTCCTGTCTTTCAGGACCTTGGACAGCAAGGCATAAACGCCAATCCCGATAATTCCGCCGAGCGTGTTACTAAGCAGGTCAGTGATGTCGGTTCTGCCGATTGCGAAAATAAACTGTATGAGTTCATAGACAAAAGTCAAGCCAACAATTGTAAGCATCTTTTTCACGAAGGGCCACGAGGTTTTAATCATACAAATATAGATTCCCAAAGGTATAAAGGCGAGAATGTTAGCTCTAATTTCGCTGAAACGGAGGGTACCGTTGTCATCAAAAGACCCCAGAAGCGGAACAAGATTAATGACTCGTCCTACATGATCTGGGATCGAAAACTGTAGTTTGAAGAGAATCAACCAAGTTAATGCCAGAAAGTAAATAGTAAATAACAGGAGTGTAAGTATCTTTTGTTTTTCCAATTTCACATCACCACGCGTCTAACTGATTCCTTTTATGGTATCGCAAGCTTCTTGCTGATTTTGAGGCAGGATTATTCATTTATTCAGCCTCTCCATTCAGTGAACCTCCCACGACTAAAGTCGCGGGCTTCTGATCTCTCAATCAAAAGTTCCTGCGAACAATAAGCTTGCCCAACACGACTTATCATTGGGTAGCGGCTCATTTCTTTGAGCAGGCGAACCCCGTCGTTCCGACGGTTCTTAGCTTTTATTCAGCCCCCAATTGAGGGCTTTTTTAGCCCTTCATGCAAGATGTTGAGAGCTGCATTGACATCTCGATCGTGGTGAGCCCCGCATTGCGGGCAGTCCCATTTCCGGATGTGAAGCGCTTTCTTTCCATCCTGGTGCCCGCAAGTGGCACACCTCTGGCTAGAGGGAAAGAAGCGATCTATTTTTATCAGTGTTTTGCCATACCATTGAGCTTTGTACGTGAGTTGACGCACAAATTCTGCCCAACTGACCTCACTAATGGTTTTGGCTAAATGATGGTTTTTTAGTAACCCTTTGACGTTGAGGTCTTCGACCACTAACTGGTCGTGATTTTTGACCAGTTTCGTGGACCATTGATGTAAAAAATCTGTCTTACGGTTACTGATTTTTTCTTTAAGACGAGCAACCTTAATCTTTTGTTTCTGATAGTTGCGCGCATCCATTAAGGTTAGATTCTTTTGTTTTAGGATTCGCTTTTTCGCTCCCTCGTAGCGATGGGCCAGCTTTCGCTGCTCACGGCGAAGCTTTTGTTCCACGGAACGCCCAAACTTGGGATTGGTGATTTTTTCTCCGGTAGACAAAGTCATGAAGTCCAGCAACCCTAAGTCAATGCCGACTGCTTTGCCGGTTTTCGGATGTTCTTTTACTTCCGTTTCCGCAACGAGCGAAATAAAATACTTGCCGCTTGGCACATGCCTGATAAAGGCAGATAAAAGGCGTCCTTTCACCTGACGAGAGCGGGCGTAACGCACCCAGCCCAGTTTAGGAAGTTTGATTGTTTGATCCGTCACCTCAATATTGTGATTGGTGAAGCAGGTCTTATACGCCTGATTCGGATTCTTTTTACTCTTAAAGCGAGGATGCTTGGCTTGTTTTTTAAAGAACCGGTCATAAGCCTTGGAAAGGTTCTTTAAGCTATTCTGTAAGGCAAACTTATCCGGCTCTTTGAGCCAAGGCAGCTCGGCTTTGAGCTGCGTCAGGGCTTTACTGCAGGTGTTATAGGTTAAGCCCTTCCCGGTTTGTTTATAGGTCTTTTCCCAACAGTCTAAAAAATGATTGTAGACAAACCGGCTGCATCCAATGGACTTATTGATTTGAACGGCTTGTTCTTCCGTAGGGAAAAGCCGAAACTTAAACGCCTTTTGGATGAGCACAGCCGTTCCTCCTTTTTTGTAAAAAATGGTTATCTTAAATATAGCACAAATGTTCGTTTTTTACAAAAGAAGGGCGTCCTTACTCATGACTGAAGTCACGAGTGTGCGGACGCAGGAAATCAATGACTACTGGAATAATTCCAGACAGAATGACTTCATTAAAAGTATTCTTTACCGTCCAATAGCTGATTGTTGATTCACCTGGAAGAAACAATTGGACATTGCTTGTTCCCTCATAGTCTGCTTTAAAATGATCCTCATTCGTTATCGTTCTACAAGCTTCAAGCAGCTTAAAGCCCTTCATTGCTGAATATGCATGGTTACTTTTTATACGTTCTTTGGCTACCTGTTTAAATAGGGGCTTAATTTTGTCACTGGTTAATCGATCTTTGTACGCCGTATAGATCATATGAAGATCATAAAGATGCCGAGAATTTCGCATATACTTTCCATCAATAGCATAGTCACATAGTGCAAACAGCTTATCAATGAATGTACGTTCAATGCTTTGAACCTGTATACGAAACACATTCATTTCATATTTTTCGATAAACACACCCTGATGTTTCTCAGTCAAATAGTCAAGAATGTAATTTGTCACCTGCATTTCATTTGTAGGAAAGGATTCTAGCAGAACATAGGTCTCGACGTAAATGACTTTTTGGAGATCAGACTCTGTTACACTGGGATAAACGATTTGATATCGATTGAAATCTCTTCTACTTTTAAGTTCAGCTTCATTCTTGAGACACATACCAATTTCATTTGCGGAACCAATGATTGCTTGTTTCAGCCTGCGTTTCTCTGCTCTCGTTTTTTCGACATCCTGTTGAAAATTAAGATCAATATCTTCGGAAAAACGATTAATTAAGTGATAACACTTACTCAGAGATGTACCACCCTTAAACACAATTTGCGGATAATTCATCTTAATTCGCTCAAGCAATAGGGATACATAATAGTCCTTCTCGATTATAGAGCCTTTTAGTCCGGAGTACTCAGATACTGCGTTAATGACTTCCTTGAAAAGCTCTTTGTTTTGATGCAAGTTCATAGACTAGGTCACTCCTGTATATGGCCAATTGATCACGTTCCGGATAGGCGGATAGATACATCTTAATTTCCTCCCAAGAACTATTCAGATCCTGTAAATAATCTAAGCATTTGCCCATTGAGTCTTCAAGTGATCGCTCACTGTAATTGTCAAAACTGCCAATCAGATCAAAAATTTGCAGCAACTTATAATTCCGAGCAGTAACAACTCGTTTAGGTTTCATCAAAAATACACTGCTTTTGCCATAGATAACTTTTCTTGAACGCATTTTTTCCTTATTAGTAACAATTTCATAAGCGAGCGCATTTTGGGTGGTTAATCCAAGTTCGTTCGCAAACGACAAACCCGTCACATACCCTATTCGATGATTGGTTGAGTCAAATAGGTATTTCTTTTTAATAACCGAGTAAAGACTTAGCGTTGAGCGAAAGACGGCTTCTGGGTTTGGTCTATAGTAAATACCATTTTTTAAGGCATAACGAACAATGTACCCTTCATCTGCCGCCTTTTTCAAGTTCTGCCGAAGCGTATTCGGATTAATCGTTAGTTTATCCCTGAGCTCTTCAGTCAAAATTGGCTCCTCATAAGCGAAATGACGCTCTAGATACTTTTGAAAGTCCATATCGCACAGCTCCTTATGACCAGTATAACCGATTATAACGTTTTTATAAACATTTCGCATAATCTCGTTATGAATTTACACGCATTTCTATTTAGAGTTAAATAATGTAGCTAGTCATGTGAAAATAACGCTCGAAAAGTTCTTTGGAAGCCATGTTTTTTAAAAGGATAGACGCCTTTGCTTGTGCGCTTTTCCGCAAATCCACCCAATTGAGGGTGAAAAGAACAGGAGTTTGAAAGAGAATTTGTTTGGATCGAGAAAACAATTTGATGAGATGTTTGCTGTTATTGAGTTATTTACCGATCTTGTTGCTGATCAAAGTGATCAAGCAGTGCACGCACTTCATCTGTTGACTTTGTGCTCATTAATTGATTTCTTAATTCACTTGCCCCACGAAAACCGCGGACATAGATCTTAAAAAAGCGATGGAGTGCAGTAAACGGACGCAACTCTAATTTTTCCGAATACTGATCATAGAGATCCAGATGCAGCCTCAAGAGATCGAGCAGTTCCTGACTATTATGATCCTTTGGTTCCTTTTCAAAAGCAAATGGATTCGCAAAAATACCGCGCCCAATCATTAGCCCATCTACGCCATAGTGTTCAGCGAGCTTCAAGCCGGTTTGACGGTCAGACACATCGCCATTGATCGTCAAAAGTGTTTCCGGTGCAACCTGATCGCGAAGTTTCATAATCTCCGGAATCAGTTCCCAGTGTGCGTCTACCTTGCTCATTTCCTTTCGTGTACGCAGATGAATGGTCAGATTCGCAATATCCTGTTTCAACACATGTGTCAGCCAGTCCCGCCATTCGTCAACATCTAAGTAACCGAGCCTTGTCTTCACACTGACAGGTAGTCCCCCTGCCTTTGTCGCCTGAATTAAATCGGCTGCGACTTCGGGACGCAAGATAAGGCCGCTTCCCTTTCCATTCGCCGTCACATTAGGCACTGGGCATCCCATATTGATATCCACACCGCGAAACCCTTGCTTCGCCAGACCCATACTCATCTGCCGAAAGTGTTCCGGTTTATCCCCCCATATTTGGGCGACAAGCGGCTGTTCATCCTCCGTAAACGTTAAACGCCCACGCACACTTTGAATCCCCTCTGGATGACAATAACTATCCGTGTTTGTAAACTCTGTAAAAAACACATCAGGCCTAGCTGCCGCACTCACGACATGGCGGAAAACAACATCCGTCACCTCTTCCATCGGTGCCAGTATAAAAAAAGGTCGTGGTAAATCACGCCAAAAATTAGTATTCATCGTTAACTTCAAATCCTCACATTATGGGATACTCGTCCAGAATCTTTATCCCAAAAATTACTTTCTTAACACTTATAGCATGATTAAGTAGTTTAAATCAAATGGCATACATTTTGGCTATTATAATTTTTAGAAGATGCGAAGGGAAAAGCAGAGGAGAAGTGCCAGCAGGGAGATTCGTAAAACAGAGGACATATGCTCATTTCGTACTATGATTGCACATTGCAATACAATTGAATATAATTGTGATAGAGGAGGTGTTTCAGTTGACAAGAACATCAAACGTTTTCGCCCGTATTGAACCTGAACTTAAGGAGCAGGCTGAGCAGGTTCTGAAGCAGCTCGGGATTCCCATGTCCAACGCGATCAGTCTTTTTCTGCGTCAGGTCGTGCTGCAGCGCGGGATCCCCTTCGATATAAAACTGCCCGAAAACAAACCACTCACTTTCGGATCGCTCGATGAAAAGTCATTTAACGATGAAATTGAAAAAGGACTAGCCGATCTGAACACCGGGAGAATTACATCGGCAGAGCGCGTAGCCGAGAAGATGAGGCAGGATTATGGGAAATGAGCAGTGGAAGATTGTATATACCGTGCATGCGGAACGAGATTTAAACAGCATTTACACATATATCGCCATCTGACTGCTGAATCCTGAAATTGCGAGAAAACAAATTCAACGTATCATGAATGCGGCCTCAAAGCTGGATGAGATGCCGTTTCGTTTTTCCCTTTACGATAAGGAGCCATGGCATAGCAAAGGTCTTCGTATCTTACCCGTGGATAACTATCTTGTCTTTTATCTGACCGTGGAACCGCTGAAAACCGTGGCAATCGTCCGTATTATGTATAGCAGACGTGATAATGCGGCGCAGCTGCGATAAGGTTAAAAAACTGTAAAGGATAACTACGATGTGATCAAACGTATGAAGCGCGTGCAAATAAACATATTTCACTGCGAATATCCTTTCTGTATGCGTTTTAAAACTGATTCACGTTTTTTCCATGCAGTGGCGTTCACCTTACTTTCCACAGCATTTCTTATCCTTTGTTCGTTGCCGCAAGGACAAGAATCATTTCGTCTGATTTTGTCACCTTTAATTGGCTGATTACTTGACTTGGTACATGTGCGCTACTCAGGATCTTTTTATCAATGTATAGACCAATACGATCCTGATGCTTTTAAATCAAAAACATCAGCAGGCCACTTTCAATTTTTCGGTTGATCAATAGTTATCAGATATGTACGATAAATACACATTCATTGAGGTGATTGCCCCATATGCGGCCTATCAATCGTCATTATGAAGCAAATAACAGACAACAAGTTTTCTTGAATACCTTTGCTGTGCCCAGCGCTAAAGCAAGGCAGCGTTCGGAGAACTTTAAATGGAGTACAGATACACTTTTCATATTTGTCGATGCATCCGAACTTAATTCCAGTGGCATTTTTGGGCTAGCCTCGTGTTTTGTAGGCCAAGGCGAAGTGATTGTTAAGTCAAGAAAGCATTATGCTCAGCTCTTCAAAAAACAGAATTCCTATGCTGAGTATGCAGCCATTTGGTTTGCAATTCAGACACTATTCGCAGTAATAAAACAAAAGCATCAAAAGCCTGATCACGTCATCCTATTCAGTGATTTTGTCCATCCTGAAGACTTAACGATCGTCTCAGCAGAAAAAAATCGTTTGAATCCTATTATTGAGAAAATTATATTCTCAAAAAATACATTTCTTTCATTGCACCCACAAATAAAGCTGACTTTTGAACTCATGACGAAAGAATTAAAACGCCACAATCCTTATTACCGGGCGGCTCATAATGCATCAAGAAAAATTCTGCACTAAGATTAGATCAATTCAATTAACTCATGTAAAATGTGCCTTATCAGAAGTAGAAATACAATAAGCGATTTCAATTTCCATGTAAAAACATTATCGTTCCTTCTTTAAATCATCTAGCCTCTCTTTTATTGCTTCAATATCCATTGGATCCTTAGCAACGGTTAAGTCCTTTTCGTATCGTTCTCGTGCCTTAGAATAATCCTTCTTCTCTTCAAAGAAAAACAAATCTCCCCAGCCGATATAGCTCCAAGGATTGTCAGGAAAATCATGTACTGACGTATCAAACTCGGATTCCAGCTTTCTCATATTGATCTAAATACTTATAGTATGCTGAAACCAGTTAAATCAAATCATGTAGAGCTCTTCCCTCTCCACCACAGTATCAAAAAAAGGTACTAATCAATGAAAACAGATACATTGATGGTACCCTTCAGAGTGAAAACGGCATATTGTGACACGACAAACAGCGCCTCAACTTCTCAAAATCTTCTTCGATCCGCCGTAACATTGCGTATCATTTTCTGAATCAATCGGATCACCTGTTTGGCGAAGATGACTTTTATTGATTGGATCGTGCTTCATTTTCCAGATTATCCCGTTTGCCAACGCCGGAAACATAATAGCTGGCGACGACGAGACAAAGGAAAATAATCCCGACAATCAGCGACAGACGTGTATCCGGATTGAACCACATCCCGATTAATACAACGATTAAAAAGACAATCGTCAAATAGTTTGAAAACGGCACAAGCGGCATTCTAAACGGATGTTTCTGCGACTCAGTTTCTTTTATTTTTCTGAACCTGAGATGGCTGATCAAGATGACAAACCATGGGACCATCCCCGGAAGGACACTCGCACTGTAGACGTAAACAAAAATTTTCGGCGGTGCGACAAAGTTCAGCACAACACCGATAGTAAGACCGATGAGCACAGCAATCGTGCCAAAAAGCGGCACTCCGTTCCCGGAGACTTTTTTGAAGCATTTGGGTGCCTGTCCGAATTCACCCAGCGTGTAGAGCATCCGTCCGGCACTGTAAATACCGCTGTTGCACCCGGACATCGCTGCCGTAATGATGACAAAGTTAATGATTGCGGCTGCAGCGGTAATGCCGATTTTTGCGAACGTAATGACAAACGGGCTGCCCAGTTCATTAAGCTGACTCCACGGGTAGACGGTGACAATCACAAAGATCGCACCAATATAAAAAATCAGGACACGCCAGATGATGCTCTGAATCGCACGGACGATTGTTTTTTCCGGATGCTTCGCTTCACCGGCTGTGATGCCGATAAGTTCAACCCCCTGAAAAGCCGCAACGACGAGCGACAGCGAAAAGAAAAAGCCTGACCACCCTTTTGTAAAAAAACCGCCGTGTGCCCATAGATTCGACAAGCCAATCGCTCGTCCCCCATTTCCAAATCCGAAAAAGATCAATCCGATTCCGGCAATAATCATCAAAATAATCGTAACCACCTTGATCATTGCAAACCAAAATTCAAATTCACCGAACGAACGGACAGAAATCAGGTTCGCAGTACCGAGAATGATCACAACCAGAACACTGGGAATCCAGGCCGGCAGCCCCGGAAACCAGAACTTCATGTAGGTTCCTACGGCGATCACTTCAGACATGCCGACGATGACCCATTGAAACCAGTTGCTCCACGCGGTCAGATAACCGGCGAGCGGATGAATAAACTCGCGTCCGAATCTCGCAAATGATCCGGTGCTCGGCTCAACGTATAACATCTCCCCCATCGCTCGCATAATGAAGAAAATAAACAATCCGCTGATCGCATAAGCAAGCAGCACGGACGGGCCCGTCCACTGGATTGTACTCGCTGAGCCCATGAATAAACCAACGCCGATCGTTCCGCCCAGCGCGATCATCTGAATATGGCGCGCACTAAGGCCTCTCTGTAACTTCTCTTTCTCCACCTAACTTCACCCTTCTGCTGAATACTTCTTTATTGATTGTGACAACACACAACGACTTCAATTTTAACAATGATTCAAAGAAATGTCTCCCCGATGATCGAGTCAGAGCGGCATTACACGTGTAATGCTGGTCATGAGTAAGCATGAAAGCGAACGAGTCACCTATGAAATTACATCATAGGTGACTCGTTTTTCTAAACGATATATAAAAAACGTTAAAAGCTTTACTTCATGCTTCCTGTGCCGCTCCAATGTATATAGTATCTTTATCAAAAAGGAGTTCTGTTGGCTGATTATATAGCCTGTTGACTCCATTGATATTTTCAACGAAAAGGCGCACGAAGCTGCTCTGCTTTTCTATAAGCTGTTTCATTGCCTGTTCTATTTTTACCGATTCATATTTTCCTAGCTTGTTCCCAGTTTCAATTAGAGCTTCGTCAATTTGTGATTTGCTAATAATTGGAATCTTCGCAATGGCCTTACCTGCAATCTTATTAACACGTGCTAATCCCTTTAACAGGTTAGACTGTATGGAAGAATTGGCATATTCTTAGTGCTCATTATTGATGTCTGCGTCCATGGAAACTTGTCAACGGGTTTTAGCGTTTTCGAGGTTTGTGGTAATATATCAACTTTTTTAAAGGTTCTAGGGAATATATCAATATTCGTATTAGAAACTACATAGTTATACATTGTATTTATAGATCTTTATTTGCAGCTAAACAATTCTTCTATAACTCTGTTCCAAATATTTTCAGGTATCTGATCTAAATCATATTTACCTGATTCTCTAAAATACAAATCCATAACTTTTTGAACAACTGTTACGTGTGAAATTTCACCTGTCATGAGTAAATGCTTTGTTATTTTATACCATCCAGGAGCTTTTATATCCAATTTTTCAAGTTCCATATCTTTAATAACTCTTTCTCGATCATAATGAAGTGAAATGAACTCTGGACTCCAAACTCCTTGATTACCATGCAAAATCATAAATTGAGTTTTCCCTTCACTGTGAAGTGGAACGCCTACCGCCCCTGGATTAATAATTTGTTTTCCTTTTCTCTTATAATTCATCTGTATATGAAAGTGTCCACAAAGCACAAGATCAGTCGGTATCTCATCCATCAGTTCATCAATATAATCACAGTCAGGACGCATGCTCTGATTTACTTTTGAGGGTGAACCATGACAAATTGTAATATCTGGATATCCATCATAGTGCATTATGTCTGATATAGGAAGTTTCTCAAAAAAATTGATATCTGAGTTTGATAACTGACTGTAATTATATGCCAACATACCAGTTGACGACTTTCCACTTTCCCATACCTCATCAGAATTTCTTCTATGGTCTATCCAATAATTCTCCTTGTTGCCACGAATAAATGTACATGGATACTGTTCTTCTATTTGCTTCAACAATTCCAATGTCCTTTGAGGAGATGCCATATCGCCAATATAATCTCCGAGAAAAATAAATTCATCCACATTTCTCTTCCTTGCTTCATGAATACATGTTCTCAAAGCTTCACTGTTACTGTGAATATCCGCCATAACTGCAATTTTTTTCACTTTTTCGCATTCTCCTAACAATAAATGTTGGAAACTATCTTACAGTCAGTACGCATTCTCAACATACTTGCCACATACCGAAAGTCTGGAAACCCTGGATATTACGCCTTCGAATGATAAAATTATTTATTTTTCGACATCAAGCAAACTGTCTCCACATGCATCGTCTGCGGGAACATATCAACTGGCTGCACCTTTTTCACCTGATACCCGCCTGCGGTGAGCATCTTGAGATCGCGGGCGAGTGTGGCCGGATTACAGGAAACATAGACAATCCGCTCCGGCTGCATGGCGATCATCGTGTCGATCAGCGAGGCGTCGCAGCCTTTGCGCGGCGGGTCGACAACGATGACGTCTGGTTCGATGCCTTGATCACGCCATGTTGGAATCACGTCTTCGGATTTTCCGACTTCAAAGGTGGCATTGGTGATCTTGTTGAGCTCGGCATTTTTCTGCGCATCTTCAATCGCTTCGGGAACGATTTCTACGCCGTAGACGTGCTTTGCTTGTTTGGCAAGGAACAGGGAAATCGTGCCAATGCCGCAGTAGGCATCGATCACTGTTTCTTTTCCGGTCAGTCCGGCGTAATCCAATGCTTTGCCGTAGAGCACTTCGGTTTGGGTCGGGTTGACCTGGAAGAAGGAGCGCGCTGAGATGGCGAATGTAACGTCGCCGATTTGGTCATAGATGACATCGCGCCCCCAAAGGGTTTTGGTTTCATTGCCGAAAATCGCGTTGGTACGCCTTGAATTGATGTTATGAGCAATTGATTTAATCTGCGGATAGTGTTCGGTCAGTCCTTTGATCAACGTCTTGCGGTGCGGCAGTTCATCGCCGCGCGTCACAAAAACAACCATGACCTCGCCGGTTTTCTTGCCGACACGGGCCATAATGTGGCGCAAGACACCGCGGTGCTTGGTTTCGTCATAGGGCATGACCTTGTTTTCTTCGGCGATATGGCGTGCAGTCTGTACGATTTCATCAATGAGCGGATCGGTGATCATGCAGTGATCCATGGTGACAATCTCATGGCTGCGTTTCTTGTAAAAACCAAAGGCGAATTTCCCATTTTGCTGGGCGACCGGAACCTGGATTTTATTGCGGTAGTTCCACGGCTCGTCCATACCGAGGGTTGGTTCGACGGCGATGTCGGTCAAACCACCGATCCGCTCCAATGCGTTCTGGACGATCTCTCGCTTGTAAGCGAGCTGCCCTTCCGCGCTAATATGTTGAATGGCGCAGCCGCCGCATTGCGGATAATAGGGACATGGCGGTTCGGCACGACGATCACTGGTCTCGGTCAGTTCAAGCAAACGGCCATAACCATAGCCTTTTTTGGTTTTGGTCACTTGAATTTTTGCTTTTTCTCCGGGCAATCCGCCGGGAATGAATAATGTATAGCCATCAACCTTGGCGACACCGGACCCGTCTTGAGTCAGGTCGGTGAAGGTTACCTCGAGTTGTTGATTTTTCGCTACTGGTACATTGGATTCAGACATTTTTGAACTCCTAATCGTGTCATATGGTTAGCCTGCATACGCTGAATATGGGTACTGCAGGCTTTATCGGTCTGTTTCAACATTTTATCGGTCTCTTTTGGAAAAATATCGGTCTGTTCCGCGAATTTATCGGTCCGTTTCGTAGATTTATCGGTCTCTTTTCACGTTTTATCGGTCCATTCCGGACAATCTGCATGTCCTGCCGGTTCATCTCTTTATAAGATAGCGGTAAACACAGGGTAAAACAAGTGCTTCTCACCTCATACGAAATGCCATGAACCTCAAAAAGTTCATGGCACATTTTTGGTCTGAATGTCGCTTTATGATTGAAGCTGCTTGATCTCCTGCTCGGATTCAAGAAGGTGCGCATCCTCGGTTTCTTTCGGTACCATCAGATGGAGATGGTGATAAAGATTGACGATTTCGCCGGGAAGGTCGCCGCCGTATTCGCCGTCGATATTGAGCTGCATTTTCTCTTCAGCCTCGATTTTGATTCGGCTTGCCTGTGCGTAGATGACTTTCGGATCTTTCATATGCTCGCCGCGTGTCGCCATGGACGCGAGGCGAATAAATTCTGCGAGATTCGCCGCCTTCAAAATGATGAGATCAAATAGGCCGTCATTCATCTTGGCATCCGGCGCTAATTTTTCAAATCCGCCGACCGAATTGCTGTTGGAGACGAGGAAAAGCATGATATCGCCCTCAAAGGTGCGGTCGTCATAATCAATTTTGACTTTGATCGGCCGGATTGATGGGAGCATTTCGATGCCCTTAATAAAATAGGCTAATTGACCGATCATCGTTTTCAGTTTGCTTGGTACGTCGTAGGTCAGCTCCGTCAGCTTACCGCCGCCGGCAATGTTCACGAAATAACGGTCGTTGACTTTCCCAATATCAATTGGCATCTCGTGACCGTCGCACAGTACATTGCAGGCTTTGACGATGTCACGCGGTATACCGATAGCCCGGGCAAAATCGTTGGTTGTACCTAAAGGCAAGATTCCGAGCTTCGGGCGGTAGTCCATCTCAGCAAGTCCGCTAATCACTTCATTAATGGTGCCATCGCCGCCAGCCGCGACAACAAGGTCGAATTTCCGCTTGACCGCTTTGTGGGCGGCTTTGGTCGCGTCCCCTTCCCTTTTGGTCGCGTAGGCGGACGCTTCGTATCCCGCATCTTCAAGCCGGTCAAGGATATAGGCGATGTTTTTTTTCGCAAGCTCCCGTCCTGACGTAGGATTATAAATGATTCTAGCCTTCTTCATGATTATCACCCAATCAATCTCTGTATAAAGATATTCGTGTGTTGAAACACAAAAGGAGCCTACTCATGTCGGCTCAATTCTTATGCCGTATGAACTATTTCACTAGACTAATCTACGATCATTCTCAATTCATTGTGTCCGATTCAGATGATCACTAATCACTATTATCTGATTCAGTATACTATTTGGATGCGTTTACTTAAATAGAAGCTGATGAATTTCGCGGTACTCAGCTTTCTTATTTTATTATATTGTAAACGATTTTTAAAATCAAAATCGATCCTGTGAAAAAATTCATGCACAACCAGCCGCATATATATAATTGGAGGTCATTTGTGGACGGCAACCGCCTAATTTTGATTTATTGAGCGTTTCTACAGATTTATCGAGCACCTTGAAAAGTTTATCGAGCACCTTCACAGATTTATCGAACATTTCTGCGAATTTATCGAGTGCTTTGCCTTTCGCCATAAAAAAAGCGAGACTCCTGATCAACAGGGGTCCCGCTTCCGTAATCTTTATTGCAATACATAAGGTTTACAGCTTATTCACTTCATCAAGAATGATCTTGTTGACCATTTTCGGATTGGCTTTGCCATGCGTCTGTTTCATGACTTGGCCGACAAGGAATCCGAGCGCGCGGTCTTTGCCGTTCTTGTAGTCGATCATTGATTGCTTGTTAGCTTCGAGAATTGGCGCCAGCATATCGCGCAGCGCGCCTTCATCAGAGATCTGAACAAGACCTTTAGCTTTAACGATTTCTTCCGGATCGCCGCCTTTTTCGATCAGATCCTTGAAGACCTTCTTGGCGATCTTGCTGGAAATCGTGCCTTTTTCAATCAGTTTAACCAGCTTGGCCAAATCCTTTGCCTTCATTGGCACTTGGTCAATGGTCATGTACTTGCTGTTCAAGTATGCGGACACGTCGCCCATTAGCCAGTTCGACACGAGCTTGGCGTCGGCACCCTCGGCAACAGCTTCTTGGAAAAAGTCGGACATCGTCTTCGTCTGAGTGAGCACTATCGCATCATATTCCGGTAGACCAAGGTCTTCGACATAGCGCTTCTGGCGCGCATCCGGCAATTCCGGAATTTCGGACTGAATGCGGTCGATCCACTCTTGATCGATTTTCAGTTTAATGATATCCGGTTCCGGGAAGTAGCGGTAATCATCGGAGCCTTCTTTTCCACGCATGACCGTTGTTGTCTTGGTCGCGTCATTGTAGCGGCGTGTTTCCTGAACAACTTCGCCACCTGAGAGAAGCACGCGTTCCTGGCGTCGTTCTTCATAAGCGAGCCCTTTTTCAACAAACGTGAATGAGTTCAGGTTCTTCAGTTCCGTCTTAGTACCAAATGTTGTCTGTCCGTAGGGACGAATCGAGATGTTGGCATCGCAGCGAAGCGAGCCTTCTTCCATCTTAACGTCGGACACATCGATATATTGCATGATCGCTTTCAGCTTTTCCAAATACGCGTACGCTTCTTTAGGGTCGCGCATATCCGCTTCGGAAACGATTTCGATCAGCGGTGTGCCGACACGGTTGAAGTCGACAAGTGAACCGGAACCGTCCTCCAAGTGGTTCAGCTTTCCGGCATCTTCTTCCAAGTGAAGACGGTGGACACCTATCCGTTTCTTTTCGCCGTCGATTTCAATTTCGATGTACCCATTGCGACCGATCGGTTGATCAAACTGAGAAATCTGATAGGCCTTCGGGTTATCCGGATAGAAGTAATTCTTCCGATCGAATTTCGTCTCTCGGGAAATCTCGCAATTTAGAGCAAGAGCGGCTTTAATTGCATAATCAACCGCTTCATGATTCAGAATAGGAAGCACACCCGGGTGTCCGAGACAAATAGGACATGTATTTGTATTCGGTTCTGAGCCGAACTGGTTTGCGCAGCCGCAGAACGCTTTCGTCTTCGTTTTCAATTCAACATGGACTTCAAGCCCGATGACTGTTTCAAAATTACTCATTTGCTCATCGCCCCTTTGGCAGGCGTTAATGTGAATCCGGCCGTTTGTTCATAAGCATGCGCGGCGCGATACAACGTCTCTTCGCCGAACGGTCGGCCGATCATCTGCAGACCGACCGGCAGTCCGTTTGCGAGTCCGCATGGCAGACTGATTGCCGGAATGCCGGCAAGGTTAACCGGAATAGTCAGAAGGTCGTTCGCGTACATCGTCAACGGATCATCGATGTTTTCGCCGATCTTGAAAGCAGTCGTTGGCGTTGTCGGCCCGACAATAATGTCATGATCCTTGAACACTTTCTCAAAGTCCTGCTTGATCAACGTACGCACTTGCTGCGCTTTTTTATAATAAGCATCGTAGTAACCGGAGCTCAAGGCGAAAGTGCCAAGCATAATCCGGCGCTTCACTTCGTCGCCGAAGCCTTCGCTTCTTGATTTCTTGTACATCTCGATCAAATCATTTGTTTCTGCGCGAACGCCATAGCGCACCCCGTCAAAACGAGCGAGGTTGGCTGATGCTTCAGATGAAGCAATAATATAATAGGCAGGAACAGCATATTTAGAATGAGGGAGCGATACTTCGTCAACAACGGCACCTAACGATTCGAGCTGCTTGATCGCAGCGCGGATGTTTGCCTTTACGGATTCATCAATGCCCTCACCCAGATATTCTTTTGGAACAGCAACTCGGAGGCCTTTGATGTCGCCGGTGAGTGCCGCAGCATAATGCGGTACAGCGACATCGGCGCTCGTTGAATCATGGCGGTCAAGACCGGCGATGGTTTCAAGCAGGTAGGCATTGTCTTCGACGGTCCGAGTAATCGGTCCGGCTTGATCCAAGGATGAAGCAAATGCGACAAGCCCGTAACGCGACACACGACCGTACGTTGGCTTCATGCCGACTACGCCGCAAAATGCGGATGGCTGACGGATTGAGCCGCCAGTATCTGTTCCTAATGCGAACAGCACTTCGCCCGCTGCAACGGCTGCGGCAGAGCCGCCGCTGGAGCCGCCCGGAACACGCTGCAGATCCCATGGATTTTTTGTTTTCGCAAAAAATGATGTTTCGGTTGAGGAGCCCATGGCGAACTCGTCCATGTTTAATTTTCCGATTGTAATTGCCTTTTGTGTCTTAACTTTTTCCACTACGGTAGCATCATAGAGCGGATCGTAGTTTTCAAGAATATGGCTGGAACATGTGGTTTTCAGTCCCTTTGTCACCATGTTGTCTTTCAGTCCGATCGGCATGCCTGAAAGAATTGCGCTATCTGCCGTTCCGTTCTCATCAAGGGCCTTCGCTTCGCTGCGGGCAGCTTCTTCATTCAAGGTCAGAAACGCCTGCACATCCCCATCAACTTCATGAATACGCGCGAACGCTTCGTCGACAAGATCGGATGCCTTGATTTCTTTGTTATGTAACTTTTGAGATAAAGACACAAGGCCTTCTTCAAAAAGTGGCATCTCTGTTATCCTCCTTCTGCTTCTATCAGTCCGCTTCCATAATCAGCGGCACTTTAACTTGTCCGTCTTCTTGAACCGGTGCATTCTTGAGCGCTTCTTCGCGCGGCAGAGACGGTTCCACAACATCCTCGCGCATGACATTATACATATCAAGGACGTGGGTCGTCGGTTCAATGCCTTGTGTATCCAGCTCATTCAGCTGTTCGGCAAAACCAATAATATCATCCAGCTGCGTTGTAAACGTCTTTATTTCCTGATCAGTAAAAGACAGACGCGCCAAATTAGCCACGTATTTTACCTGATCTTCGTTGATCCTGCTCATCATTTTCACCTCCGCCAATCGGCTTCATTTGCCACCTCTTGGCAAATTCCAACACTGTTCTAATCATATCAAATACCATTGACACTATGCAATAACCGCGGCGCTGAAACAATTCGATTTGACGCAAGTTTCCTTAATGCCAATATCCTATGGCTTGCCACAATGAAAGCATTCCAAAACCGATAATGATGCCGGCAGATAAACGATTCACCCAGATCAGCATCTTTTTGTCCATCTTTTCCCGAAAATGACCGACACATACACTCAACAGCAGCCACCAAGCAGCAGAACCGCAAAAAATGCCGAAAACTAGGAAAAGGGATGAGCGTACCTCGCCGGAAGCTATTCCTACGCCCGCAAAGATGCTGATGAACGAGAGAATGGTCATTGGATTGGTCAGCGTCAGCACAAATGTTGTTGTGTAAGCACTGAAGAACTGCCTGCTTCCTGCGATGTTCGGCGGTTTGTCCGCAACTTTTGATCGCCACGTCCGGACACCGAGAAGGAAGAGAAAGCAGCCGCCAAGCACATGCAGCCAAATCTGCTGATCAAGCAAAAAGTGAGATACAACCGTCAGTCCAAATGCGGCGATTGCACCATAAATGGCGTCTGCGCTCGCTGCGCCTAGGCCGGACAGCAAGCCACGAAGTCTGCCGAAAACCAGCGTTCGACGGATACAGAGGACACCAATCGGACCGACGGGTGCGGCGATCGCGAAGCCTAAGAGAAGCCCTTTTAAATAAATGAACAGATCCATAAATGGCGCCTTATGAAAAGCGGTCGGCGTGAATCGGGAGCTGCGCCGTTTCTTTTAGTGAATTCATGACAATGGTTGTCCGTGTTTTCACGCCCGGCAGCTTTTTCAATTCACTGCTGATGACGCGATCCAGATCTTTGGTGTCACGTGCACGTACCTTAAGCAAATAATCGTAGTCACCCGCAATATGATGACATTCCTGAACTTCGACCAACTCATGGATCAATTCAAGGAATGCTGCACGCTGTTCGGTTTTTTCTAGGGTCACTGCTATGAAAGCTGTACATGTATTACCGACAAGTTCCGGATCGATGACCGCTTCATATGTTTTAATCACGCCCTTTTCTTCTAGACGTCGCACGCGTTCCGCCACGGCGGGCGAGGACATCTCAATTTTGGCAGCAAGATCGGACCAGGTCGCTCGACCATGCTTCATTAATGTGCGAAGTAATTTTAAATCAAGAGTATCCAATCGATCGCCGCCTTGTTTTATAAAGTTTTATTTTAGTATTATTAATTATACACTGTATTTTCACTTGGTTTAATTATATTTTAAATATCGTGGAATTTCAATTGAAATTAGCAGTACAAACTTTGTGTGGTTTGCATATGAAAAAGTAGACTTCTTCTGCCTTTGCATAGAAAAAAACCGCCAATAGCGGTTTCTCATGGTTAGTCGTATTTACTGTTGAAAGATGTGAACATAGGGTTTGTCCATATCATTTGTTTGTTCAATTAGGGCTTCAGGTGTGTCGCCTGTTGTAATGTAGATATGGATTGGGACACTGCGCGCAAAACGCATTCGATTCTTGACTAGGGATGTCACATAGTTGGTAAAACCAATCATTTCTGTCTTATCGACAAACTTATTAAAGTTAATTTCGAGCGTCATATCATGCAGCTCTTTATTCTGATAGAATCCTTTCCCAATCACACCCACATAGTTCGGGTAATACTTTTGCACATCGGTCTTGAATTGATTGAATTTGTCTAAATCATCTTTATAATTGCTCGTTGCGCTGTCCGACGGGAACAACACATGATGTTCAGCAACATTGGTCCATTTATCAATGGAACTTGAGTTGGCGGCTATTTCCGTTTTTGCAAAGAAGTCACCGGATACATAGGATTGGGGCGCTGCCGTAAGGTATAACGTCATAAAAATCGGTACCTGCTGCAACCCTGGAAGGCTTCTGATCCGTTGCAAAATTTGTTGCGCATGGGCCTTTCCCCATGCCTTGACTTTCGCTTGTTTCAGCTTTTCAGAAACCGGATAAATTTTATCGTTATACGTAATATTGTCTGCATATACAGAATTCAGCGATACGGCAATCGATACGCCGCTCAACTTGTATTGATTTTTACTATTCTTCATCAGATAGTTTTGTTCCAATACATAATTAATATATTTCGGACTGTTCTTTGACTTTTCAACAATCGTCTTGCCTTTTCCAAGTGCCGGATTCAGACCGGGAAGAACTTTAGCCTCACTATCGCTCTTCTTTGGCTCGGACCCTTTGCGGTAAAGAATACCATTAATATCCGAGTCCTTGAGGTATTGTCCGCTCTGAAAAACGTATTTATCGGGACTGAATACACTTTTTGACAAGTCCATCAATCCGCTCTCGAGCTGATCCATATCCACACGGTTCTTCGGGCCATATTGGATATAGCCTCGTGACGAAGTACCGGACTTGGGTTTGAGCATTTGATAATCCGAATCGTTCCTGCTTGGGATCAGACTGGCATTCTCGCTCTTGCCACTGCCGTTATCCACAACATTATGATTCGAATCGTTGTTAAACCAGCACCCCGAAAGCACGAGCTGTAAGGCGAGAATGACAGAGCCCGCCGCCGCTGTTTTCTTCCATTTCATATTGGAGCATCCCCTATTCCTTGAGCATTTCCACAAAATGCGCCTCATCCCAAACCTCGATCTGAAGATCCTGCGCTTTTTTCAACTTCGATCCGGCAGCTTCCCCTGCAACGACTAGGTCCGTGCTGGCACTGACACTTCCGGTCACCTTGCCGCCGCGCTGTTCAATCGCTTCTTTTGCCTCAGTTCGTGTCATTTGCGTCAATTTGCCGGTTAACACGACTGTCTTACCATTAAATGGTGAATCGGATTGAGCGGCTGTCTCAGGATCCGGGCCAAGATACGTCATCGTTACGCCGGCATTTTTCAGTTCATTAATCAATGCGCCAACTTCGGGCTTTGAAAAATACATGATCAACGAATCCGCCATCTTCTCGCCAATCTCATCGACTGCGATGAGTGCGTCCATATCCGCGTTCGCCAATGTATGGATGTCTTTAAAGGCTTGCGCTAAAAGTTTGGCCGCCTTGGATCCAATGTAACGAATGCCCAGCCCGAAAAGCAAGTGTTCCAGAGAGTTTTCCTTGGAGTGTTCAATCGCATTGAGTAAATTATCGGTCGACTTTTCACCCATGCGTTCCATGGAGATCAGATCAGCACGATTCAGTTTATATAGATCGGCGACATCGGCGATCAGCTTCTTTTCAAAAAGCTGCGTGATCACCTTTTCGCCTAATCCGTCAATATTCATGGCACCGCGCGAGACAAAGTGGATGAGTCCTTCTCGAATCAGCGCCGGACATTTCGGGTTAATGCAGCGAAGCGCGACTTCTTCTTCAAGTCGAACAAGTTCACTTCCGCATTCCGGGCAAGTCGTCGGCATTGCGTAAGGGACTTCATCACCCGTTCTCTGTTCAGTCAGCACATTAACGACCTCAGGTATTATGTCTCCCGCTTTTCGAATCACGACGCGGTCGCCAATACGTATATCTTTCTCCTGAATTAAGTCTTCGTTATGAAGCGATGCTCTTTTGACCGTTGTTCCGGCAACGGACACCGGAGTAAGCACCGCTGTTGGCGTTACAGCACCGGTTCGTCCGACACTGACTTCAATAGCCTCGAGTGTTGTCACGACTTCTTCCGCAGGAAATTTGTAGGCGATCATCCAGCGCGGCGACTTCACCGTGTTGCCCAGCTGCCGCTGCTGATCCATTGCGTCTACTTTGACCACGATGCCGTCAATGCCATAGGGAAGTGCGTCCCGTTTTTCCGTATATTCCTTGATATAATCAAAGACTTCCTGCATCGTTTTGCAACGTCTTGATTCCGGATTGACCGGAAGTCCCAGCTCGCGAATCGCTTCAAGCAGACCGTAGTGCGTTTTGATTTTCTCACGGTCAAAACGACCGGAGCTGTACAGAAAAACAGAGAGCCTTCTTTTCGCCGATATTTTCGGATCGAGCTGTCTTAGAGAGCCGGCCGCGGCGTTGCGCGGATTGGCAAACAGCGGCTCACCATTTCGGCTTCGTTCGTCATTTAATTTCTCAAATGATCGCTTCGGCATATAGGCCTCTCCGCGCACCTCAATATCAATCGGTTCCGGGAGCACAAGCGGCAAGGAGCGGACGGTCTTTAAATTATTCGTGATGTCTTCTCCGATGGTCCCGTTCCCACGTGTTGCGCCGAGCACAAATTCACCTTTTTCATAGGTGAGCGAAACCGCCAGTCCATCAATTTTCAATTCGCAGACATAAGTGACATCATCTCCGACTGCCTGCCTGACGCGGCGATCAAAATCCAGCAGTTCCTCTTCGCTGAACACATCACCGAGGCTGAGCATCGGAAGATCATGCGTCACCTTCGTAAATGCCTTGAGCGGTTCTCCGCCTACTCGCTGAGTTGGTGAATCCGGCGTAATCCACTCCGGGTGCTCCTTCTCCAGGGCGATCAGCTCGTTCATAAGCCGATCATACTCACTGTCGGGCACACTTGGATTGTCCTCCACATAGTACTCGTAGCTATACTGATTTAATTGCTGATGCAGATCCATGACGTGTTGGGGCAGTCGCTCAACCATGATTTGTTGCTCCTTTATACCATTAGTATGAAGAAAACCTGCCTATGACGCGCATTTCGGCGTGTCCACGGTATTGTTTTCCTAATACGATTCTATTCCACATTTTGTTTACTATTAGAAAACTTGGCTTTGCCAGAAGCTTGCCAATCGGCAAGCTTCTAATAAATCATTTTGGTCCTTAATTAAGTAACGAGTAAAATAAGCGGAGATTTTCCGGTTATATGCATCATGGCGCTTGTTTCTCAGGTAAATAAGGGGAATTTTTCCGGTTATTCACAGAAAAACCTTCCATTTTCACGTTTTTTGATTCGATAAGCGGAATTTCTCCGTCTATTTAAGCTACTTTTTCGTTCATTCTCTAAATAAGCGGAATTTTTCCGCTTATTTCTCAGACCTCTTTTATACTGTTAGAAAACTTGATTATTATATAACCTATTATGACCCGGTCACACTTTCTCAATCGGAGCAAATGCGCCAAGCAATCGTTTCAACCCAACCGGACTTGGGAAGACAATATCCAGTTCGACGCTGTCTCCGCTTCCCCGAGTCGCCACAATGGTTCCTTGACCCCACTTTTTGTGCGTGACCTTGTCGCCGGCGCTCCATGTTTCATTATGCTGCGCTCTTTTCTGAAGAATTGGCCGTGATTGAGAAACTGGTGCTGCGGATCGCCTGCTGAAAGGTGATCCAGATGCAGACTTCGATGCGAAACCGCCGGAAATCATCTGTTCTTCTGAGTCTTCCTGTTCAATAAGGTCTTTTGGAATTTCCTTAATAAAACGTGACGCGGGATTAGTGATCGTATTGCCATAAAGCATGCGTACCTGCGCACTTGTCAAGAACAGCTGCTTCTTCGCCCGCGTAATGCCAACATACGCCAAGCGCCGCTCCTCTTCCATTCCCTCAGGATCATCCAAGGAACGCATATGCGGAAAAATACCTTCTTCCATGCCGACAAGAAAGACAATCGGAAATTCCAGTCCCTTGGCCGAGTGAAGGGTCATCAACGTTACCGCATCTTGTGGGGCTTGATCTTCCTGATCGTCTATATCGGCGTCAAGCGCGAGCTCGGTCAGAAAATTAATGAGGGATTTATCATCATGCGCACTTTCGAATTCCTTCGTCACCGACAGCAATTCATCGAGGTTTTCCAGACGGCTCTGCGCTTCGATCGTCCGTTCTGCTTTGAGCGCATCACGATAGCCGGATTTGTCCAATACATCGTCAACAAGCTCGGTCACAGACAGGAATTCCTGCATTTTGGACCAATTCATGATCATTTCAGCGAAGGCTTTCATTTTACCTGCTGTTCTCGCCGCGATGCCGGTCTGTTCCACATCATCGATCGCCTGCATCAATGAGAGATCCCCTGAGATCGCATAATCAGCAAGCTTATCCATGGAGGAAGCACCGATGCCTCGCTTCGGTTCGTTAATCACGCGTGCCAAACTGATTTCATCATTCGGATTCGCGATCAGCCGCAGATAAGCGAGTATATCTTTAATTTCTTTGCGGTCGTAGAATTTGATACTGCCGACCATTCGATACGGTATGTTCGACTTGACCAGTGTCTCTTCAATCACACGTGATTGGGCGTTCGTTCTATAGAGCACAGCAAGCTCGGAATATTTGAATCCATCATTAAAGAGCTCCCGCATCTTTCCGGCAACGTAATAGCCTTCTTCACGTTCTGTCGGCGCCCGATAGTACGCGATTTTATTGCCGTCAGCATTTTCCGTCCACAGGTTCTTCGGCTTGCGATCATGGTTGTTCTCGATCACATGGTTCGCAGCGTCAAGAATCATCTTCGTCGATCGATAATTTTGTTCCAATTTAATCACTTGCGCATTCGGGTAGTCTTCCTCGAATGATAGAATGTTATGAATGTCCGCACCACGCCAGCCGTAGATCGATTGATCGGAATCACCGACAACACATAGGTTCTTAAAACGGTCGGCGAGCATGTGCACGAGCAGATATTGGGCACGGTTCGTATCCTGATACTCATCAACATGGATGTACTGAAACTTCTTTTGATAGAATTCCAGGACTTCCGGCACGCGCTGGAACAGGTGCACCGTCGTCATGATTAGATCATCGAAATCAAGTGACTGGTTCTGAAGCAGCTTCTTCTCATAATCTTTGTAGACATCGCGGACGACCTCTTCAAAGGGTCCCTGAGCGGTTTTTGCAAAGTCTGCAGCTGTCTTCAATTCGTTTTTGGCAGCGCTGATTGCGCCTAAAATGCCACGTGGCGTGAATTTTTTCGGATCCAAATTGTGCTCTTTGAGCGTTTGTTTCACAACCGATAACTGATCGGTGCTGTCTAAGATCGTAAAATTGCGGCTAACCCCCATACGGTCGATGTCACGGCGCAAAATCCGTACGCACATCGAGTGGAAGGTGGACACCCATGTGTCTTCAACGAGTGGTCCCGCGAGACCGGAAAGGCGTTCCCTCATTTCTTTTGCCGCTTTATTCGTGAACGTGATCGCCAGAATATTCCATGGCGCGATGTCACGCTCAATCATTAAGTATGCCATGCGATGGGTCAGCACGCGTGTCTTACCGCTTCCCGCGCCGGCCATAATCAAAAGCGGACCCGCGTGGTGCTTGACCGCCTTTAGTTGTTCCGGGTTAAGTCCTTCGAGCAGTTCCTGTGAAAGTCGTTCCATCGCTATCACTTCCTAAAATAGAGTCGCTTAGTAACACATCATGGAAAAATCGCACGCAAAATGCAAAGTCGGCGCATTCTGTATTCACTGTTTCCCCAGAATATCGCCGCCTCAATAGATCATTTTTCACTTGAAACGAGAAACAACCCGTTTCTTTTTATTATTCCAATCGATTAAGTGCCATTTTATAGCCATCCGCACCAAAGTTGATGCAGCGCTTTACTCTGGAAATAGTCGCCGTGCTGGCTCCTGTCTCTTCTTCAATCTGGTGATAGGTTTGTCCTGTCATCAGCATTCTCGCCACCTCAAGCCGTTGCGACAATGATTGAATCTCGCCCATTGTGCATAGATCATCAAAAAACTGGTAGCATTCCTCACGATCTTTCAATGTCAGGATGGCGTCAAACAGCTGATCAAGAGCTTTGCCTCTTAATTTATCAATTTGCAACCTTGTCCATTCCTTTCTCATCAGTAAAATCAATCATTTCATCATCGATTCTGTTCTCACTTATATCATGCCTTGCCGATCTATTACATAAAATCTACCCGGAGCAGATACATCTTTATCTAGTTCAGTTTGAATGTATAGTGATCTCTCAAACTTGCATAAGCATTCCTTTTAACATATTACATCAAATAGGCGTAGGGATAAAGTCGAAGCAAAAAATGATTTCATTCTTCACCGCGCGAAATTCATTATTCGAACTACTTCAGCGTGTTAAAATCAAATGTTTACGGTTTCATCGATGTTATGTTAGCCTATAGATAATTAATGATTCTACTGCCTGAGGACGTGATTGATGTGAATATTTTGTGGGATTTTGACGGGACGATCTTTGATACGTATCCTGTTTATGCAAAACTCTTGAAACAAGTGCTTGAAAATAACGTTAATGAGCAGGACATTTATAGACAGTTAAAAATATCAGAGAGTACCGCACTTGAGACATTTCAAGTTAGTCAGGAGCAGACTCGCCGCTACCATCAACTGGTCAGAAGCTGTCCAGCAGATACATTTAGGCCCTTTCCATTTGTTGAAAAAATTCTCGCTGCTGCCAATAAAAATGTAATTATGACGCACAAAAGCCGTGGTTCACTCATTCAAATTTTAAAGCATTATCAGCTGGACAGCTATTTCAGCGAACTTGTGACGCGAGACAACGGCTTCCCGCGCAAGCCTGATCCTGCCGCTTATATCTATTTGGATGAGCACCATGGTTTTGATTTGGCGATTGGCGACCGCACGCTGGATATTATTCCTGCTAAAAAGCTGGGCAAGAAAACATGCCTGTTTCAAAATGATGCGCCCGGTGCGGACTTTTATCTGGGCAGTTATGAAGAGTTCTTTGATCGCGTGCACCTGTGCGTTTGATTAAATACGTTTATCGGTCTCTTCTACAAATTTATCGGTCTGTTTCGCGTATTTATCGGTCTCTTCTACAACTTTATCGGTCTGTTTAATAAAAAATGCCTCCCGCCGGAGACGTGATCGTCTCAAACGGGAGGCTTTTATTCTAAACGGTTTCGTTTGCAGCCTGTTCTTCGTGTTCTTCCAAAGTTTGTTTGATGTAGCCTTTGATCAATTCCGCCGATGCATTGAATCCTTCTTGTTCTTTTTCGTTAAGGCGGAATTTGATGATTTTCTCCACGCCATTGCGGCCGAGAATAATCGGCACGCCGATGGCCAGATCATGCTGACCGTATTCACCATCTTGAATGACCGAAGCTGCCGTTACGGCACGTGCGTCGTTGAGGATTGACTTTGCAAAGAAGGCGAGTTCATTGCCGATTCCAAATTGCGTGTTACCCTTGCGTTTATGGATTTCCCAACCAAAATGGCGTGCGGCGTTTTCAACCTGATCGCGATCAATCGGACCAAATTCATCAACATTATCTTCTTCAAATTGGTCCAGCGGTTGTCCGCCAACGGTTACTTGCGACCAAGCGGCAATTTGAGAATCACCATGCTCGCCTACCATAAATGCGCTGATGCTGCGCGGGTCAACGTCGCCGATCACTTGCGAAAGCTGACGACGTAAGCGCATACTGTCGAGTGCCGTTCCCGTTCCAATCACGTGGTTCTTCGGCAGCCCGGACAACGTGTAGAATAAGTATGTAATGATATCGCACGGATTGGTCGCGATCACATAGTTTCCTTTGAAACCGGCCTTGCGCAGCTTTGGCACGATATCGTAAGCAATCGCCGCGGTGCCCTTCAACAACTCCAGACGTGATTGGGTTGGAATTTGCGAGCGTTCCGTTACCGCCACAAGAATCACGTCGCACGCAGCAAGCCCTTCAAGCGGTACTTCAATGACCCGCGTTCTTGACGGCGTCAGCTCGATACTGTCCGCAAAATCCCAGGCCTCACCTTTCGCGCGTTCGGCATCGATATCGGAAATGTACAGTTCATCCGCAATATTATTGTGGACAATTGCGGAGGCGGCAGCCTTTCCGACGTTGCCAATGCCTACAATGCCTACTCTTCTGACTGTTTCGTTCACTTCAATCCTCTCCTTATGCCTTCTGAGGCTATCCTTTTTTCTGTGTGAGTTGACGTATATTTTACACCCTACAAAGAGATGAATCAATATTATTTGACTATTTGAACTTGATTTACTATAAGAGTCTGTTCAAAAAGGAGGACAAAAAGTGCCGAGAAGATCAAGGAAGCGCAGTTTCGAGCACCAGAGCGTATGCAAATGATACGTGAGGAGCGGAGAAACAAGCTGACACAGAGATTCGACAGCAATTTTTCCTGGACTTTTTGAACACCCTCTATAAGAATAAAAAATACGATTGAACAATCAGCTGACGACGCTTAAACTGAAATTAATTTATAGACAGTCTGCCATTCAAAAGAGGGAACGGTAATGAACAATCTTGAGTTTCGAAAATTAAAAAAAGAAGCCATTCCTGCGTTTGTGGAAATGAGAAAACTGCAGTTGCTCGAGGAAGGCGCTGTACCGACAACCGATCTCACCAAACCGCTCACCGATTACTTCACTCAAGCACTTGAGGACGGCAGTTTTGTTTCCTGGATCGCTCTTGTTGACGGAAAGATGATCGCAACCAGCGGCATGTCCTTCAGCCGCCGTCCGCCCTACTATGGCAATCCGTCCGGCTGCGTTGGAACACTTTCATGTATGCATACCTTAAAAGCTTTTCGGAGACAAGGGATTGCAACTAAATTGTTGGACGCCGTTGTCAAGGAAGCCAAACAGCGCCACTGCGGAAAAGTGACGATCACAGCATCGGCAATGGGCAAGCTTCTTTATAGAAGTTACGGGTTCAAACAGAAAGACAATTATTTAGATTATGATTTGACGACGAATGATTGAGGAGCGCGTGAAAATGGAAATTCGCTTAATGAAAACAGAGGATTACGCTAAAGTCCACCAACTCTGGATGCATACCGATGGAATGGGCATGCGCAGCCTCGATGATTCCGCCCAAGGCATTGAAAAATTTCTAAAAAGAAACCCAACTACAAATTTCATCGCCGAAGAAAATCAACAGATTATGGGCGTCATCCTGTGCGGAAACGACGGCCGCAGAGGCTACATTTATCACACAGCAGTCGACCGCAGCTATCGCCGCAAAGGGATCGGGAAACAACTGGTGAGCGCCGTCATTAATGCCTTGAAAAAAGAGGAAATTAATAAAATTGCCCTCGTTGTTTTCGCCACAAACCAGTCCGGAAACGCATTTTGGCAATCGATTGGTTTCACCAAACGCGAAGACCTCATGTACAGAAACTTAAGTATTAATGAACAGAATATCTAAAAAATGCTCTGAGGTGACGATCAAAATGATTCGCTCGGCAACGCCATCCGACATACCTGCACTCAAAGATTTATGCACACAACTTGGTTATGAAGAAACGGAATCTGAGATTAAACAGCGGCTTCACTACATCTTAAGCCATCCAGATAACGGCTTTTTTGTCTCTGAAGACCAAACGGGATGCGTTTGCGGATGGGCGCACATCTTCGGCAAACATTTTCTTGAAGGTGTTTACGCTGAACTTGGCGGCATTGTCGTTGACCGCGCGCACCGCAGACAAGGGATTGGTAAACAATTGCTCGAAGCATGCGAGCAATGGGCCACTGAGCACGGCTATACAGAACTGCGCGTCCGTTCAGGAGGAACCAGGGAAAAAGCACATCAATTCTACACGCAGCTTGGGTACGAAAACACCAAATGGCAAAAGGTCTTCAACCGCTTTTTTGAGTAACTGTGAACTATTCCTTCGGTGCAGATTTTTCCAAAGCCGTTTTTAAAAAGTTAATATATACCAAAAGTTCTTCCGATAAAAACACATCAGCTCGTTTGACCAGGCCGACTTGAATTAAATTACTTCCCTCTAAAGGTATGGAAATAATATTGGGGTTCATGTAATTGTCCACGATGCAGCCTGTTCCCAGGTTGTATCCATCTGTATGGGACAGGAGATTATTCATGGCGCCTCGATCCTTCAGATAGACCAAGTTCCTAATCGTGTCCAGATTGATGGCTTCTTCAGCAAAATGGAGCAGTACGTCATCCTGCTGGTAGGTTAGATAAGGATAATCCGTTAACTGCTCCAAGTTAATGCATTTGAGATGAGCCAGAGGATGTTCTTTTCGGAGAAAAACGTGTTGCTTCAATGACACTAGAGGCGTAAAATTCAGTGATTTTGAGATAAAATAGCGTTTGAAAAAGTTCTTGTTTAAATCGGTTAGGGATAAAATGCCGAGAATACTTCTACTCGCGTACACGTCATCAATTACATCGGTTGTCTTTCCCTCCCGAATCGTCAGTTCATACTTTCGCTCGGCAAAATAACTCATAAAATTCGCTACAGCTTCTATGGCAAAGCCGTAGTGTTGAGAGGAAATAGAAAGCTTTGTTACGTCCGTTGCCTTCTCCCTGTTAAAATGATCGACGACAGATTCCATTTGTTCCAGAAGCGTTTTGGCGTAGAATAATAATTCCGTACCATCTTTAGTGAAGACAACTCCTTTATTCGTTCGATCCAGGATCGTTATCCCTAACTCCGTTTCCAAGTCTCGCACGGCTTTACTGATACTGGGCTGTGTTACGTAAAGCGCAGAGGCAGCCTTGCTTATTGAACCGTGCTTGGAAATTTCCACTAAATAGCGAAATTGCTGAATCGTCATGCTCCACTACTCCCTCTCAGATTATGTCAACTTCTGCCATAACTTTTTTCTATGGCAAATGGTTACTAAGTTCAATTTTACAACATCCATGACGCATTTTAAAATAAATGCAGAAAAACAAATAAGCATGAGGAGATGCGTCAAATGGCCGATCATATCGTGTATCGTGAAGCACAATTAAGTGATTTACCCATTATAGTGGCTATTTATAATTCAACGATACCAGGGAGAATGGTCACGGCGGATACGGAAGAAGTCACTGTATCTGAACGTAAACCTTGGTTTAGTGCCCATTATGAAGACAAGAATCGCCCACTTTGGGTTGCCGAACAGGATGGAAAAATCTGCGGATGGCTCAGCCTGAGCAGCTTTTATGGACGCCCTGCCTATCGTGCAACCGTGGAAATAAGCGTTTATCTTGATACGAGCGTTCGCGGAAAGGGGCTGGGCACTGATTTTGTTACCTATGCAATCGATCATTGTCATGAATTCGGTATAAAAACTATTCTTGCTTTTATCTTCGGCCACAATATTCCCAGTCTCCGCCTTTTTGAACGCTTGGGTTTTGAAAAGTGGGGGGCTTATCCAAAGGTTGCGGAACTAGATAGCATTGAAAGAGATTTAGTTATACTGGGTAAGCGTGTTAATGAATAAACCAAAAGGAAATAACACATTTACAGGGGCACTTTATACATCTGCTGCCTATATTTTGTGGGGATTTTTACCCGTGTATTGGAAGGCATTAGGCAGTGTGCCGGCTTTTGAGATCTTAGCACACAGAATCTGCTGGTCTTTTGTATTCACAATAGTTATCATCCTGTTTAAGAAACAGAAAACTCATCTATTTATCTATAGGCTCAACTATTTTTATCACTATAAAAAGGAATTTTTATTTATATTCATCGCGTCTCTTGCAATAAGCGCGAATTGGGTGATCTTTATTTGGGCGGTTAACCACGGAAAAGTTATTGAAGCCAGTCTGGGAATGTACATGACCCCGCTTATTAGCATTTTATTGGGTATTGTTTTATTGAGAGATAAATGCGGTCCAGGACAATCGCTGTCATTTTTCATTGCCCTGCTGGGTGTGTTCTTGCTTACCGTTAACTATGGTCAAATCCCTTGGGTTGCGTTATCGCTTGCCTTATCATCAGGAATCTACAGTTATGCCAAAAAATGTACTCGATTAGACTCACGCGTAGCGATGGCTTACGAAACATTAATCGGCACACCGACAGCACTTACATATCTATTGATATTACAACTAAATGGTGTAGCATCATTCGGGACTGATTCTTATCATCTATCGACTCTTTTAATGGGAGCCGGTATCGTAACGGCCCTGCCGCTTATTTGGTTTGCTGAAGGAGTAAAACGATTGCCGTTATCTACCGTTGGGGTGATTCAATATATAACACCCTCAATCACATTCCTCATCGGATTGTTGATTTTTAAAGAACCTGTTTCGTTTGTTCAATGGTTTTCATTTATACTTATCTGGGCGTCGATTATGATCTACATTTTTTCTTCATGTAACGCAGATTGTAAAGAAACGCGATTGTCGCACTAGTTCGCAGTCATTCAAATATATACCTATAAAAAGGATACCTTCAGCAGGTATCCTTTTTTACACGCTTCACTTTTGCATTAGCCTTGCTTCTTCACGATCGGGATATAGATCTCGCATACCTTTCCTTCGTCCGACATGCAGCGGTCATCGTAGCGTTCAAAGTCGACGCAATCCGGTGCGTACTCGTATCCTGATTTTGGAAACCATTCGCTGAAGATGTAGTTCCACGTTCCTTGAATTGCAGATACAAAGTGTTCGGCATTGCTTGGCGGCGTCGAGAACACAGCATAGGAAGCAGGCGGAATGTCGCATGTATGATAGCTGTCCGGTACTGCTTCGCCCTCCTTTCGTTCAACACCGATCACATAATCAAACGCGCCGTTCTGCGGATCTTCAGGAAAGCAGACTCCGTATTCATCATGTGCTTTGACAAAGCGCTCGGCATGGAGCTTATCCATTCGCCCATCCGTCATATAGGCCTGCCAGAATGCCGGAATGGTTTTACTGTTCTCTCCATCAGATGAGGTTGTTTTAATCACATAGCCTGCAAGTTTAACAGCAGGAAGCGTCATAAATTTTGGTTCCAAAATAATTCCTCCAGTCAAATAGTTGTTTGTGCGCGGAAGGCTCGGCGGGTTCGGGCGACCGCCGCGTGCATGCAAGCGATACGTTGCCGGGCTGCAGCCAAAATAACGACGAAAAGCCTTGCTGAACCCTGAGTGCGTGTCAAATCGGTACTTCAGCGAAATGTCGAGAATCCGCTTGCCTGAAGCAAGTTCGCATGCAGCAAAAGCAAGGCGGCGCTTTCGTACGTAAGCCATCACCGTATAACCCACGCCCCATTGAAAGACTCGGCAAAAATGCCACGTGGAAAATCCGGCTTGCGCCGCTAAACGTTCAGGGGTGATGTCGTCTGTAATATGTTCGTCAACATAGTCCAGCGTTTGTTGCAAGATCACGATCGTATCCATGAAGCATTCCCTCCAACCGTACGGTAAACCCAGTATATCAACCGCCATAGAAAGATGCTGTTCCAAAATTGCGAAGACAGAAATAATCACATTCGACCTTTACAAATCTGGCGTTAACCTTGATGACTTATTGCAAAGAGTAGCAGTAAGCTTTCCTCAGTATGGTATTCTTTTAAGAAAAGGGGATGGGTCACGATGTTTCGAGGAGAACCAATGCCAACTTATTACAATCCACAGCTTGAGCCAATTGATGAAAAAATTTGCGCACTGATTCAGGAGCGCAAAAAGATTGCCGGAGACAACCCTGGGCTCCCCAGTGAGGAAACTTTTCAAAGCTGGGGAAAGAAATTCGGTCATTATCCGGATATGCTGCGAGAAATTTTCGCAGCAATGCAAAATGAAGATATATTCAGGCCAAGAGTTGAACCGAAAAAGTTTCGTTGTTTTGTGCCTGTAATGAGTGGGCGTAAGTTTGGCGATCAAATAATCTGCGTGACTCATCTGCGTCAATATGAAAATGCGAGCGTACTTTCGCTAACGGTTGCCAGTTCGTTCGATTACAAGGAACAAGATGCGGCGGATCATGATAATCGGCGTCAGCTGGATTATGAACTGAAAATTCCTGATTCCAACTATGATTGCCGCTCAGACGATGGTTCCGGCAGTGACGGATTGTGGATCAGAAATTATATCATTACCCCGGCAATTCCTGATGAATTACCTGATCTAAAACTTGTTTTTCAGGAACAAGAATTGTTTCCCAAGCAAAAGCGAACGGGGAATGTGTTCGAACTAAACCTTCGCAGGATTGATTGAGTGCTAACAAAAATTGTTAACAAGGAGATCTAAAAATGATTCTGAAGCTAGGTAGCTACTCGGTGCAGTTGATTTAATCTGCTTACCGTCTGTATCGAGTAATAGATCATTAAAAAAATAGGTGAGCAGTTAACTGCACCGTTCCGTGTTATCAAAATAAAACGGAGGCGTAGTTATGAATAAACATTCTTTAAAAAAATTATGGCAGCAGGAAGAAAGAGCAAATTTTCAAGGCTGGGATTTTTCACACCTTAAAGGAAGATGGGAAAGTGAGCAGTTGCCATGGAACTATAGGGAAATAGTCTTGGATCATCTAAATCCAAATGACCAATTACTTGATATGGGAACCGGTGGCGGAGAATTCCTACTCTCTTTGCGTCATCCCTATCACAATACCTCGGTTACAGAGGCTTGGGCACCGAACATACAGTTAATTAAAAAACGACTTGCTCCATTAGGTATTCACATTTATCCGTGCGCGAATGAAGGAGACATTCCCTGTCAGGATAATAGGTTCGATCTCATCATTAACCAGCATGCAGGTATGAACATAAGCGATATTAAACGGACCTTAAAGCCTAATGGTTTGTTTATCACAAAACAGGTGGGGGCGGATAACAACTATATGTTATCCAAGCGATTAATCCCGGAGTATCAGCGCCCTTATCCGCATAATACATTGAAACAAGTCGTTGGGGACTTAAAACAGGCTGGTTTTAAAATTGAGCAACAGTTTGAGTATTTTCCTTATCTGCGTTTTGATGATGTTGGGGCCATCGTGTATTATGCCACGATCATTTCATGGGAATTCCCCGGGTTTTCAGTGGAGCGCTGTTTCGACACGCTATATTTGCTGCACGAAAAGATAAAGCAGCAAGGATATGTACAAACGAATGAGCATCGCTTCCTAATTGTTGCCCGAAATCATAAGAACTGAACGTCAAGGAGGCTGTCCCAAAAGGGTATTCACAAACAGTTACACGATTTAAAAAGGGTGATTAAACAAGATTTTAGATAATTAAAGAGGGTGTCTCAGAGTCAAAAAATCGACTTTTGAGACACCCTCTTTACGTTTTTTGCAGGTCATTTTGTTGCAAAGTCTACTCTGTCTTACTTTTAATCCTTCATTATTTTTCTAGAGTGATTTTCAATCCATCTGCTAATTTCATTAAGACTTATTTTGTTCTGTTGATCGGAGATTTTAACAGTGAAGGAGACAATTTCATCTTTTTCCGCACAGAAATATATCGCGTTCTTTCTGAGAAAAGTGACCAAGGCTACGAATCCTGTTCGCTTATTCGCATTATAGAACGCATGGTTTTGAACGATACTTTGAAAAAGCGCTGCCGCTTTATCATAGATTGTTGCATAAGCATCTTGACCAAAAGCGGATTGCTGTGGTCGATTCACTGCGCTGTTCAATAAAAAAGGTTCCTTTACACCAACTTGTTCCAAGGGCGTATACCGCTTAATTAACAGGGCGTTAATCAGTATCAACTCATTTTCGCCGATAAATGAAATGTTCCTCATTTTTTCGCCAATTCCTTAATTGCTTCATTATATTGATCCATTACATCCGTGACGATCTCTAGCAATCCCGGATCAATTCCTTTAGGCAGTTGAACTTTACTCTGTTTCTTTATGATCACTGTCCCATCCGGCTGAGGTTCAAACGAAATGTGATCTCCTTGTTTTGCATGAAGGTGGTTTAATATTTCTGCCGGATAGGTCGATCCAAAACTATTACCCATTTTTACAATTTTTCGTTCCATGGTCACACCTCCATTGTATTCATAACATCCTCATCATTATATACAATTGTACATACATTATAACATTTAATTATTGTTATCAATGGCAGTATTTTTTTATATCGCTCATTCAAATGAATATTTGCCTATCCCCGCAATGTCACATTTAGAGACTTTTCTCTTTGACTTCCCGGATTAAGATGAATAATTCGTCCAATTAAGTAAAATAAACTTGACATAAAGTAAAGCTTTGATTACATTAATGATGTTACATTTACTTCTACGTTTAGGAGATGAAAAAAACTGATGAGCGATAAAAGTCAGCAATTAATGAATCGAATTGCTGTCTTGCGGGCAAAAAGTAAAATGACTCAGAAAGAATTAGCTGAGAAAGCTGGTGTAAGCAGACAAACAATCATTTCAATTGAAAACAAAAAGTATTCCCCATCTTTAGTTCTGGCTTTTAAAATAGCGAAGGCATTGAATGTTGATATAACTCAGGTGTTTCAATACAAGGAGGAGAGCAACTAATGGAGAAAATTATCATGTTTACGAACAGCATGACTGTCACGGCTTTTTTTGCAGTCATTGGTCTTGTCCTTTCGGTCGCTAAAGAAGGCAAGGACGAACGCGCCGTGTTCATGGCCTATCGGCTCTTTCGATTTTTGTTTGTATTCTTATGTGGTTTATTGTCGTTAATTATTCTTTATACGAGCTG
Organism: Sporolactobacillus caesalpiniae; assembly: GCF_040513385.1. Classification (NCBI taxonomy): domain Bacteria; kingdom Bacillati; phylum Bacillota; class Bacilli; order Caryophanales; family Sporolactobacillaceae; genus Sporolactobacillus; species Sporolactobacillus caesalpiniae. The sequence goes on from NZ_JBEVCB010000004.1 coordinate 291,025, forward strand.
GAAAACCCTGGATTATGTATCGTTAAGGGTATGTCTCACAACATCATTGTCTTTAACAGTATTCGCTGGACTTGTTTACTGGCCGATCATTCGAAAAAAATATTAAGGATTGATGAGTTGTTCATAGAAATCACTCGGGTGAATTCGTTTGATTGCACCGATCTGTTCAGGAAAACGCTGGTGATTGGTTGTTAGTATGTATTGGCAACTTTCACGTATGGCTGTGACCCAAACATGAAAATCATTTTGATCAAATGCTGACAGCGGTTTGCTCATCTCTTGAGATTGAGCAATTTTTCTTGCTTTTTCTTTGGAACATTGACTTAATTCTATAAGAACTCGTCCAATCGGCAGATTTTCTCTCATTATTGTTTCAGAACTGTAGCGTCCGACTAAGCTGTTAACAGGCAACTTGTTATAATACTCAAAAATTGGATTTAAAAAAATCTGCAGAAATTCATCAATCTCTGCAGGTGTATAGATAACTCGATTCGTTCCTTTCCCCAATCCTTCTAGAGCATGCTTCATGAATTCAAAGAGACAAACCCTTGAAAAAACTGGGATAAAAAAATAAGGATATCGTGCGGCTTTAAGAATTTTTCGATTGATCCCATCAACTCGAATTGCGCCACACAGTACTGTTGTGTCTATAAAAACTTTTGGAGGAACTTTTGCATCATAAATTAAATTCATCGGCATCCCCACCTCGGCGATTTTTTTCGTCGATCCTCTGTAGAAATGTATCTGAATGCTCATCTTGTTTGCTTGTGGTGATAAATGCATCGCGAGGAATTCGCCAATGTCCGCCTTCTGTTTGATATGCCTCTGAAAACTTTCCCTTTTCACAGAATCGGCGAATCGTTTGATCGCTCAATCCTAGTTTTTTCCCAACCTCTTTAGGTGTATAAAAAGGTTTGGTTTCTTCTTTTAATGATGCGATCATAACGGGTTGCGTATATGCTGTTCGATTGATTCTGTGTTTTACTCTTCCTTGTTTCAATAATGAAACAGTGACCGCTTTTCTGAACTTCGGCTGGTTAGTCGCTGTTAATTGGATCAATCTGTCTATATATTCAGCTATAAAATCATCGTTAATTTGCTGCTGCTCAGCAGCATTAGTTAACTTTTTTTCAAGCTGTTTCAACTGATTTAATTCATCTTGTTCTGGTAATTTCAGTGACAGGCTGGATAATTCAGGAAGAACGACACCAACTTGACGAAAAGATCGTTCAATGGTGGCTTTGAGCACAACCTTTGCCTGTTCGCGATTAATCTTCAACAAGGTCTGAACGCTGTCCCACATTTCAATTTGATCGTCGTCTATTGTTCTCATCATCCCTCAGCCTCCTCGACTTAATTATAGCCGATTATCTTCAAACAATTCAACAATCTCAACATTTTCAATAAAAATGCGAATCTAGGATGGGGTTGAACAAAAATTTAGCTTAGTTAGATTTTTAAGTCATATAAAAAAAGAGCAAAGACACGTGATTGTTGCCCTTGCTCAAACATCTTTCAAATAGTGATGTAGATCTCGGTTCCCGTATAAAATACGATGAATCTCGATTACATCCTCATGGACATCGTAAAAAACCAACTATTTATCAACCGGCATCCGGCGGTATGTTTGTTGAAACCGTCTGCCATGATAAATCTCGTACTTCTTAGGAAACTCGTTCAACTCACTAATTTTTTTGACAATTTGGTCGTATTTCAGAACTGCTGTTGATGTATGAAACTGTGCTAAATAATTGACGATGTCTTCAAGATCTTTTACTCAATCGAAAAAAAAAACAATTGCACGCATTTTCAGGTCCAACTCTATCTAACAATTTTTTGCGCAAATTCCGTGTAACATCGGCCAAATCATAACGAGTGGGATCACTTTCTGCCTGAGCTTCTGCTTCACACAATGCAGACTCGATGCGTTTTACGGACTGAATTGCCTCGTATTGTTCCAGGCTCATGACAACCCTATCACCGTAACCATTCTTTGTTAGGAAAACCGGCTCCTTTTCTTCATGAACAATGCGTGAAATCTCAGTGAACCTATTTCTCAGATCTGATATCGGTCTGATCTGTGGCATAGTCAATCCCCTCCAAAGGTATCGTTTTATCATAATTGTGATAATGTATGGAGTTGAATTACGCATTCCGATATAAATTTCCGGATCAACAAGTCGACATTTTATAATTTCATGGACAATCAAAAAGCCGCCGTATCGTTTTGTCGATACAGGCGGCTTTCGATCATTCTTTTATTCCGAAGCTTCCAGTGCGTGATGCCCGATATCCTTGCGGAAGAACACGGCATCGGTTTGGATGCTTTCGAGATCGTTGTTGACTGCATCGCGGGCCGAGCGCAGATCATCGCCGAGCCGTGTGACGAGCAGCACACGGCCGCCGTTGGTCAGCCAGTCCGCAGCGGATTTTTTTGTTCCGGCGTGGAAAAGCAGTGCGTCTTCCGGCAGCGCGGCGAGGTCGCCAAGTTTCCGGCCTTTTTCGTAGCTGCCCGGATATCCGCTTGACGCGAGCACAACGCCGACGGCTGTTTTTTCACTCCATGCAAGTTGCGGCTGCGCGCCGTCAAGCACGTCGAGCACCGTTTGGACGAAATCCGATTCCAGGCGCGGCAGAACGACCTGTGTCTCAGGATCACCAAAGCGGCAATTAAATTCGATCACCTTTGGACCGGCCGCAGTCAAAATCAATCCGGCATAGAGCACACCTGTGAACGTGAAGCCTTCGGAAACCATGCCATTCGCGGTAGGCTGCAAGATAGTTTTCACTGCCTCGTCCACAATGGACTGAGCAATCTGCGGAACCGGTGAATAGGCGCCCATTCCACCGGTATTCGGGCCTTTATCGCCCTCAAATGCACGCTTGTGATCCTGTGCGATGGCGAGCGGAACAACTTTATTCCCGTTCACCAAAGCCATTAGCGAAAACTCTTCGCCTTCAAGGTATTCTTCAATGACGACGCGCGACCCGGCATCGGCAAATTTTTTATCCTTCATGATCTCTTTCAGACCTTTTTCGGCTTCCGCCATCGTCATTGCGACGATGACGCCTTTTCCGGCAGCAAGACCATCGGCTTTGAGAACGATCGGAGCGCCGATCTTCTGAAGATAATCACTAGCCTCTTGATAATCGGTAAAAGTCTGATAATGTGAGGTCGGAATCTGATATTTTTCCATGATCGCCTTTGCGAAAGCTTTGCTTCCCTCAATCTGAGCCGCAGCTTTCGATGGTCCGAAAACCTTCAAGCCGTTTGCTTGAAAAACATCGACAATCCCGCCGACGAGCGGCTGTTCCGGGCCAACCAGGGTCAGCGCGACATCGTGATCTTTGGCAAAACCCGCAAGTGCTTCGAAGTCCATAACGTCAATCGGCACACATTCAGCAACCGATGCCATACCATCACTGCCCGGTGCAGCGTAAACTTTTTCAACAAGCTTGCTTTGCGATGCTTTCCATGCCATCGCGTGTTCGCGGCCACCGCCGCCGACAATCAACACATTCATGATCGTTCCCCTTTCAACAGCGAATGAAATTAATGTTTGAAGTGGCGCATGCCGGTGAATACCATAGCAATGTTATACTTGTTGGCCATGTCGATGGATTCTTGATCACGAATCGATCCGCCCGGCTGAATAATCGCGGTGATACCTGCCTTAGCAGCTTCTTCAACGGTATCATTCATTGGGAAGTAGGCATCTGAGGAAAGCACGGCACCCTTTGTCTTTTCTCCCGCTTCTTCAAGCGCGATTTTCGCCGCACCAACACGGTTTGTCTGTCCGCCGCCCATGCCGACCATCAGTCCGTCATTAACGAGCGCGATCGCGTTTGATTTCACATGTTTCACAATCGTCCAAGCAAACTTCAAGCTTTCCATTTCTGCTTCAGTCGGCTTACGGTCGGTAACTACTTTTAGATTTTCTTCAATATCCGTGTAGCCCTTCGTATCCAGATCTTGAACAAGCATGCCGCCGCGGACGGAGGTGTACTGAGCAAAATCCTGTGGTTCATCACTCATGTCGACTTGCAGTAAGCGCAGGTTTTTCTTCTTATGTTCCAGAATGGCGATGGCTTCTTCGGAATAAGACGGTGCAATGATAATTTCGAGAAAAATGCTGTGCAGCTTCTCAGCCAATGCTGCATCCACTTCACGGTTCAGCGCGACTATTCCGCCGAAAATTGAAATAGGATCAGCTTCATAGGCTTTATCATAGGCTTCATTGACCGTTTCGCCAATGCCAATGCCACATGGGTTCATATGTTTAACAGCAACCGCGGCCGGCTGCTTGAATTCTTTAATAATGCCAAGTGCCGCATCGGCATCACGGATGTTGTTATAAGAAAGTTCTTTGCCATGAAGTTGTTTCGCAGCGGCGATCGTCGATTCATCCTCAATCGGATCACTGTAAAATGCAGCCATCTGATGCGGATTTTCACCGTAACGAAGCGGCTGTTTCTTTTCGTAAGTCAAGGTCAGCTTTTCCGGGAATTCTTCACCGACTTGCTTGGTGAAATAATCGGCAATCAGCGCGTCATAAGCCGCGGTGTGTCGGAAAACCTTTGCTGCCAGCTTTTGTTTCAGTTCAAACGGAACATCGGCATTCGCATCGAGACTTTCGGCAACCAAATCATAATCTGCCGGATCGCAGACAACAGTCACGCTGCGATGATTCTTCGCTGCGGAGCGAAGCATGCTTGGACCGCCAATATCAATGTTCTCAACGGCATCATCATAAGCAACATCCGGTTTTGAAATGGTTTCTTTGAACGGATACAGGTTGACAACCACAAAATCGATCGGTTGGATGCCGAGACCTTTGATGGCATCCATATGTTCTTTTTTATCGCGAACCGCTAGAAGACCGCCGTGAACTGCCGGATGCAGCGTCTTTACGCGTCCGTCAAGAATTTCCGGAAAATCTGTGATTTCGCTGATCGACATGACAGGAATACCTGCATTTTCGATCGCTTTTTTCGTACCGCCGGTTGAGATAATTTCAATACCGGCGTCCACCAATTTTTTCACAAAATCAATAAGCCCTGTCTTATCAGAAACACTGACTAATGCTCGTTTTGCCACTTCGCTACTTCCTTTCTATTTTCACTCCATAGATTCTATATCTAAAGCTCGGAAAACCGTTTATTCACGCAACAATTTGGCAATGGTTGCCGGATAAAGCTTGTGTTCTGTTTCATGAATGCGTGCTTCGAGCGTCTCAACTGTATCGTCATCTTCCACTGGAACGGCGGCTTGGGCAATGATCGGACCTGTGTCCATGCCCTCATCCACATAATGGATCGTGATACCTGTGATCTTAACGCCTTTATTGAAGGCTTGGCCGATCGCATCCAGTCCGGTAAACGAGGGCAGCAATGATGGATGAATGTTAATAATCCGGTGCGGATACGCGGCAAGCATGACCTTGCCGAGAATCCGCATGTAACCTGCCAGAAAAATATACGCGACATCGTGTTCCTTGCATGCGTCGGCAATCACTTGTTCAAAGGCAGCCTTTGATGGGTAGTCTTTTCTGGAAACCACCAAGACCGGCACACCGGCTTGCTTTGCTCGTTCAATAACAGCCGCTCCCGGCTGATCGCAGACGAGCAGTTCGATGGTTGCGGAAATTTGTCCGTCTTGAATCGCTTGCTTGATGGCGACAAAATTGGTACCGTGTCCTGATGCGAAAACCGCTATTTTATGCTTCATCGACATTCACCAGCGTCAATTCATGACCTTCGACAACTTTTCCCACGATGATCGGCGTTTCACCGGAGGCCTTCAGTACTGCCAAAGCCTTATCAGCATCCTCTGGAGCAACCGCCAGCACCATTCCAAGTCCCATGTTAAATGTATGGAACATGTCATCGAGCTGCAATTCGCCCAATTCTTTTAACCAATCGAACACCGCCGGACGTTTCCATGCTGAAACGTCCATTTCCGCCGTCAATCCCTCTGGGAACATACGCGGCACATTTTCATAGAATCCTCCGCCCGTAATATGCGCAATACCGTGAACGTCTACCGTTTTCAGCAGATCAAGCACCGGTTTCACGTAAATCTTCGTCGGTGTCAGCAAAACCTCGCCAACAGTCTTTTCCGGATCAGGTGAATAGGTGTCGGCATAGGTTAACCCGGCATCGGCAACAAGCTTGCGGACAAGTGAAAATCCGTTGCTGTGAATGCCGCTTGACGTGAGCCCGATTAAGAGGTCGCCGTCCTTTACCCGATTGGGCTTGATCATGTTTGCCTTTTCAACGGCGCCGACAGAAAATCCGGCAATATCGTAATCGTTTTCGTCATACATGCCCGGCATCTCTGCTGTCTCGCCGCCGATCAGCGCACAACCTGCCTGAGCACAGCCGTCTGCGATCCCTTTGACAATCGCTTCCGCTTTTTCCGGCTTCAGCGCGGAGCAGGCCAAGTAATCGAGAAAGTAAATCGGTTCTGCACCTTGTGTGATGATATCGTTCACGCACATCGCCACGGCATCGATGCCTACCGTATCGTGACGGTCGGTCGCGATGGCGATCATCAATTTTGTGCCGACGCCGTCCGTTCCTGATACAAGCACCGGTTCCTTTAAATTCAATTGCGATAAGTCAATTGCACCGCCAAATCCGCCTAGGCCGTCCATGACTTCCGGGCGGAAGGTGCGCTGCACATGTTTCTTGATTCGGCCTACTGTCTCGTAGCCGGCTTCAATGTTCACACCGGCTTTTTTATATGCGTTCGCCATGATGGTCCTCCTCAGACAAGCAGTTCTTTTTCATGCGGCAGAACCGTATCCGGATAAATTTCCGTCGGGTACTTGCCGGTGAAGCAAGCCATGCACTGTCCACAGTTCTTCATTGCCGGGTCGCGCCCGATCGCTTTCTTCAATCCTTCAGGGCTTAAATAAACAAGTGAGTCGGCACCAATCAATTCACGAATATCTTCCACTGAATGAGTAGACGCAATTAATTCGGATGACGTTGATGTATCGATGCCATAGAAACATGGATGCGTGATTGGCGGTGAACTGATCCGAACATGAACCTCGGTCGCTCCCGCGTCACGCAGCATGCCGACAATTCGGCGGCTGGTTGTCCCGCGTACGATTGAATCATCCACCATCACGACACGTTTGCCCTCAACAATAGCGCGCACGGCAGACAGCTTCATTTTTACCCCTTGTTCACGCAGCTCCTGTGACGGCTGAATAAAGGTACGGCCTACGTAACGATTTTTGATCATTCCGAGCTCGTACGGGATGCCCGTTGCTTCGGCATAACCAATTGCAGCGGAAATACTTGAATCCGGAACACCGGTGACCACATCGGCTTCAACCGGTGCTTCTTGTGCCAGCATGCGGCCAAGATTCTTACGCGCGGCATGAACGTTGATGCCTTGAATGTTGCTGTCGGGACGTGAAAAGTAAATGTATTCCATGCTGCAGATTGCCGGCTCTGTTCGTGTCGTGAAGAAGTCAGAGTGAAGACCTTCATTGTCGATCACGATCACTTCACCCGGCTGCACGTCACGGACATATTTTGCGCCGATCAAATCGAACGCGCATGTTTCCGAGGCGACAACCCAAGCATTGCCGAGTTTGCCGAGTGACAGCGGACGCAAACCGTTTGGATCAAGTGCCGCAATGAGCTGGTGTTCGGTAAGCATCGTCAGTGCGTAAGCACCTTTAATGATCGAAAGCGCATGTTTCACACTTTCAAGAAAATTATCGGCATAGTCTCGTTTAATTAAGTGAGCAATAACTTCGGTATCGGAAGTCGTCTGAAAAATGCTGCCGCGTTCTTCAAGTTCGCCTTTCAGCTTATGAGCATTGACCAGATTTCCGTTATGCGCAATGGAAAGTGAGTCTTTCTGTGAACGGAAGACAAGCGGTTGAACGTTGGCATAGATATTGCCGCCTTGCGTTGAATAGCGGACATGTCCGATGGCAGCAAATCCTTTGTCCAACGCGTCAAGTTTTTCATTATCAAATACATCATTTACGAGACCGAGACCTTTATGATCATAGATGACCTTACCGTCGGTGCTCGCAATGCCCGCGCCTTCCTGGCCGCGATGCTGCATGCTGTGCAGCCCGTAATAGGCTAATTTTGCTGCTTTCTCATGACCCCAAATTCCAAAGACGGCGCATTCTTCATTCAGTTCTTTGCCGACATAATGCATGACAGAGCCCCTCTCCATTCGTTTTCGAGTTCGTTCCGATTCAGAGTGACGGTTGACGATGCAAAGGCTAGATTTATGGTTTCACTGCGTGTGACATTGCCAACAAACACAGCATCGTTTACAAATGCTTCAAAGTCTTTCTTCTTCGCTTCAGGGACACTAACCAAATAACGTGACTGAGTTTCTGAAAAAAGTTCAACTGCAGGGTCAGTATCAAACTTAAGTTCACAGCCGAGTTCCGTGCCGAATACCGATTCAGCAACGGCAACGGCAAGACCGCCTTCGGAAATATCGTGTGCCGAGGCGAGATAGCCTGATTTGATGGCTTCAAGAACTTTTTCCTGACGGCTCTTCTCCACTTCAAGATCAAGTGCCGGAGCTTTGCCGCTCACTTCACCATCAATCAGAATCTGTAAGGCGCTGCCGCCAAATTCAGGCTTCGCTTCGCCGATGACATACACCGCGTCACCTTCGTTTTTGAAGGACGCAGTCATCACATGATCAAGATCTTCAACGAGACCAACCATACCGACAACCGGGGTCGGATCAATCGCGCCGCGATCCGTCTCATTGTAAAGGGAGACATTGCCGCTGATAACCGGCGTTTTCAAAACATCACATGCGTTAGCCATACCTTTGACGGATTCATCGATTTCCCAGAATACTTCCGGGTTCTCAGGACTGCCGAAGTTGAGGCAGTCCGTGATTGCGAGCGGCAGTCCACCGGAGCAGACAATATTTCTTGCGGCTTCAGCAACCGCGATTTTTCCGCCGACATTCGGATCAAGCGCCAAGTACTTGGCGTTGCAGTCCGTTGTCATGGCAAGGCCTTTTTTTGTGCCACGCACACGGACAACCGCGGCGTCGGAACCCGGTGCGACAACCGTGTTCGTTTGCACCATATAGTCATACTGACGAGTCACCCATTCTTTTGAAGCTAAGGTCGGCTGACTGAGCAGTTTCTTAATCGTTTTTGCGTAATTATTAATTTCAGGCTTCCATGCCGGAGCCGCCTGATTCGCAAGATAAGTTGCCGGAACCTTGGACGGCATGTGGCGAACAGGAGCGGACGCCAGAGAATCAGATGGAACATCCGCTACAATCTTGCCCTTATGTTCAAGACGGAGCACCTCTTGCTCAATGACTTCACCTACTGCGACTGCGTGAAGTCCCCAGCGTGCGAAAATTGCCTTAATCTCTTCCTCGCTGCCCTTCTTAATAACGATCAGCATACGTTCCTGAGATTCGGAGAGCATCATTTCATAAGGCGTCATTTCTGTTTCCCGCTGCGGAATCAAGTCAAGATTCATGTGGATGCCGACACCGGCCTTAGCCGCCATTTCACTCGCTGAGGAAACAAGCCCGGCCGCGCCCATGTCCTGGATACCCACAAGCGCGTCATGTTTGGTTAATTCAAGGCATGCCTCGACAAGCAGTTTTTCCATGAACGGATCGCCAACCTGTACCGCCGAACGCTTTTCATCCGACTTTTCAGAGATTTCTTCGGAAGCGAAGGTCGCACCGTTAATGCCGTCGCGCCCAGTGCTCGCGCCGACATACATCACTGTATTGCCGATTCCGCGTGCCTGGCCGACTTGAATGTCGTCATGACTCATAATACCAACGCACATCGCGTTAACAAGCGGATTGCCGTTATAGCAAGGATCAAATTGAAGTTCACCGCCGACCGTTGGGATACCGATGCAGTTTCCATATCCGGCAATCCCGCTGACCACTTCTTCAAAAAGGTAGCGGACACGTGAACTGTCCAGGTCGCCAAAGCGCAGCGAATCGAGCAGCGCTACCGGACGCGCGCCCATGGAGAACACATCGCGGATGATGCCGCCGACACCGGTAGCCGCGCCTTGGTAAGGCTCGATCGCTGAAGGGTGGTTATGACTTTCGATTTTGAAAACAACCGCCTGCCCGTCACCAATGTCAACAATGCCGGCACCTTCACCGGGACCCTGGAGTACATGCTCGCCGGTTGTCGGGAAATATTTTAATACCGGCTTCGATGTCTTATAGCTGCAATGCTCCGACCACATCACAGAAAACAGTCCGGTCTCCGTATAGTTTGGCTTGCGTCCGAGCAGATCCTTGACCTTCTGATATTCTTCCTCAGTAAGACCCATTGTTCGGTACACTTTGTCTTGTTCAATCTGCTCTGGTGATGGTTCAAGATGTGTAAGCGGCATGAGTAGATTCCCTCCAATGGTTTAGGATTGACTGGAACAAGCGCAGACCATCGTCACTGCCAAGCAGCGCGTCAGCGGCGCGTTCCGGGTGCGGCATCATGCCGAGTACGTTGCCTGCTTCATTAATAATGCCGGCAATATCAGCTTTTGATCCGTTCGGATTTTCTCCTGAATAGGTGAAGACAATCCGATTGTTGTCCTGCAATTTCTTGAGCGTCGCATCGTCACAGAAGTAATTGCCCTCGCCATGCGCGATCGGAATGCGGATGATTTCATCGTTAGCGTAGAACTTCGTAAATTGCGTATCATTATTTTTAACCTGAAGATTTACGGTTTCACAAATGAATTTCAAGTGCTGATTCTTCAACATCGCGCCGGGAAGCAAACCTGCTTCAAGCAGAATCTGAAAGCCGTTGCACACACCTAGTACCGGTTTTCCTTCTTTAGCAGCCTTGATCACAGCAGGCATAATGCCTGAGAAACGTGCGATCGCGCCTGATCGCAAGTAGTCGCCATAGGAGAAGCCGCCCGGAATCATGACCGCGTCATAGCCGTCCAGCGACGTTTCCGCATGCCACACATAGTCTACTTCTTCACCCAGTCCATCCTTAATCGCATAGTACATGTCTTGATCGCAGTTGGAGCCGGGAAAAACAATGACTGCGGTTTTCACGAGTGTACCTCCTCCTCGACTTCATAGCGATAGTTTTCAATTACGGTATTCGCAAGCAGCTTGTCGCAGATTGTATCCACTTGTTCGGCAACATCCGCGGAGTCATCCATTTGGAGTTCAATATATTTACCAATGCGCACGTCCTGAACATTTTTGTAATCCATATTATGCAGCGATTGCATCACAGCTTGACCTTGAGGATCAAGCACGCTTTCTTTCAAAGTAATAAACACCTTCACCTTTTTCATTTGACATCCTCCAAGCGTTTGAGAAGTTTTTCGTAGGTTTCGGGAAGATCAGCGATATTGCGGCGGAAAACATCTTTGTCAAGCTTTTCATGAGTCTCTTTATCCCACAGACGACAGCTGTCCGGTGAAATCTCATCAGCAAGAACAATGGCGCCTGTTTCTTTCAGCTTGCCGAATTCGATTTTAAAGTCGACAAGCAAAATGCCCGCTTCTGCAAAGAATGCCTGCAGTGACTCATTAATGCTGAGCGCGAGGCGGCGAATTTCTGCGAGTTCCTCTTTCGTAGCGAGTTCCATCGCAAGCGCGTGATCACTGTTGATCATTGGGTCACCGAGTTCATCGCTTTTGTAGTAAAACTCAACGATTGTACGGCCAAGCGTTTCGCCTTCATCAACGCCCAGACGTTTTGAAAGGCTGCCGGCAACGACATTGCGAACGACCACTTCGATCGGAACAATGCTTACCGCTTTGACTAATTGCTCTGTTTCGGAAATCGTGTCGATGTAGTGCGTCGAGATGCCCTTCTTCTGCAGCATTTTAAAAATCTTTGTGCAGATCGCGTTATTCAAACGACCTTTTCCTTCAAATTGCGCTTTCTTCTGGCCGTTAAACGCGGTCGCGTCGTTTTTGTAGACCACACGGAGCACATTCGGGTCATCAGTCGTGAACATCTTTTTCGCTTTTCCTTCATATAAAAGCTGACTCATTTGTTTTTCCCCTTTTCGCTGAAGATACAGATTTAGTCATTCAAACCTAAACGTTCAAAGATAAAGTCAACATTTTTCAGGTGGTAGGTTTCATCGAAGCAGGCGTCGATTTCCGCTTGTGTCAATTGACTGGTAATGCGCGCATCGCTTTCAACGATTTCTTTAAAAGGCGTTTCCGTCTCCCATGATTTCATCGCGTTCGGTTGAACAATATCATAGGCAGTTTCACGGCTCATGCCTTTCTCAATCAAAGCGAGCAGCACATGCTGCGAGAAAATCAACCCGAAGGTGCGTTTCATATTGCGTTTCATATTTTCCGGGAAAACGGTCAGTTTCTCAATAATTGTTGAGAAACGGTTCAGCATATAATCCAATCCGCTGGTTGCATCCGGAAGAATGATTCGTTCCGCTGAAGAATGGGAAATGTCGCGTTCATGCCAAAGCGGCACATCATCGTAAGCAGTCAGCATATAGCCGCGAATCACGCGTGCAAGACCGCACATATTTTCCGAACCGATCGGGTTGCGTTTATGCGGCATCGCTGATGAGCCTTTCTGACCCTTCGCAAAGTATTCTTCAACTTCGCGTACTTCCGAACGCTGCAAGCCGCGCACTTCAACCGCGAATTTCTCAATTGACGTCGCGATCAGCGCTAGAACAGACAGGTAATGCGCGTGACGATCACGCTGCAATACTTGCGTCGAAATCGGTGCCGGCTTGATACCGAGGTGTTCACAGACATACGATTCAACAGCAGGATCGATATTGGCATAGGTGCCGACCGCGCCGGAAATTTTGCCGTATTGCACTTCATCAGCTGCGCGTTTGAAGCGTTCCAAGTTGCGTTTCATTTCTTCATACCATAGTGCTAGAACAAGGCCGAAGGTTGTCGGTTCTGCATGAACACCATGCGTACGGCCCATCATGACCGTATTCTTATATTTTTTCGCCTTTTGGCGGATGACTTCGATAAACTGTTCAATATCTTTTAATAAAATTTCGTTCGCCTGTCTCAGCAAATACCCTTGAGCAGTGTCTACGACGTCCGTTGAGGTTAAACCGTAATGCACCCATTTCTTCTCTTCGCCAAGCGATTCTGAAACCGTTCGCGTGAAGGCAACCACATCATGACGGGTTTGTTGTTCGATCTCATGAATCCGATCAACGGTAAACGTCGCGTTTTTCCGTAGTTTTTCAACATCTTCTTTTGGAATTTCTCCGAGTTCAGACCATCCCGCGCAAGCAAGAATTTCAACCTCAAGCCATGCCCTGTATCTGTTTTCTTCTGTCCAAATCGCGCCCATTTCCGGCCGTGTATACCGATCAATCATGAATGTTTACCCACTTCCTGTTCAAATTTCCATATCCCTAATCTCTCTGCTTGCTCAATTGCCTCATCAACCGTGTCACCAAGAATGGTCAGGTGACCCATTTTACGTCCGGTTTTCGCCGCATCTTTCCCATAGAGATGAAGATGTGCGGACGTCAATAAATCAACTTTGTCCAAAACCGGCTGGACATGCTCGCCAAGGATATTGATCATAATCACCGGTTTGAGCAGCTGCGTACTTGATAATGGCAGACCGCAAATTGCACGAACATGCTGTTCAAACTGGGATGTCTCGCAAGCATTAATTGAGAAATGCCCGGAATTGTGCGGACGCGGTGCTGTCTCATTGACGTACACCTTCCCGTCCGTGCCGACAAACATTTCAACGGCAAGCGTGCCGACAAGTTTGAGAGCTTCCGCAAGATGCAAGGCATGTTCGGTTGCTTCATCGCGGAGACTGTCCGATATTCTCGCCGGCACTAGAGTATGATGCAAAATATTATGACGATGTATGTTTTCAGCAACCGGAAAAACGGATGTTTCACCTGTGGTGCTGCGCACAACAATAACAGAAATTTCTTTTTCAAATGGAAGCCATTTTTCAAGCTCAAAAGGCGTCTTTCCGACGTAAGGGAGTGCTTCCTCTAAATCTGTTTCTGATTTGAGAACGTACTGACCTTTGCCATCATAGCCGCCTTGTGTTGTTTTCAATACAGAAGGAAATCCAATTTCAGCAATAGCCTTTTCCAATTCATCATGATTACGGACAGGCATATAGGGAACAACCGGCAATCCTGCTCTGCAGATTGCCGCTTTTTCGTTAAGCCTGTCCTTGGTTATTTCAAGCAGATGGCCGCCTTGAGGAAGATAACTGTTCTCCTGCAGGTAGTCCACCGTCTGAACGTCTACATTTTCAAATTCATAGGTGACGACATCAGCACATGCCGCCATTTTCTTTGCGCCCTCAGGATCGTCGTAATCAGTAACAATCGCGATATCCGCGACTTGCGCGCATGGGCAATCCTTAACCGGATCAAGAACAGCGATTCTGTACCCCATTTGTTTCGCGCTGATCGCCATCATCCGTCCTAATTGGCCGCCGCCGAGAATGCCAATGGTTTGTCCCGGCAAGATCGTTTTCTGCTTCATTTCAGATCACTTTCCTTTGCCTTCTTGGCTAGAGATTCTCGATAAGCTTCTAATCGATCCTTCAATTCGCTATCAAATGCCGAAAGAATCTGAGCAGCGAGCAGACCGGCGTTCGTCGCACCTGTTGCCCCGATCGCTACCGTCGCCACCGGAATGCCGGCCGGCATCTGTACAATGGATAATAATGAATCCATACCGCTGAGCGCCCTCGATTTTACAGGGACACCGATGACCGGCAATGTCGTCTTAGCCGCAGTCATGCCCGGTAAGTGCGCCGCGCCACCCGCTCCGGCAATAAGTACTTTTAAGCCGCGATCGCGTGCAGTTGCCGCATATTCAAACATAAGATCCGGTGTGCGGTGTGCTGACACAACCTTTTTCTCATAAGGAATGTCCATTAAGTCCAAAATGTCGCATGCATTCTTCATGGTCTCCCAATCAGAGCTGCTTCCCATAATCACACCAACTACTGCTTGACTCACAATACTGCCTCCCAATAGAGGATTTTCGAAAGTTCAAAACTTCGTGCCGAATCGACAAAATCTTTTTTCATCTTTTCCCGACCTGAATGAAACACACTCAAAATCTAGACAATAAAAAGCCCAGAGCAGCTGTTTTCCTGAAAACAAAGAGAAAACAACCGTCTGGTCTTTAACCGCGGGCAGCGGCCTCAAACAAAACGTTACCATTTTCCCTTCATAGTCCGGCAATTTCCGGTCGCCAGGTAGAAACAGTTGGGCCATATTCCCAAAAATATATGAGGGTTCGCTTTTCTTTTTTGACCCTCTCATCATATCAGCAATATTCGCAGTGTGTCAACCGTATTATCGAACGTTAACCGAGCTTAAAGAAGCTATTGTTCGCCTTTTTTGGAAATGTATTTCCCTTCCAAAATACATTGGCTGCCAAAACACTCCGGACCGGACGGAGTCTCACGGAAGATCGGCTTCTCTGTCCGCCTAATTGGCGTGTAGCCTTCGCGCTTCATGCGTTCAAGACATTGAGTGATTGTTTCTTGATCTCCAACGATAAATTGCTTTTTTCGTAGCGGAATGCTTGATCGTTGATCAGAACTCTTCGCTTTGCGCTTGTTCAAATACGTTCACCGCTTTATCTTGGTTTGGCAAAGTACATATTCTATGCCTTTTCTGGTCGAAATTAGCTACATTCATTATATCAATTTTTCTGCTGCTTCGACAGACTTCGACTGTACATCATCAATGAACGTAAAAGGCAAGCGCGACAAAACCGAAGGCAAGCAGCGTGGCGCCGATGACGCCTGTCACCATATGAATTATATAGCTGGGAACCCGTCTAAGAAATTTACCTTCGATTGCCATGGCGATACTTGCGGAATCATCCTTGCCTTTCTCATGGGCGGCATCCTCAAGCAGATGTTCCCCTGCTTCTTTCATTTCTTTCGTCAGGAAAAAGCTCGCGCTCAGCACTGCCAGACCAAGCAGCCAGAAAAGAATCGTGATTATCAACGCAGTCATCTATCATTCACGTCCTTCAGATTGGGTTATTCTTATCATGTCTCCGATGAAGCACCGATATTCAGGGTACTTGAAGTTAAAAAATGTGAAGACTGACTCGTCGCTCTCAAGCTCAGATGGTAAAAATACAGGTAAAATGATGTTTTCCATCCAATAAAGAAGTGCATCACCCTTGTGATTGGAAACAAAAAAGTCTTCCCCATAGTTAAATGGAGAAGACTTTGAGTTAATCGTTTTTAAATCAGTGCGAAAAAGATAATGAATACGAAGAACAGGAAGTAGACAATCGGGTGAATTTCTTTCCAACGTCCGGCTGTAATCATCGTAATTGGGTAAAGGATAAAACCGAGTGCGATACCATCTGAAATACTGTAGGTCAGCGGCATGCCAAGTACAGTCAGAAATGCAGGAACCGCAATTTCGAATTTGTCCCACGGAATTTTTTTCAGGGAGCTTGCCATCAGTACGCCGACAATAATGAGTGCCGGAGCCGTCACTTGTGCCGTTACAACGGACAGCAGCGGCGAAAACAGCATGCCGACCAAGAACAAAATACCGGTCACAACCGCAGTGAATCCGGAGCGTCCGCCAACAGCGATACCTGTTGATGATTCAATGTAAGCCGAAGTTGGTGATGTACCAAGTACAGAACCGGCAAGCATTGATGTCGAGTCAGCAAGCAGTGCTTGTCCGACACGCGGCATTTTATTATTCTTCATGAATCCGGCTTGTTCAGCAAGCCCAATCAGCGTGCCTGCCGTGTCAAAGAAGGTCACAAGCAGGAAGGTCAGAACAACAACACCGAGTTGCAGTGTATTGATATCCGGAACATGTGTAATCGCCTTGCCGAAGGTCGGCGCGAGGCTTGGCGCAGTAGAGATAATCTGAGACGGAAGCGGAATCAGTTTGAAAATAATTCCGGCAATCGAAGTCAATACCATACCGATGAAAATCGCGCCAGGAACTTTGCGAACCATCAGAACAACCGTCACGATCAATCCGAAAATGGTCAGCCAGGTCGTGCCGACATTCAGTGGTCCAAAAGCAACGGTCGTTGCTTTATCAGCAACAATCAATCCGCCTTCATGAAGGCCGATGAATGCGATAAAAAGTCCAATACCTGCTGCCATCGCCAGCTTGAGGCTCTGCGGAATCGCGTCAATGATAAGTTCACGAAGCTTGAAAATGGTAATGAGAAAGAAGATAACGGAAGCAAGGAACACACCAGCCAAAGCGGTTTCCCAAGGAATCTTCATGCCGATACATACCGAATAAGCGAAGAATGCGTTGACACCGAGTCCCGGAGCAATGGCGATCGGATATTTAGCGACAATACCCATGATCAAGCAGCCAAGCGCACTGGAAATCGCTGTAGCTGTGAATACCGCACCCTTATCCATACCTGATGCGCTGAGAACGCTTGGGTTGACGAACAGTATGTACGCCATGGAAATAAAAGTGGTCAAACCGGCCAATGTTTCACGGCCTAACGTCGTCTTTAGATCGGAAAATTGAAAATAACGTGACAACCAATTCTCGTTCACAATAATCCCCCTTAAATGTCTCGTTTTGTCCGCGTCCATCATCCTTATTTTTCAAGGCAGAGCCGAAGCTCCTATTCAGTGGCTTATGAACCCAAACTAAAAAAAGCTCCAAAACGATTGAAGCGTGAATAAATGCGAATACTTTCATGATGCGCCCTTGAAAAATAATTTCAATGAATGTGCACGAAACAAAAACTCTTTTTTTACACCGTTCATTATATCAGCACAGTAGATCTTCCGTCAACGGAAAAGGCGAACACTAAATCATTTATTCAAACAGAACGTTCGGAATTAGTTCGAATTGAACAAAAATGGTACTGGAACAACGCAGACAAGCTTGGCTTCGTTCATGAGATCGCCGATAAAAAAGTGTATGACTCGTGCTGAGTCGGGAAATATCCCCTATAAATTCGGCTCTTTTTCCGGCGGCCAAACACGCTTAATCGGATCCGGAATGGTCACTTCTTTCTTGTGTTCCCAACCGGAAGCTGTTTGCGCATTTATAAAATTATCTGAGATACCGCTCACTAACCATCGTTTTTGTTCCGAATCATAGATCAATCGAAAGGTAATCCCTCTTTGATAAGAAGCATCCCTCATTTGTTTGTCTGATTTCAACGTGTACGCATAGGTATACGAAACAACTGTATCAACGGAAACATTCCAATGGTCGCCAAAATGAGTCAAGGTCAAGCTTTCCGGATCGACAATCATGCCCCGATAAGCAGATTGTATCTCGTCAATTTTCTTCTTTAACTTGGCAAACTGCACGATTTTTATCGCCGATTGACTTTGCCCAAATGTCTTAGTCGTTGACGGCAATTTAGCCGGATTGTATCCTGAAGTCTCCCAATCGGAAACTTCTGTGTTAAATTGATTAATCCGCTCAACTATTTGTTTCTGAAGGTCTTCATCTGTCTTCATCCATCCTGCTGAATCCGCATTAATTGAGAGCGGTTGATCCCATACTGTGATTTTTTCCTTCTTAATAAAGACGCCAAGTTCATTCGTTAACTGTTTCTGAATCACATAGGTTCCGGGCAAAATCGGCCCAAAATGTTCCCCGTTCCGCTTAATTCCACGCTCATTTGCATTTATCGCTAGAACGTCTCCCTCGCGCAGTCCGGAGACAGTAATGGTCTGTGGGTGCAGTTTTAGTTTATACGCTTTATAAATGAACGTTCTTCCGGTTTGCACAATGCTCAGAACACTGCCGGTTTGCGGATTTTTAGTCTTCGCCTGTTTCGTTAAACTGCTTTTCACTTCCTGATAGTTGTCTTTATGCGCGCGCAAATAGGTCAGCAAAGCTTGTGCAGAGGATTTTGTAATTCCTTTGTTATCATTGCCGGAAACAAGCAGCGGCCGTAATTGTGCGGCATCCTTGTTTTTTACCGCGGTTGTCAATTGATCAACCAGATGTTGCGGAGATGTCTTCAAATAGCCAATCCAAGCCGAAATCAGAAGCGTGATTAAGATAAGACTGCCAATGATGATGATCATGCTGTGCTTTCCCAGTCGCATCGCGTTCACTTCTCCTTCCGTATTTGCCCATTCTATGCACCAAACGAAAATTGAGTCATTAATTTGATAATTGTTATCCTCAGAGTCAGATTGCTTGCAGTACAGAAAAAGGACAAACTGATCTATTCTATTTATGAAATCGACCACATAGAACTGATCGTAGACTATTTGACAATTTCATGACTATAGGGGGTCGATGACAATTAAACTTAAGTTTCTGCTCATCTCAGTTCTCGCGCTTCTGCTGCTCATTTCCGGATGCGGCAAATCATCTAATGAAAAAGGTGAAGGAAAATCTGATATCGCCACAATTACAATTAACGGCGGACAGTTTATCACCAAAGATGGGCAAGAAAATTCCAATGACAGCGCTCTCCTTGCACTGAATGTAAGTATCACCAACCATTCCGGCGAGTCACTGGATCTTCTCAGTGACGACTTTTCCCTTTATGATTCTAAGAATGAAAAAGTATCAGTGGATGAATCGATTTATGATTCTGAAGGTGATTTTAAAACATTGAGCACAGATTCCCTCGCAAAAGACAAAACGGTGACCGGCTATCTTCCATTCCGAGTAGCGAAGAACAAATCCTATGAGCTGCATTTTCAACCAGACGTTTATAAGGAAGACAAAAAGTCTGATGAAATTATTGTCAAGATCAACACAAAACCTTATAAAGATAACCAACAGCAGATAAAAGACGCGATGAACGCTTATGTTCAAACGGTTTTCTTCTCAAAAAATGATCCGAACTACGCAAAACTAGTCGCCAATGACGCCACTAAAGACAAGGCTCAGCTTAAAGAACGCTTCATTAAAAATATGGGCAGTGAACTCGAGGATCAGCTGTCCGATCAGCAAACGGACCAAATCTACGATGCATTTATCAGCACAAATCGTGACAAGGGCAGCGTCGAACTGAACGTTGATACTGCTTTACCAAATTCTGCTGTTGTTGAAGTGACCCCTAAGGTACTTTTTCTGAGTGATATGTATGATGAGGTGGAGAAGTTGAAGGATCAATTTATTGATGATAATCGAGGTAACTATTCAGATTATAATGCCGCAATGAAAGGCTGGTACGCATATATGGCAAAGAATATGGGGGAAGTGTTTAAAAATACCGATACGCGCACAGCCGACAGTACGTACAAGATTAATCTCAAAAAGGAAGGAGAAAAATGGCAGGTTAATTCTGAGAAAAGCACAGCGAATTATGACTACGAAGACCTGCTCAACGACATGACCGGTGGGTATTAAGCGCAGCATTCTTCGCTGATTTTGGACCGAATTGAACGAATTCATTCAATTCGGTTTTTGCAATCAACAATACAGGACAGGCCGTTAACAGGTGAAGAGGAATAGCAGACAGCAGCGGCGCTGACTAGACGATGCGAGGTAAAAATGCGTGAGTAAAAAAGGCCATCAATTGTGCATTGTTCAGGCAAAAGTATCAGCGTTAAGGCAAAAGTATCAGTGCTCAGGCTAAAGAATCAGCGTTCAGAGAAAAAAATCAGCGTTCAGGCGAATTTATCAGCGTTCAAGCAAAAGAATCAGCGATCATGCTAAAATATCAGCGTTCAGACAAAAGAATCAGCGTTCAGGCAAAATTATCAGCGTTCAGAAAAAAAAATCAGCGTTCAGTCTAAAGAATCAGCGTTCAGAGAAAAAAATCAGCGTTCAGGCAAAAGAATCAGCGTTTAGGCAAAAGAATCAGTGCTCAACTTTTCCTCTCTTGGGTTGAACTTCCTAGGTGTTCGGTTTAACCTTTCACTCGTTAGGTTGACCTTCTGTTCTTCGGTTCAACTTTTCCTCTCCTCGGTTGAACTTTCCAAGAGCTTGGTTTAACTTTGGAAAGGTCTTGCCTAACCTCAACTCAGTTCAGTCTCACTTTTGCAGCATTCGGTCTAACCTGACTCTTACCTTTATTCGTCTACTGCTTTTCCACCCGCCAATTGCTAATTCTTCGGGATTCCCATTAGTGAAGTTCAAATGATGCACGAAACGGTTGAGCTCCGATCTTCTTAATAACTCTGTAGTTCCCTTTTTCCGGTTGGTCGCTCAATAAGTCCAGTGATATCTTTTTTCTGACAATCTGATGCGAATTCAACTGCTCGGCCATTGCGGTAAAAGCACCATCTTTACGGAACGGCATTACGTACCATTTGCCTTTCTGTTTCATTTCAATCGTATAGTCCATTCCAAAAGTAACGCCCTCATCCGTATTATTCTCGATAATCAGCGTTACATCTTTTGATCGCGCTGGATAGCTGCGCTTATCCATGTAAACGCGAATGCCTTTAACGTGTTTAAAACTGTTTTTCGTATAGGGTGATGGCTTTAGATGTTGCTGACCTCCATTTTGTCCAGCGTCGTGGCATCCGGATAAGAACAGCAGGGCCGCCATTGCAATAATACATATTTTCATGATCGCGTCTCCCTCCGTTTCACCGACTGTTTCCTATATTATAAGCAATTTTTCCGACCATTCGCATTGGTACTGCATCTTGCTTTTCTTAAAAAGGGACAAGTTTTCGCCACGCCATATGTCTTCTCTTGAAAGCGATATACCAGTCGCTCCGCAAAGATTCAACCCACTTTATACTCGCATAAAACCTCATTTATCTGATCGCCACAAATTAGACATAATCAAGTTTCAACTTTGTGACAGCGTTATCATCGGCGTTGCCAATCAAATCATTTTAAAGTAAATTATACATGTGAAAGTTTTCACAATGTCATGGTTTATACCTAAAGGAGGCAAATCATATGGCTATTGAAGAACAAGCATTAAATCCAAAAGACTCAAAGAAAGAAACTCTGGAAAAAACTATTGACCAATTAGTGACGAATGCAAAGACCGCACTGGATGACTTTAGGCCACTGGATCAATCCCAAATTGATGAGATCGTGAAACAAATGGCGCTGGCCGGGCTTGACAAACATATGGAGCTGGCAAAAATGGCTGTCGAGGAAACCAAACGCGGTGTTTATGAAGATAAAATGATCAAGAATATTTTTGCAACCGAATATATCTATAACTCGATTAAAGAGAACAAGACGGTCGGCATCATTAATGAGGATCCATATGACGAAATTGTGCAGATCGCAGAACCGGTTGGTGTGATCGCGGGTGTCACTCCGGTTACAAATCCGACCTCGACAACCCTATTCAAATCGCTGATCTCCATTAAGACAAAAAATCCGATAATCTTCGCTTTTCACCCGTCCGCGCAAAAATGCAGCAGCGAGGCTGCTCGGATTGTCCGTGACGCAGCAATTCTTGCAGGAGCTCCAAAGAATTGTATTCAGTGGATTGAAGCGCCGTCACTTGATGCGACCCAAGCGCTAATGCATCACCCAGGTGTCTCACTCATTCTCGCAACCGGAGGCTCTGGTATGGTGAAATCGGCCTACAGTTCCGGCAAACCGGCAATCGGCGTTGGACCAGGAAATGTGCCGGCATACGTTGAAAAAACTGCCGACATTAAGCAAGCAGTAAATGACTTGATTCTTTCCAAAACTTTTGATCACGGCATGATTTGCGCTTCGGAGCAGGCAGTCATCGTTGACGCGGCAATCTATGAAGCTGTTAAACAGGAAATGATTGCGAACAAATGCTACTTTTTGAACAGCGAGGAAAAGAAAAAGGTTGAAAAACTCGTCATTGATGAACGCCGCTGCGCCGTAAATCCGCAGATTGTCGGGAAATCTGCCACCTTTATCGCAGGGCTTGCCGGAGTTACCGTTCCGGATGATACGAAAGTCATCATTGCGGAATTGAGCACCGTCGGACCCGAGTCTCCGCTTTCGCGCGAAAAACTGAGTCCTGTGCTCGCTTGCTTTAAAGCAAAAACCACTGATGAAGGACTCCGGCTCTGCGAAGAAATGCTGGAATTCGGCGGAATCGGCCACTCAGCGGTTATTCACTCAACTGATCAAAAGGTGATCGATGCGTTCGCAATGAAGATGAAGGCTGGACGATTGATCGTCAACGCGCCGTCATCACTAGGCGGGATCGGCGATATCTACAATCATTTTATCCCTTCGCTTACTTTGGGATGCGGCACATACGGCGGCAACTCGGTTTCAACAAACGTGGGTACCGCGAATCTGATCAATATTAAAACAATGGCCAATCGTCGCAACAACATGCAGTGGTTCAAGGTTCCACCAAAGATCTATTTTGAAAAAAACGCGACAAAATATCTGTCGGTTATGCCTGATATTTCACGCGCGTTCATCGTTGCAGATCCCGGAATGGTGAAATTCGGTTATGTCGACCGGGTACTGCACTTTCTGAGACAACGCAGAGAACCAGTTCACGTTGAAGTCTTCTCAGATGTTGAACCTGATCCGTCGGTTACAACGGTTATAAAGGGTACGGAAATGATGCGCAGCTTTAAACCCGATGTGATCATCGCGCTTGGCGGCGGTTCGGCGATGGACGCTGCTAAAGGTATGTGGCTGTTCTACGAAAGCCCTGAAACCGACTTCTTCGGACTCAAGCAGAAGTTCTTGGATATCCGGAAGCGTGTGTTCAAATTTCCGGACTTAGGTAAGAAGGCAAAATTCGTCGCGATTCCAACGACATCGGGTACGGGATCGGAAGTGACCTCGTTCTCCGTTATTACAGACAAAGAGAATGACATGAAATATCCGCTCGCCGATTACGCACTGACGCCAAATGTCGCGATCATTGATCCGGAATTTGTTATGACGGTTCCGCAACGCGTACTCGCCGACTCGGGAATGGATGTGCTCACACACGCCATTGAAGCGTATGTCTCGAACATGGCAAATGATTATACCGACGGACTGTGCATCAAAGCGATCCAGCTTGTTTTCAAGTTCTTGCCGAGATCGTATAAAGACAGCAGCGACAAATTAGCGAAAGAGAAAATGCACAACGCGTCGACAATTGCCGGCATGGCATTCTCCAACGCGTTCCTAGGCATCAATCATAGTCTCGCACACAAGTTGGGCAACGAATTCCACCTTGCACACGGCCGCTGCTGCGCAATCCTTTTGCCGCATGTGATCCGTTACAACGCGCTGAAACCGACGAAATTCACAGCATTCCCGAAATACAAACACTTTATCGCCGATGAACGCTATGCGGAAATTGCGCAAATTATCGGCGTTGGCGGCAAGACAACTGAGGAAAGCGTCGAGAACCTCGTTCAGGCGATTAAAAAGCTGACTCAAGAACTGAACATGCCAATGAGCATCGAAGCGAATGGGGTCAGCAAAGTTGATTTCGAGAAAGCACTCGACAAATTGTCTGACCGCGCGTTTGGCGATCAATGCACGACCGCCAACCCAAAGATGCCGCTTGTATCCGAACTCGCGGACATCTATCGCGAAGCTTTTAAGGGAATTTGATCGTCATTACTTTTAAAACGCCTGCTCTTCATTTGAAGCAGACGTTTTTTTGTTTGCAAAAAAATAGTAAATCTTAAAAGATTAGCGGAAACTAACATAAGCAGCAACTCGGCAATAAGTACATATATCCTGCAATGCGAAAGTCATCACTTCTTGTGACAGCGCGTCCTGTCGCTCACCGGGCCTTGGATGTCCGTGGCCGTCGCGACAGCTGTTTCGCCCTCTCCAAAGGCTAGGTGAAGCCTTGTTTTCTAATACATTTTTAACGTCATAACATCGGTGCTTCATTACGAAACAGCGGTTATGCTTTAAACTGGTATCGTTTACATATTTTTTCAAATTGTTTAAACTGGTTGTGAAATCAAGCACACGAACTGAGCTTATTGGTGAAGATCATAACGTACCAAGATTTAGGTAAACGCTAAGGGAGGAATACAACGCATGAAAATTTTGACGTATGGCGTGCAGCCCCACGAACACGAAATAATTAAACTTTGGGCTGAAAAAAATCAAGCTGAATTAACGACAACTTCTGACTTTCTCTCTGAACAAACCGTTGCCCAATCCGAACAGTTTGACGGCATCTGTATTCAACAACCGACCGCGCTCGGCGGACCGAACCTCTACGCACAGCTGAAAAGCTATGGAATCAAGCAGATCGCAACACGCACCGCCGGTTATGACATGATTGACCTGAATGAAGCAGAAAAAAATGATTTAATTGTCACTAATGTACCCGCCTATTCACCTTACGCCGTTGCCGAACTGGCGGTCACACAAGCAATGCAGCTTGTTCGCCATATACCCCAATTTCAAAAACGAGTCGCAGCAAAAGACTTTAGCTGGGGTGGACTGCTTTCGAAAGAAATTCGTTCGTTAACCGTTGGCATCATAGGGACCGGACGCATCGGAGCAACCGCCGCCGAGCTTTTCAAAGGTCTTGGCGCAACGGTTATTGGATTCGATCAGTACCCGAACGACCGGGTCAAGTCGATTCTTGAGTACCGCCCATCGCTGGAGGCCGTGCTGAAGGAAGCTGACATTGTTTCCCTTCACACGCCGCTCTTTGATTCAACATATCATATGATTAATAAACAGACATTACGCCTCATGAAAAATAGTGCTTTCCTGATCAATATTGCGCGTGGCGCACTCATTAACACTGTAGATTTAATCGAAGCGCTCGACAATGGCGAAATTGCTGGTGCCGCGCTCGACACTTTTGAAAACGAAACGATGATCAATAAAAATCTGAGTGAGCAATCGCTCGATGATCCGCTTTTGTCCAAATTGATCGCAATGGATCAGGTTCTGCTGACACCGCATGTTGGATTTTTCACAGAAACAGCGGTTCAAAACATTGTTGAAGGCGCGCTTGACTGCGTTGTCGACGTTCTGGAAACCGGCACAAGCAAGAACTGTGTGCGCAATCGATAAAATAAGCACAGAATACTATGACGCAATGGGACCGTTTGTTCGCAAAACGATCCCATTTTTGCATTGTGTAGCTGATCAATTCGCCGTTATAATATGTACTGGATTGTATCGATCTTCTGCGTGAGGATGCCTTAAACACTTCATTAGATGTTCAACGCCTCAAGTGAAAAGTAAAAGAAGCGGGACTGTAACCGTGCCGACTCGCACGATCATTCTGTCCCGCTTCCGCCCCTTACTTTTCCTTTTTCAATCACAGCTCACCTAATTAAACCGCGCAGAGTCATTTCCATCATCGCAAACAACCGCTCTATCAACGGCTTAAGATCGTCAATACTCGAATTCGGATATTTCTTTAAATAAGCCATCGTCCGATTGCTGTAATCGCTAAAAAGACAGAGCAGTACCTCTTTTAAAAGACCAGCGTCCACGTCGTCCTTCAAATCAAGTCGCTCAATCGTTTCCCCAACGAAATCCGGAGTCATTGCGTTCAATTCATTATATAGACTGATCATTTTATCCCTCAGTCGTTCCGGAGGCTGAGCAAATGCATTGGTGATAAACTGATAAATATCAGGATATTTTTTGTAGACGCGAACTTCCATCTCACATATTTTCCGCATATCCGCAAGCATATCAGAGGATAATTTCCAGTTCTCATAGTCAAGTTCTTTCATCATAAAACGTACTGCATAATCCACACTTTTTTCAAAAAGTTTCTCTTTTGAATCAAAGTAATGAAAGATCAGCCCTTTTGAAACGCCTGATGATTTTGCGATTTGATTGGTCGATGCCCGTTCAAATCCTTTCACCGCAAACTCATGAATCGCCGCGTCCAAAATTGCCTTTTCTTTCGGTTCATCCATTACACTTTCAAATCCTTCCTCTTATAAATCCAAAACGTAAGCAGGCAGGAAACCATGATCACAATCAGGTCGGTCACGATGTAGTTCCATTCAATTCCATTCTTGAAGACAGTGCTCGGAAGTGCTGTATCAACCGGCGAGAAGAAGACAAGTGCCTGAAAATCATCATTCATCTTACCCACAACACCAAGTATAAAGGTGAGAAAGACAACACCAAGAGACAACGACGTCGCAGACTTATTTGTGGACAGGAACGCCGATAAAAGAAAGCCGAATACAAGAAAAGTTAGACCCATTACCCATCCGGAGAAAGCTAATTGCGCAAAGCTCTTAAAAAGCCCATGAACGGATGCTCCCGACTCCTTGAAGAGAATACATCCCAAAAAAGCAATTGCCATTGATACTGCCCAGTATACTGTATAAAGCAAACTGTTTGCGAGCATTTTCGATCCAACGATGGAAAGACGCGTAATCGGCTGAGCATAGAGATAGCCGATTGTTCCTTCCGCCTCTTCTCTGGCGAGCGCATTTGTTCCGAGCATCGCCGCGAAAATGCCGGTGGCAATCACGATATACTGATATTCATAACCAAAGTAGCCTTTGATTGTCGCCAAGGCCGCCATGTCCGATAAATTGAATGCTTTCAACATATCTTTCGGCATTGACTTCAAATCCATTTGCTGCAGCCCCATGTCCTTCATTGCAGGAAATAATGACACGAGACCAAGAGTCAGCACACCAACAACAACAATCCAAATCACTAGTGTTTTTATATGCGTTCTGCATTCTAGTCTGAATAAGGTCATAGCCGTTCTCCCTCCTGACGTTCATACATAGACATGAACTGTTCTTCCAAATCGCGGTTTGCAACAGTCACATCTTCAAGATCCGTTGACAGATTTGACAAGGTTGAAAAGAGCTGCGGAAGACCGCCCTCATAAAGAAAACGCGCTTCGTGTTCCTCTTTTTTGGTGCAGGTCGCACCAATCGCCTTCATTTCGTCGAGTGGGAGCTTGCTTCCTTTCAAGGTCACGATCTTCGTTTTTTTATTGACCTGAGACAAGTCTTCAACACCGACCAGCTGACCGCTGCGAATAAACGCGACCTTTGAACAATAATCCTCGACTTCCTTCAAGTTGTGACTGGAGAGGAAGATGGTTGCGCCTTGCTCCTGCTTTTCTTTTAGCACTCGGAACAGCCGAGCATGCATCAGCGGATCAAGCCCATTCGTTGGTTCATCCATAATAATTAACTCCGGATGGTGAATAAGCGCGCAAACCAACGCGATCTTTTTCTTATTTCCTAAAGACAGATCACCGAATCTTTTCTTACGGTCAATTTGAAACAACTCAAAATAGCGGTCAATCTCTGCCTGATTACCTTCCATATGATGAAAATCCAAGGTGTAGCGGATCAGGTCCTGAACACGCAGCTGCGGATAAAAACGCACATCACTCGGTACATATCCGATCCTTTTCTTTACATCAAGATCATGCTGCGGAACGCTTTTTCCAAGAAGCGAGATCTCCCCGCCGCTTCGTTTAATAAAATTCAGCATCATATTCATCGTTGTCGACTTGCCTGCTCCGTTCGGACCGATAAATCCGAAAAATTCGCCTTGTTCAACAGAAAAAGAAAGATCATTTACAGCAACAAACTTGCCAAAACGTTTACTGATATGACTCAATTCAATAACCGGCATCTCAGTGAACCTCCTTTAAATAGTGCGTTGACCACTCGGTCAATGACACTATAGCACGCATTGACCAAGTGGTCAATAATTTGTTTGCGTTTTTTTCTTAGCTGAACAGACGGACAATTTTATGATAATAATTCTCTGTACTGCCAAAGATACTGGTCAGGTTTGGTATGTATCGACATACTTATCAGTTACATAATAAGGACGGAGAGGGGGGAGAACAATGGCAAAACCGGATGACCGTACCGACAATTGGGAGAAAATCAGCCGCAACATCGGCAGCACACTGCAAAACATAAACGAGACTAATGACTATTTAAAAGCGCACGGTGATGAACTGAACGAGGACGAGAAGCGCCAGCTGCATGAAAAGAACCAGCGTCGCGATGAAAGTGTGAAAGGGCTGCGCGAAGAAATAAAAGATGAATCCGCCTTTAGCAAGACCCACTAATCAATGGATACCGATCGGTTCTGCCGGTCGGTATTTTAAATGCGACCAAATGTGACATCATTAGCTATTGACCTTAAGTCTTAGCTGAAAATATGACTGAGGCATATTCCCGAAGACCCGCCCGCACGGTAAAGTATACGTACACGGATTGAAAGGAATGCCAGTCATGTACGCTTATATCTTACTTACTCATTCAAAAACACTACCGGCACAACTCGTCCGGCTCTGGACCGGTGATGTCTATTCTCACGCGGCCATTTCTCTTGATTCGCCAATGACCGCCTACAGTTTCGGTCGGAAAAGCAAGTTGAATTTTCTTAACGGCGGATTTATTGAGGAACAGTTCGCCACTATGGACCAAGAAACACAAATCAGTATTCTGCGTCTTCCAATGACTCAGAAAGCCTATTACCGGGCACGTATTCTGCTCGCTTATTTTCAAGATTACGGCGACTGCTATCATTATAATTTTAAGGGAATTATCGGTATCATGCTTCACCACAGGATAGGCGGACGAAACGCCTATTTTTGCTCGCAGTTTGTCTCAACGCTGCTGGAAAAAAGCGGTGCGTACTTTTTCAGCAAGCCCGCCTGTTTTATCAAGCCCTGTGATTTTCTTGAACTGAATGAGGCGGAGATCCTCTATTCTGGAACACTTGCGCAGTATTTGTCATCTAATGCTGACCTAGACGATTCGGCAGCGGCCGCTCAATGGGCCTAAATATACTTCACCATGAGGTATTCGTCCACGAATCCGTCGTCTTCCTTCATCGCGTCATGATCCTCACCGTAGATTTTAAATCCGAATTTTTTGTAGGCGCGAATGGCACTTTCATTAGTTGTGACGACAAACAAATAGAGTTTGGCAACGCCTTCTTTTTTCACATCGTCAATCACGTATTCCATGATCCTCCGAGCGATGCGCTGTCCTCGGTATTCGGGCGCTACATAAACGCTGGTAAACGTCGCACGGTGCGCCATTTTCGGTAAGGTTTCCCGATGCAACGATGCAATGGCGATCAGTCGCTCGCCATCGAACCCTCCCACGGTCACTACATCGGCGTCAGACAGATGTTTGCGAATCTGATCCATGGTCCGGTGCTTCTCGGTTTCCAAATCAGACGCATAGGCCTCAGGGTTGTTTGTCAATGCTTCGATTCTCAATGTTCGGTACTGCTCTGCGTCTTCAGCGGTTAATGATCTAAAAATGACCACGGCAAACCCTCCACAACTTATTCTCTATGTTATTATGGGCTTATTCTTGAATTTTATAGAGGCGAGTAACGATGCGTGTTTTTGGTGTGGTAAAAAGCGGTGTCCACTATACGGTGAGAAAAAGCGCGTATGCGGTTATCTTCAAAATGAATGACTTTTCAAAAGTTGCCTTGATCCGTGCACACAGCATTCAGTATTTTCTCCCCGGCGGAGGTATTGAGATCGGCGAATCAGATGCGCAGTGCCTGAAGCGCGAGTTGCTTGAGGAAACAGGCTGTACCATCGATGGAATTCGCTATCTTTGCCATGCAAAACGTTATTTTCTGTCAACGCTGCCTGCTGTTCGGCCAATGGTCAGCGACGGTTATTTTTATACTGCAGAGCTTGGTGAGCAAGTACAGCAGCCGACTGAACCTGACAATTTTTTGGAATGGGTTGATGTGCGCGAATGTTCGCCGCTTCTATTCCATGAGCACCAGGCCTGGGCAGTGCGAGAGGCCCTGGCGCGATCAAAGCACCTTCCATGATTTATAAACGGTTGCTTCATTCGACTGCTTATTCGCGCTCAGCCACTCGGCGGCCTTCAGGACTAAGGGAGATGCGTTGTCCACGTTGAGCGCGTCGCGATCCACCCAATGCGCGCCTGCAGAATCCTGCCCATCGAACGCAACCGGTTGCTCAAAGTTGCCGGTGAGCTGTGTGATTTGGTAGAAAACCGCGACATGATGCACATGAGTGAACTGCTTCCAGTTCCACGGCAGAAAAAAGTCAAAGGCCCCAATTTGAATGCAGTCGGAAACCGTCATGCCGGTTTCCTCATTAAATTCTCTGCGAAGTGTTTCGAGCAGCGACTCGCCGGCTTCCTGACTCCCGCCCGGCAGATCATAGCAATGGATATACGGGCCGCCGGTTTTGTCGATGACCATCATTTTGTTTTCGCATTCGGCGATGCCGTAGCAGCCGAACGCCGTGTGATAGCTGTTTTGTTGCTGGGACATGCAGAATTCCTCCTTATCGAGCATTTTGAATTTTTTATCGAGCGTTTTGTGTTTTTTATCAAGCGTTTCATTAATTTGTCCTCTAACCCTGAGGATAAATAATAGACGCGCGACTTCTTTTCTCCATGGAAATGACTGGACTGTGCGTGCAACAGCCTTCTCGCGGCAAATTCAGACTTCATCATCAAAAAATCCCTGCATTGTTTGTTTGTTATTGCCGGGCCGTGGATGAGGCGGTAATCAAGCAACGCCAATAAATGTGCCGTTTTCGACAGATGATCACAGCCTGCACAGTGCCAGTGCTGCTTCACTTTTCTCATTGGCATTGCACCGCAATCGGGGCAGCGCACACCTTTTATGATTGCTTCAGGTTTGATCAATGATCGAAACGGTTGGATAATTAACGGTTGATGCGCCTCGAGCAGCGCAGCCGATACTTTGTTCAGCGTATCTGTCGAAAGGTGCGCTTTGCTGAATTGCTTATCAATAGTAAACAATTCAGCTTTGAGATTCGCCCGACGGACAATTTTTTTGATCCGATCACTTTTTAAATTCGTTACCTGAATCTGCGCAGCAGAAGCGACCACCACACGATTAATGATCGGCAATGACAGACCGCGTTCATCCAACCATTGATGCAGCGAACCTGTTAAGTACTCTGCTTGGGTAATCAATGTCATCGTCCAACTCACGAATCAGCTGACGCATCTCCGTGTCAAAAGTCAACTTACCAAGAATGTTTTTCACTTCGAGAATCAATGCGTAGCGGTCACAAAGCACAAGAAAATCAATTTGAAAATAATGCACATGATCGTACAAACGGAGATTGTGGAAAATACGGAAATCTTTGCCGGAGAGATAGCTGAGGGCAAAGTCCAAAGACTGCTCGCCGCGATAACCGGCCATTAGTCTTTTGTACTGCGACAGCACATAGTCGCACGTGCTGTCCGCCTTCAATCGGTGGGTCAGCGCCTCATACTGGCGGATGTGGTAGGGGATTTGGATGGGTTTGATGAACAATTCATCGCCTCACTTTCATAGTAAAAAGTTCAGCGTCAAAATCTGCGATTCCTCTATTTAAATCCGACAATTCCATGAACGCCGGTCATTCCTCCAAAATCAAATCCAGACTCTGCCTGCATCCCTCGACAATATCCGCATTCTGCTGATCATGCCCATACAGCAGCAGCGAAACCGTTGTGAAGACCGCCTTCCATTTTGCCAAGGCTTTCGTTGCATCACTCACTTCACCATAGACTGAGAAAAATTCGGCGCGTGCACTGCTCGGCAAAAAGCTGTACACAATCGATAAATCAACAGCAGGATCACCGATATGAACATCACCCCAGTCGATCACTCCGCTCACCTTATGGCGCTGATCACTAACAATATTTCGAATATGCAAATCCCCGTGTACCAGGCACCTTTTCTCCGATATAGGAATCGGACCTGTCTCCACAACGTACTGCCGCAACACATGCGCTGATGAATACAAATCTAGCGTCTCCATCTGATTCACGCGGTCAAGCAGCGCCATTTTACGTTTTCCAATAGCCAACCGCCCGAGCACATCACCAGGAACACCAAGTCCGGCAGCCTCGTCAGCAGAAAAATCATGCAGCGCACGCAAAAAGCACGCCAAATCCGCGATCGAACGCGTACGTTCTTCACGCGTCAGCGTGACCGGCAGCTGCCCGCGAACCAGCTCATAACCGAGAAACGGCCATGGATAAGTAGCAGCCGGTGAACCAAAGAACAACGGTATGGAAATCGGAAGCGGCAAACGATCCGCAATCCTCGGGAGTAACCTTCCCTCCGTACAGAGCAGATCGACCGCGATCTGCCTGCGCGGGAAACGAAACACATACCGTTCATTCACCAAATAAACCGTATTATCATAACCGGTTCCGAGCGGAGAGATCGTTGCCGGAGCGAGCTCAGGGAACTGCCGTTCAATTAACTGCCGTGCCGCTTCCTTAGAAACCACCCGCTCCGGATCCCAACTATTCACCATTAGATCACCTCCCCTTTTTCCTCATAGCTCCGAGCAGCACAGTCAAAAATACAGCGAACAGGCCGCCCATCATGGCAAAGCTCAAGGTAAAACTCAACTTCTCGATCATCCATCCGGTCAATGGAAACAGGACGATCATCGTTACACTGAACATCATACTGGAAACACTGAGTAAAGTCGCGCGGCTTGATGAGGGAATGAGCTCATTAAAATAGTTGCTGAAAATCGGCTGACTGACCGACACAAGCGTATTCATGGCAATGAAGCACATGACCAGCATTACGAGTTGATTCACAAACGAAAGGATGAGCAGCGCGCACAGTAAAACAGAAAAGCCCTTAATCAATTTGACTTGACCAGCTCTTTTTTCGATTTGCGGCGATATTTTCGCACCGATAATCTGGAATACAGCCGATACCACCATTAACAAGCTGATTTGCATGCCCTTGAAACCGTATCGATCCATGAGCGATTGGAAATAAAAATAATACGTTGCGGCAATTCCTTGGAACAGAGCAAAAAAGAACATGAGGAACCGCAACTGCGCATTTTTTTTAAGAAAAACAGCGGCATTTTTCAAAATCGAAAAATAGCCGACCGCCTTATCTGATTTTCGTTCTATCTTTTTCGGCTCGACCATCATAAGTACAGAGAGAATGGCAAAAAGTGAAATCACGATTTGAATCCAGTACACACCTTCAAAGTAGACATTGACGAACCAACCGGCAACAAAAATGCCCAATGTATCCGCAAATTCATAGATTGCGTTACTGTTCGCCGAGACTCTGATGAACTTCTTTTCCATATTCAGATCGCGCAATGATTCATAGACCAACGCATCAATTGTGCCGGAATTCAAATTATAGGACCATGCTGAAATGACAAAACCGACTGCAAACCATAGAAAATCATGTGAAAAAATCAAGATGAAACTGCTGATCATGGCGCAAATCCGTCCGATAATCAGCACGGCCCGATAGTTCAGTCGATCGGCCAGTGCCCCACTCGGCACCTCGAAAATGAAACTGCTGATATGAAAAATGCTCTCGAGCAGCCCAACCTCAACCAGCGACATCCCGCGATGCGTCAAATAGAGCACCCAAAGCGCCGTCACACCAAAAAAGGAACAAAAATTATAGATGTAATTGTAACGCACATTATGGCTAATCGTTCGACTCAACACTATCATCCATCCGATCCACACGATGCCTAAGAAGGCTGCGCTTCAATTAAAACCAACCTACTCATCGTATCAAAAAAGGACCGCCCGGCATAGGGAGATCCTGCTTTAAACGTTCGAAATTTATTCTGTTATTGGAAAAAACAAACCGGTGACTCATCATAAAAAGAGGAAAATACCCATGACCAACCTTTTTTTAACGATTGTCCTCTTTCGTAGCCATGATGGTTACGTATTCATTTCGACTGCTTTTGTTTCAATAGAAAAACCGAGATCTTTAATTAGTTGATAATCTTCCGATTTATTCTGGCCCTTTGTTGTCAAGTAGTCGCCGATGAAGATCGAATTGGCGATATACAGGCCAAGATTTTGCAAGGATCGCAAATTCACTTCACGGCCGCCGGCGATACGAATTTCCTTTGTAGGATTAATGAATCGGAAAAGTGCTAATATCTTCAAGCATCGATTCGGAGTCAGTTCATGCATAGCTTCAAGCTTCGTACCGGGAATCGGATTTAAAAAGTTGATTGGGATTGAATCGGCGTCCAGTTCCTTTAAAGCAAACGCCATGTCAATGATGTCTTCATTGGTTTCGCCCATCCCGCAAATCACTCCGGAACATGGGGAAATTTTTGCTCGTTTTACCGCTTCAATCGTATCGACACGATCCTGATAATGATGTGTCGTCGCAATCCGGTCATAATGAGAGACGCTCGTATTCAGATTATGATTGAAGCGATCCACACCCGCTGCCTTTAAATCCTTGGCCTGTTCCTCATTAATCAAACCGAGACACGCGCAGATTTTAATCGGCATTTCTTTTTTGATCTTTTTCACTGCCGAGCAGACAGCACGTATTTCTCGAGGTGCTGCCTTGCGTCCGCTCATCACAATGCAGTAGGTTCCGATCTGATTTTCATAAGCTTGTCTTGCCCCTTGCACGATCACATCTTCGCTCACTAATGGATAGGCATCGACCGATGTTTCCGCGTAGATTGATTGAGAACAATACGCGCAATTCTCAGCACAGCGGCCACTTTTTGCGTTAATAATCAGATTCAATTTCATGGCGGTTCCATAATAATGCTTGCGCAATTGATACGCCCCGCAGACAAGATCAAGCGTCTCATCATCTGCAACCGACAGCATCTCCTGCGCATCGCTCCGCGTACATGCGTAGCCGTCACGCACACGCTGCGCTAGCTCATACCATTTCAAAAAATACACCATCCTTTATATCGCTTCGGATTTTCTCAAAAATGACAGTCTTTGCTTTAATTGGCTAGCAACAACTGCAGCCACCCCGGCTTTTACAAGGTCAAGCAGAAACAACGGCAGGTTGCCTTCTGCCACGCTAAGAAGCGGCAAATGATTATAAAAAGCAAACCAAGGGATACCAATGAGGTAAATGACTAGAATACCTGCTAAGATCGCAACATAATACCAGACAACCGTCCATTTCTTTGTCTTTATGTAATCAGTAATGAGACCAATAACAAATGCTGCAAGCGGCCATGCCAGAACGTAGCCGCCGGTCGGTCCGAGCAGGACTCCCAAACCGCCGCGATATCCGGACAAGACCGGAACCCCTGCCGCCGCCAGTGCACTAAATACGAGCATCGCGACAAGCCCTTTTCTTGCGCCGAGAATACTTCCGACCAGCATGACACCGAGCATTTGGAACGTAAAAGGAACAGGAATAAACGGAATGACGACCGTTGGCAAGGCGCCAAAGGCAATCATCACTGCAACGAATAGCGAAACTAACGTAATCGATCGCGTTTTCAAAATGAGGCCTCCTTATTTGTTAACCAAAATAATTTTAGGTTTACATTCATTATATGTCAACCTATTTTTAATTTAGGTTAACAATAATACACAAAAAAAAGACGCCTCATCGTCGATTAGACTTTTGAGACATCTTTTTTGTTCTAAGGAGAAACAACACCCGAATGGGGTGCAGAAACCCAATCATAATTAAATTGCCTTACTCCATCGCTGATCAATGCGCAAGAACTTCCAGATGAGATAAGCGACAGCCCATACCGTAATAAAAAGGATGATTAAACCATAACCCATCCAGTTTAAATCGATCCGCTGCACCCAATTCCAAAAACTTCCTTTAAGCTGAAAAAGTTCGCCTGCAACTTGAGCCAGCTCAACAACACCGATCATCAATGCCGCCATTACAGAGACGGTAGTGACAGTAAGATTGTAATAAACTTTTCGAACAGGTGTATCGAGCGCCCAGCGGTACGCGCGCGTCATCATGACCGAATCGGTTGTGTCCATGACATTCATGCCGGCTGCGAAAAGAAGCGGCAGAGCAAGTATGGCAGCAAAAGACATATGCGTGCGCGCGGATTCTGCGGAAAGCGCAAGCAGACTGATTTCTGTTGCTGTATCAAAACCGAGGCCAAATAGGAAGCCGAGCGGAAACACATGCCAGCTTTGGTTGATAAACGCAAAAAGCGGTTTAAATGTTCGTGATAAAAAGCCGCGCGATTCGAGCAGCTGCTCAAATTGTTCCTGATCAAATTCGTGCTTCTTTAGTCGGCGAAACACTTTCTGCAAATCAACTACAATAAACAAATTAATGACTGCGATCACAATCAAAAAACTTCCGGAGACAGTGGCACCAATGAAGCCGCCAACATGTTCAAACAGCGGCAGGTGATGCTGCGCCCAGCGCACCGACAAGGCTAAACCGACAGCCATGAGCAGAACAACTGACGAATGACCGAGCGAGAAATAAAAACCGACACCCATTGGGTTCTTCTTTTGCTGCGTCAGTTTCCGCACAACGTTATCAATCGCTGCGATGTGATCCGCATCAAAGGCATGACGAAGACCGAGCGTATAAGCGACGAGTCCGAGCCCGAGCATGACCGGGTTGTTTTTTGCTGCGAGAAGAAGCAGACTTATGCCGATCGCGTGCAAAATGAATGAGCCCGTATAATAGGGGAAACACTTTTTCAACACTTTAGTTCTTCCTTTCTTTCGCATTTAGAAAGACCGGGCACAGCCCGGTCCTTAATCTCCAGCCATGTGTGATGGTTTTGTGTCTTTTCAGTGCTGAATCGTCGCTTCGGTTACTCGCTTGCCGCGGGCGCACCGCGAGCCTCCTCAAACAGGCAGAAATCTGCGGGGTCTCGCTGGCACGCGATCAACAAAGACGCTCCCGCAGGCGTCTCGTACCTCCGCTTTGATTCTCGGACAAGACACTGGTTTATTGGTTTGAAAACGTGCAAAATAATAAACTTTCTTATCTTGCAAATTAGAAAAACCGGGCAAGCCCGATCCTTACTTCCGCAGGATGCGGTGGACTTAATTCAGTAACGCGGCCGGAATAAAATAAGCGGAGATTTTCCGCTTATATGCATCATGGCGCTTGTTTCACCGGTAAATAAGGGTAATTTTTCCGCTTATGCACGGAAAAACCCTCTATTTTCACGTTTTTCGATTCGATAAGCGGAATTTCTCCGTCTATTTAAGCGATTTTTTCATGCATTTTCTAATTAAGCGGAATTTTTCCGTTTATTTCTCAGATCGGGCGCTTGCTTACCTGATCGCCCACACCCGAATCTTATGACCTTATCGTCGTACCGGCAAGGCAAAACGCTGTACTTTCTTAACTTGTAAAAAAAACAAGCAAGCCCACTTAGCGAAAGTTCCTTTAAAGTAAGAGAAAATTCCTCATTATATATAGCATTGGTTCGTGTCTTTATTGTTCTGAATCAACGCTTCGGTTACTCGCTTGCCGCGGGCGCACCGCGCACCTCCGCTTCCATTCCCGACAAACGAAAACTTCAGTCGCTCATTGATGACCCTGTACTTAAGAAACGAATGCCTTGCGTTCTTCTGCTGAAAGGGTTTCGTTCATCCGTCCGCTGCGGAAGCCGCTCAGATCAAGCGTCACGTAACGGAAGCCGAAGCCCGTGAGTGCTTTGCTGACTTTATCGTTCAACTCAAGCAAGTCGTTTAACCGTTCTGACGGAACCTCAACGCGGGCAATCTCCCCATGATCGCGGACACGGACAACCGGAAAACCGAGGTCGCGAAGATATTTTTCCGACTTCATCACTTTTTCGATTTTTTCCAGCGTCAGTGTTGTTCCATAAGGGAATCGAGAAGAAACAGAGCATGAAGAAACTTTGTTCCAATTGTTCAGACCTACCAATTTTGCCAGGGCGCGCACATCGGTTTTATAGAAACCTGTTTCCTGCAGAACGCTTCGTGCACCGGCTTCTGTCCGAGCACGCAAACCTGGGCGGAAGTCGCTTTCGTCATCCTTGATCATACCGTCCAGTACAAATTTAAAGCCAACAGCCGCCGCGATCTCGTTCATGCGCGCGTAGAAGCCTTTCTTTGCGTAGTACCAGCTGTCCGGTGTGTTGTGCTTGATGTGTTCTTCAGACAAATAATTGAGCTCAGTTCCCTTAACCACAGCACCAAGATCATTTGCCAAAGAAACGGCTTTGTCGAACTCTTCATTCGTAAAAAGTTCGGAGTTGGCAACAACGGCGAGCACATTGTCTTTGCCCAGCGTATCCAGCGCCATTTTCAAAACGAGTGTACTGTCAATGCCTCCGGAAAACGCAACAACCACACGATTCATTTTTTTTAATTGATCAACAAGCGCCTGTTTTTTTTCAGTTAACGTACTCATGACTAATTACCTTCCTTTTTAATGTTATTTGTATTAATGACAGCATGGTCATAGTCCGAGAAAACCTCGGACGAAAAGCGCGGCACATGCAGCGCCTAAGAACGGCGCAATGCCCGGAACGATAATTCCGTATTGCCAATCATTGTCCGCTTTACCGCCCGGAATCGGCAGAATGGCGTGGGCAATACGCGGTCCCATGTCGCGTGCGAGGTTCATGGCAAATCCTGTCGGTCCGCCCATGCCCATGCCGATGGCCCACACAAGCAGGCCGACCCCAATCGGTACAATGCCCGGAGTTTTAATTGTCGCGATAGCCAGGATCGCCGTAATAAAAATAAATGTATCGATGAATTCGACGAAAAAGTTGCGCGGCAAAGAGCGCACATTCGGATTGGTCGAAAAGATGTTGCGGATTTTAATCCGATCAATGTCTTTAGAAGCCTTGAATTGATCATAATAAGCGACAAAGACAACAATGGAACCGAAAATACCGCCGAGCACTTCTGCAAGGCTTAATGGAACGACGCTTGTCCATGGAATATTGCCAAGAACGGCTTGAGCGACAACCATCGCAGGATTAATACAGACATCTCCGAAAATGAATAAAGAGATGGTAATACCGAAACCCCAAGTTGTAATGGCGAAAATGTGGCCGGAATTCTGATATTTTGATGTATTCAGCACCTCACAGCAGTGTACGCCAACACCAAAAACAATCATTAATGCCGTCCCTAAAAATTCTGCAACGAGTTGATGCATCACAATCCTGTCCTCCAAACACGGTTATTCTCTTATTGATTTTCTAATTTTGCCAGTTGAAGCTGCACTTCTTGTTCTACCTCTGCCAAGCTGACCTTGTGCACACGCGCAGCATGCGCGCAGTCATCATACTCAGGCGTCTGCTTGATCACATCATCACGGCTGGCAGCCTTCACGCGAATCGTTCCAAACTTCGTTTCTATCTTTTTAAATTGGCGCTTCATGATTGAGCGCTGCATCACTTGATAGCGAACACCAATGGTAGCGGTGTGTCTCAGCAGCAGATTAACAAAGGTGTCACGTTCTTCAGGCGCGCAAAGTACAGAGAGCTTGCATGCCGGCCGATTTTTCTTCATGTAAATCGGTGTAAAGAACACATCGAATGCACCTGCCTCAATCAGCAGATCCATCGCAAAGCCAAGTGACTCTCCGCT
Source organism: Sporolactobacillus caesalpiniae (assembly GCF_040513385.1). Taxonomy (NCBI): domain Bacteria; kingdom Bacillati; phylum Bacillota; class Bacilli; order Caryophanales; family Sporolactobacillaceae; genus Sporolactobacillus; species Sporolactobacillus caesalpiniae. The sequence goes on from NZ_JBEVCB010000004.1 coordinate 331,190, forward strand.
TTGATCATCTAGATTTGCTTCGATCAGCAGCACCGCATCATGATCCGTGTTCACCGTTTGCCTGCTTTTTTTCGTGTCAAAGAGCAGCGCGCGCAGTGCGTTAAAGGATCCCGTTTCGCGCTTGCCGAACCCGTATCCGGTCTTGAGCAGGATTGCATCTTCCGGAATGGATCCGAAATGACTGACGATCTCCTTAACGAGACCCATTCCAGTCGGCGTTATGAGTTCAGTCTGAATATCCGTGCGCTGTTTAATTGGGATCGCGGTGCCGATACGCATCTGCATAACAGCAGGAACCGGTACCGGCATCTGCCCGTGTGCGACCTGAATAAAACCAGAACCATCGCTCAGTGCAGACGCGCACACGTCGTCGACGCCTAATAAGTCAAGTGCGACAAAGCAGCCGACAATATCGACAATCGAATCCAAGGCTCCGACCTCGTGAAAATGGACATCCGCCAACGGCATCTGATGGACGGCCGCTTCCGCTTTGGCGATCTCAGTAAAAACGGCAATCGATTGTTTCTTGATTTTTACGGATAAGCCGCTTGAATCGATAAGGGCGCAAATGTCGCTCAAATGCCGCACATCATGATGGTCATGATGCTCAATAAATCCGTGATCCTTTTCATGATTCAATTCGACGTCAAAGCTTGTACCGTATATACTGTTTTTCGCAAGACGCTCATTGTGAAGCTGGTAATCACCGACATGCAATTTAGCAAGCTCCGATTGAAACCGGTCAAAATCAACGCCAAGATCAAGCAATGCGCCAATGAACATATCACCGCTAATTCCCGAAAAAGCATCTAAATAAAGAGTTCTCATCTCATTCCTCCATGCGGGCCAAAGCCATTTTACAAATGATTAATCATGCTTGCTGAGTAGGCGGCGCCAAAGCCATTGTCAATATTCACCACGGTGATTCCCGACGCGCAGCTGTTGAGCATCGTGAGTAGCGCCGTCACTCCTTTTAAGTTGGTGCCGTAGCCGACGCTTGTCGGCACAGCAATCAGCGGTTTGTCAATCAAGCCGCCGACAACACTGGCGAGCGCGCCTTCCATACCGGCAATGACAATCACAGCTTTGGCTGCGCGAATGACATCCAAACGGGCAAACAGCCGATGAATACCGGCAACACCGACATCATAAATTCGTTCCACACGGTTTCCATAGGCTTCCGCGGTTACAGCCGCCTCTTCGGCAACTGGAATATCAGAGGTCCCGGCGGTCACAATCGCGATATAGCTGCTGGTTTTCTTCACTTCAGCACGATTCACGAGCGCGCAGCGTGCTTCTTTGTAATAAACAGCATCCGGCTCAACTTTTTTTATCTGTTCAAATTTTTCTGAGGAGAGGCGCGTACATAAAATGTTCACCGTCTGCTTGCGCATTGTCTCAATGATGCCGATGATTTGTTCCGTCGTTTTCCCTTCGCCGTAAATCACTTCCGGATAGCCATTGCGCTGCTTGCGCGTCAGGTCAACCTTCGCAAAACCGAGATCCGCAAAACCGCTGTCTTTTCCACGTGTCGCGGCTTGACTAGGTTCAGCAATATCTTGAAACAGCGCATGCAGTTCGTCCTTTTCCATTTTCTGTCCACCTCTCCTCTTTTACCGAAACCCTTATTGGACAATGACACCCAGTCCATCAGGAACGACGGTTATCTTAGCGTCCTTGCCTTCGCGCGCGTAGGCCATTTCAAGTGCCTGATCAAGAGAAGTGGCGAGATCCATGTGCATGCCGGTAATCAGTCCGGGATCGACCAAATCAGAAACCATAATTACATGATGATGGACAAGAATCCGTGCCAGAATCTGAGCCGTCCATTGATCCGGAATCGTTTTCAGTTTCGGTGTATTGATGGCGCGATCCAAGAATTCCTTCGGATCGGAAACATCCGCGAGATTATGATAGAAGCCTTCACCGCCATGTCCGTCTCGGCAGCCGGCAACCATGATAATCGTGCCGCCTTCTTTGTTTGTCGCCTCTGCCGCGGTCATCCCTTTTACTGCCTGATAGATGTTCTGATCCAGAGGATAGCCGCCATTCGTAGAAATAGCGATGTCACAGTCAATTTTCGTTACACTGGACAATTCGCGAAGAAATTTGCAGCCCTCTCGATGTGCCTCTTCCATATCTCCAGCGAATGACCCGATAATTTTTTTATCTTCATCAAGAACAACGTTCACGATAAATGCTAAATTTGCTGTGCGTGCCGCGTAGACCATGTCCTTGTGAATCGGATTGTGATTCAGATTTCCGGTACGCGCCTTGTCTGAATCAATAAACGGACCGGAGTGATTGGCCATAATCGTTTTGTAGGAAGCAACACCTGGAAGCACGGATTTGCGTCCTCCGGAAAATCCGGCGAAAAAATGCGATTCAATAAATCCTTCCGAAAGCAGCAAATCGGCTTCGGCGGCGATTCGATTGATGATGCAGTCACCTCCGGACGGCAACTGGCCGATTTTAACCATCGCCGCGTCATCGGTCGAGATATGCATCACGATTTCTTCTTCATCGACAATTTTTTGTCCATATTTGTTAACAAGTTCAGCGCGAGTGGACGGACGGTGGAAGCCAGTCGCAACAAGAATACGGATGCGCGCATCTGGAGACGCTTCACGTAACCGTCGCAAAAGGATCGGTGTAATAATGTGCGACGGAACCGGACGCGTGTGATCCGAGCTGATAATCACGATATTTTTCTTGCCTTTGGCCAGTTCTTCCAAAGACGCAGATCCAATTGGATGATTAAGCGAATCCTCGACGATCTCGTTTTCCGATCGATCTGTGTGGTAAGTTGCTGCTTGGGATACTAATTTGCCTGCATAATTGTGATCGGGCAGATTAGCCTCGATTGTTGTTTTGTCATAAGGAAGTTCAATGCTAACCATAAAATAACAGCCCTCTTTTCAGATCTTTTTGCGTTACAAAGAAGCAAGTATCAAAGATTCGTGATCCTTAGTATGAGAAAAAGTGACACGTGACATGCGCATCACCAGGTCACACAACCTTTTCTACGTGCACCATCTGTTATAAATCAAAACAAAAAGGCTGTCCGTTCCGTATGCAATCATCAAAAAAAGTTAACAAATGTTCACTTTATTTGTGACAAACATTAGGTGAAAAACCGTTAAAATAGAGTTAAATGTAACAATTGTATCTCTGTTTTTCAACTTGAATGATTGTGATGGGAAGGAAAAATCCATGGTATTAAGTGAAATCGAATATTTAATTAATTTTCTGGACGCACACAATGTACCGACAATTAACAAAAGTAGACACACCTATCTGACTTATCACGGCCTTGAAGAACGGTATACGTATGTTCTCAAGAAGGGCATTATAAAAAACAGCATTATTCTTCAAGATGGACGCGAATTTAATCTCTCTTATATCGTAAAACCGGATGTTATCTCGTTGCTTCGAGATGAGGTTTCCAAGTTTACGGAACAGCCATTCAATGTACGTGTGGAATCCAACGAAGCGACTTTCTATCAAGTGGATCGCGTCACCTTTTGGAAATATGTCAATGCGACACCGGAGCTGCAGAACTATATCAAAAGCTATTATCGTAAGAAATTATCGGAGAATATTTTCCGTTCCCAGCGAATGATCATGAATGGAAAAAAAGGCGCGGTTTGCGCCTTTATTTACAGTCTGATTGATTTATTCGGGCGCAAAGTGCGTGAGGGGATTTTGATTGATTTCATGTTAACAAATGATGACATCGCCGGCTTCTGCGGTATCAGTGCGCGCAGCAGCGTCAATCGAATGCTTGGTGAGTTAAAACGTGACGGCGCGCTGATGGTCAAGAATCGAAAACTGATCATCACAGATATAAGTTATCTTTTGGATCACATTGCTAACTAAAATGAACGATACACATCCTATATGGAACAGAGGCTGTCTGTATAACAACTCTTATACTGCGCTCCGGTTGCTCGCTTTCCACGGCCGACCCGGAAATCTCCTCGCTTAATACCCATGAACTGCGGGGTCTCCCTTGATTCGCTGATCCCGTGTATGAGTCTCACACCTGTGCTCTTGATTCATAATTTATGTATGGTGTCTCAAAGTCAAAAACGGACTTTGGGGACACCCGCTTTCTTGCCCTTGAAACAACTCGATTTCCGATCCCTTCCTAATTCACTTACCAAAAAAACGCCTCAACTTATTCAGTTCAGGTTGTTCCGTACTCACCAATTGAATACTCAAACAAAGAAAATATTACAATTTTATGTCACTTACACTTTTTAAACCAAGTAATTCGATAAAATTTAATTGACATAGGATTAGTATGAATTATATCTAATGATCATCGTAACGAACTCCCGGAACGCGTCTGGGAATGTGTTGTAAGAACGTTTTACATCACCTTTATTAAAATTGAACACTAAAGGTCTTATCAAGAGTGGTGGAGGGACTGGCCCAATGAAACCCGACAACCAGCACACTGTGCATGGTGTCAATTCCTGCAGATTAAATTCTGGCAGATAAGAAGAGACAGCGAAAACAGCTGCTTTTCTGATTCTGTGAAAAGCGGCTGTTTCTATACGTTAAAAATTGAACGCCTAGGCTAGTTCGTTTATTTCATTACAGAGACGAGGGGGAGTATCCATGAATTTAAAAAAAGGAATGATTCTAGCTTTATCTTTTCTATTAATTATTTTGACGCTTTCGGGATGCGGAAGTGCGTCCGACAAAAAAAGCAGCAGTACTAAAGTCAATAAAAACACAGTCACAATCGGTGCAACGGATTCCTTGTCCACGATCAATCCGTTGCTCGTGGATCTAACTGAACTAGGGAAATATGCCATCGGGCTCAATTTTCTGCCATTAATTGAGCTTGACAGCAAACTGAATGTTGTCGGTCAGTTAGCGGACAGCGTGACAACAAAAGACAATCGGACCTTTACCGTCAAAATTAATAAAAAAGCAAAATGGTCGGACGGCAAAGCAATTACGGCAGATGACGTGATCTTCTCGGTGCTGAGATTAACCAATCCTAAGGTTGGAAATGTAAATATAGGCGGTTATGCCGTGCTAAAAGGATTTAACGATAGCGGAAACTCTCCGGATGGAGCAAAAAGCATTGCCGGCGTGAAAAAGATAGACAGCAAAACAGTAGTATTCGTTACAAAAGCCCCACTGTCGATCGCAACCTTTGACAATACAATTGGGCGCTATCTATTTACCATTCCAAAGCATGTATTACAAGATGTCAGCCCTGATCAATTGGGCAAATACAGCTGGTTCAATAAACCAACTGTCGTCAGTGGTCCCTACAGGCTAACAAAATATGATTCCAATCATTACATCTCCTATACTGCAAATGAAGACTACTGGAGAGGCGCTCCGAAAATCAAAAATCTGAACATAAAAATTGTGCCATCAAGCCAGTTGTACTCTGGACTTAAATCCGGTGAAATTGATTTTGTGCAACAAACATTAGGTGTATTCCCACAAGAAGATTATAAAAACGTTCAAAAATTAGGCAACGTAAAAACAGTACTGGAGCAGCCGCTCACCAATCAGCTCGTTTCAATAAATACTAAAACGATTTCCGATGTTCGTATTAGACGGGCAATTCAACTGGCGTCCAATCGTGAAGAAATAGTGAAGAGTTTGCTGCATGGAAATGGTGAGATCGTTGATGGATTCCTTTCGTCATACAGCCCGTATTTTGACTCATCGATCAAACCGGCCGCATTCAATTTGAAAAAGGCAAAAAAACTCGTTGAAGAAGCGCATTGGGACAAATCGAAGGAATTGACTTTTCTCGTCAATTCTGGTGACAGCACCTTTGTCCAAGCAGCCGATATTATCGCAGCAAATCTGAAGACAATTGGTATAAAAGTGAATGTACAGACTCAAGATCTGTCCAACCTTCTGACCAAAGCTTCAAAGCATCAATTCGATTTGTTCGCCGTTCAATATACGCTATCCCCAATCGATCCTTACCCGGATGTTGATTGGATCGTCAACAGTGATGGAGACTGGCCGCAGTATAAAAATAGTCAACTAGCAGCAAATCTTTCTAAGATTCAATCGGCGAAGAATACAGAAGAAACAAAAACGCTGTACAGCAACATTAATAAAATCGTTCAAAAAGATGTTCCTGTTTACTCAGCATATATTTTACGTTCGCTAGGCGCTTATAATAAGGATCTCAAAAATGCTCAACCGCATATCTACGGTTCCTTCAACACGATTGAAAAATGGGAATGGAAAAAATAAGCTTGTAAATAAAGGAATGAGTTTCAATGGATCATTTGCTTGAAATCAAACATCTGGAAACCACCTATACCGTTCATTCCGAAGAGCGGACTCTTGTTCACGATGTCAGTTTGCATGTAGATAAGGGCGAGACGTTGTGTCTGGTCGGCGAATCAGGGTCCGGTAAAAGTATCACCATGCTTTCTGTTTTAGGATTATTAAAAAACAACGGCAAGGTTACTTCCGGATCAATCAAATTTGAGAATCAGGAATTACAGCGTCTCACGGATCACAAGCTGGATAAGATCCGTGGAAATCAGATCAGCATGATTTTTCAAGATGCGTTGACAAGTCTCAATCCTGTATTCACTATCCGAACCCAAATAGAAGAAATCATTGATGCCCATCTTAAATGTTCCGGCAGAGAGAAAAAAGAACGAGTGATTGACCTACTGAACCAAGTAGGTCTTTCTGATTATGGATTGATCTTAAAAAAGTATCCTCACGAATTGTCTGGGGGACAAAGGCAACGCGTGCTTATAGCCATCGCACTGGCGTGCAATCCTAAGGTTCTGATCGCCGACGAACCGACAACGGCATTGGATGTTACCATTCAAGCTGGAATCATGAATCTTCTCGATCAATTAAAAAGAAAAAGAAATATGGCTCTGATCTTAATTACTCATGATATGGGCGTCGTGGCCCAGATGGCGGATCGAGTGGCAGTGATGTACGCAGGACAAATCATTGAAGAAGCAAAAGTGAACGACATTTTCCTGTACCCGAAACATCCCTATACAAAAGCGCTTCTTCAGTCGATTCCTGATGTCGCGCTTTCAAAATCAAAGATAATTGAACCAATAAAAGGTGTTGTACCAGAAACATATTACCAGATAAAAGGATGTCGTTTTGCTGATCGATGTTCGTTCAGACGACCGGCATGTGTGCAAAATGTCCAACCATTTAGAAAAATACAGGGATCGTATGTACGTTGCCACTATGCGGAAGAATTGCTGAATGGAGAACAATGATGGGTAACGATAGTGTATTGAAAATCATTAAACTCAATAAAATCTATAAGGTTCAGTCCGCCTCATTTTTTACGAAAGCTGTTGTCCATGCCGCGTGCGATGTATCCTTCGAGATCAATAAAGGAGAAATATTGGGACTTGTCGGCGAGTCAGGCAGCGGAAAGACAACCGTAGGCAAGCAAATTGTCGGATTGGAAAAGCCTACATCAGGGATTATCCAGTTTTACGGCAAAGATACGACGACGTTCACGCCTAAAGAAAAGAAAGCGAACCGAGTGAAGATACAGATGATTTTTCAAGATGCTTACTCTTCTTTAAATCCGAGGAAAAATGTCTTTACTATTCTAGCAAAACCTATCTTGGTGAACCATATCGTTCCAAAGCATGAAGTCGATGCATATATTGACCATCTACTTAACCTTGTCGGTCTTTCCAGAAATTCAAAAGATAAATACCCGCACGAATTTTCGGGAGGGCAGCGGCAGAGAATCGGCATCGCTCGCACTCTATCGCTTAAACCGGAGCTCTTAATCTGTGATGAACCCGTTTCAGCGCTTGATGTTTCCATTCAAGCCCAGATTTTAAATTTACTTAAAGATATAAGAGACGAACTAAATCTATCAATGCTTTTTATTGGTCACGGGCTCAGTGCCGTTAGCTACGTAAGTGATCGGATTGCCGTGATGAATAAAGGGCGAATTCTTGAAATTGCTGAATCCGCCGAACTGTTCAGTCATCCTGTTCATCCCTATACCAAAGTCTTAAAAGATGCGATTCCAATCGCGAGTCCTCTCGTTAAATCGATGAAATCGGAAGCAAACGCTCATGGGCTTTGGAACGCAGATGATGATTCACCACTCAAGCTTATTGATCGGCACACGAGTCATTATGTGAAATCCTCCATTCTGAAGGGAAAAGGACTATGAGAAAATATGTCATAAAAAAAATTCTATTTGCTCTTCCGATTCTCATGGGTATTACAGTCATTGACTTCCTGTTCATGAGCTATGCGGGTAATCCACTGGAAATGATCCATGGGCCTAAGATCTCTCAAGCCGCTGTGAATGCGAAGGCAATTGAATACGGATTAAACAAGCCTTTCTATGTCCAATATTTCGTGTGGCTCAATCAAGTGCTCCATGGAAATTTCGGCTATTCCTATAAAAGTTTTCAGCCTGTATCGGATTTAATCGCCAGCCATGTCGGACCCACACTGCTGATCATGGGCAGTGCTCTTTTCATTAGTATTGCGCTCTCGATTCCTATTGCCATTTACAGCGCAACACATCAATATTCACGGAAAGACTACACTATTGTCACAGCATCCTTTATTGGAACGAGCATCCCGAGCTTCTTTCTCGCTTTAGTCCTGATTTATCTTTTCACAGTCAAATTAGGTTTGCTCCCCTCCAGTGGGATGAGTGAGCTCGGCAGCACAACACGCATTGGTGATGTGCTTAGTCATATGCTTTTGCCTGTCAGTGTATTGGTTGTCGCAACAGTAGGAAGCAACGTTCGCTATATCCGTTCTGCCATGCTGGAAATCCTGCAAAAGGACTATCTACTGATGGCCAAGGCTAAAGGTCTTGGTCGATTTCTGGTCATTAATAAACATGCATTAAAAAATGCGCTGATCCCCATTATCACGGTGATTGGCATGCAAATTCCACTGTTGTTTGGCGGTACCGTGATTATTGAGCAGATTTTTTCTTGGCCTGGATTAGGTCTTTTAACCATGACAGCGGTACTAAATCATGATTATCCTGTCATTATGGCCGTCTGCCTGTTAACAGCTATAGTTGTGCTTATCACCAATTTATTAACCGATATTTTTTATGCAGCGGTGGATCCGACAATAACTTTCAAATAATCTATAAGAGGTAAAAATGGAAGCACTCATTCAAAAGAAATTTCAAAAACGCTTGCGTACACATGCTTTCTGGAAACATAAACTCGCCTATGTCAGTGTGATCGTAGTCATCATTTTTGCTTTGATTGCCCTTTTTGGTTTCATGATTACGCCTTATTCTCCCAATGACATTACAGGATCATTTTCTTCCCCTCCTTCAATGCAGCACTGGTTGGGAACCGACCAAATCGGGAGAGATGTTCTAAGCCGGCTAATTTATGGAATCAAAATTTCTCTGTTTGTCGGTGTATCTGTAACCATTATTTCTTCGATGATTGGTATTGTAATCGGCCTCGTGGCAGGCTTCTTTGGCGGAAAGCTTGACGCGGCGTTAATGGGACTGACAGATATGGTGATGTCGTTTCCTTATATTCTCTTAGTTCTTGTTGCCGCTGCAATCTTCAAGCCCGGTTTACTTTCGATTATTCTCATTCTCGGATTTGTCGACTGGCCAGGGATTGCACGACTTGTACGCAGCAGCGTTCTTTCACTTCGGGAAACCAATTTTATTAAAGCCGATCAGCTGGCGGGATTGCCTAAGACCTACATTCTTTTTTCAGAAATACTGCCTAATGCGATCGCACCAGTCTTAATCTATGCGACATCTGTAATGGCTTACTCCATTCTTGATGAAGCAGCGCTTAGTTTTCTTGGCATGGGTATTCAGCCGCCGACCGCCAGCTTGGGCAATATGCTAAATGGCGCAGAGAATTTAACCATCCTGACTGAAAAGCTATGGCTCTGGCTTCCACCAGGTATTGTGATCATCTTGCTCGTGCTCGCCATCAACTTCATCGGTGACGCACTCCGCGACAGCTTTGATCCAAATAATCATTATAAGTGAGGGGATCGCATGAAGACGCCACTATATTATCAGATGTCTGACTATGACTGCGGCACAGTAACTCTATTGAATACAATGAACTACCTCTTTCCACGAGAAGTGGTTCCGCCTGACGTGATCAAAGCTATTACCACCTATTCCCTTGATACATATAACCCAGATGGTGAAGTCGGCAAGAGCGGCACTTCGAAAGCGGCAATGAAGTTTATCGCCCAATGGCTGAATCACAACGGACCAATTAAAGGACTGCCCATCACAGGAAACTATTATGCAGGCGAGCGTGTTCATTTAGGCGAAGGCAGCGAAATCATTGCTGCGATTAAAAACGGCGGTGCTGCCATTCTCCGATTAAACTACGGCGGCGAACATTATGTACTAACAACAAAGGTGGACACGACAAACCATTATCTCTATTTATTTGATCCCTATTTGGATGAAGATCTGAAATATACCGACGGCATCGTTCTGCTGGGCGGCTTTCCCTATGACTATAACCGAAAAGTGCCGTTTCATTTTTTTGAAGAAGAAGATAGCCAGAAGGTATATGCACTTGGCAATAAAGAGCACAGAGAAGCGATTGTGTATTCTGTGCGTGACAAAAAGGATTGAGTTCTTGCTGTACAGGAATTCAATTTTTTTATTTTTCCATCCTTACCGAGAAAGGCTTCGCATACATCTCGCCATCAATAATGGAAGGGTTCTGGTTCACGCATTGACTTGGTTTTCCGTGCATTGCGCTCGCTTTTTCGTGCATTGAAACAACCTTTTCGTGCATTAACCCACTGTTTTCATGCATTATTCCGTTTGTCATTTGGATTAATCGTTTTCAACATAGGTCCCACTCCCTAAGGGGTCCACACTAAATGAATACTGCACACCGGTTGCTCGCGGTTCCCGCAGAAATCTCGCAACCCGCCGCCTGATTCTCATTTATTCCTCTAAAAAAGCGTCCCAAAGTCAAAAACGGACTTTTGAAACATCCGCCTCACCGCCTTGAACGTTTGCGATTCGAATAAAGCATCGCTCATCCGCTATGCGGCTGTACATCATCAACGGCATCTATTCCTTCAGCATTTTTAGGACTATCAACCACCGCTCGAATCAACATGCATTCGGTATCGTTTCAATCATCACTTACCGATCTGATAGAATTCGGTTAACATACTTCTTTAAATCCGGTAAGACTTCGTCCTCAAACCAAGGATTTCTTTTTATCCAAATATAGTTCCGCGGTGACGGATGAACCAATGGAAAATAGTTAGGTAAATAACTGCGATAATCTTTAACAGTCTGAGTCAACGTCATTTTTGAACGCGTCTTCAGGTAGTACCTTTGTGCATAGGAGCCGACTAATAGGGTTAACTCTATATCCGGCATCGCCCTAATGATTTGATCATGCCATTTTGAAGCGAATCCCTTTCTCGGCGGCAAATCGCCGCTCTTTCCTTTGCCGGGGAAATAAAAATCCATCGGGAGCACGGCAATTTTTCCCGAATTATAGAAAGTATCTTCTGACACACCCATCCAGTCTCGCAAACGCACGCCGCTTCGATCGTTCCACATTATCTTTGTATTTTGCGCGATCTCACCCGGTGCCTGGCCGATGATTAACAGCTTTGCCGTCGGAGCGGCATAGTAGAGTGGTTCGATATTTTTATTTGTGAAATGACTATTTTCAGGATCCGCTTTTATTCGATTAAAAATATCTTTTAACGCAGTCATCTTCGTCGCCTCCAAAATATGAGAATAACCTATGTTTCATCCGCTAAAATTATGGACCCATTCAATTCAATCAGAAATCGATGTTCATCCCTGCGCCCAGCGCTCGTATCGGCGAGCGAATGGATCATAATCACAAGCTCGAAACGAGCCATGGCGCCGCATATAAGACCATAAATAATATCCCGTAACCGACGCCCCAGCGGTGAAGCAGACCGGAAAAAAGTCCGATCAGCATAACACCGCCGATATTCATCCAACCCGCATCCATATACGCAAGCAGGAGAACGAAAGCACAAAACAAGCCGAGTATTGCTTCGTGGGGAATCCGTTTGAACACAAAGGCACAAATCGATTGTGCATAGTTGATTGCCAGCGTATACGTGATAATGAGGGCAACGCCGGCGCCAATCACTGTCGCCAAAATGAAATCAGTCTGCGAAAAGATATGGTGCATATTGTGCGTGGCAGTAAAGACCGGCGGTGCGTCAAACAGCGCATGAGCAGGCCCTATGGCAACCGGAGACAGGGGCATGCCTAATGCGATCAGCGGGATCAGCGTCCCGGAAAGATAGGTCGCGTTTGCCAGTGCATTCATCGTTGCGATTGCAAGCACCGACCGATCAACCGGATCTTGCGTCCGTTTTGAAAAGAGTTCGCCAAGCAGCGTTGTCATCCCGACCGGGCTAAGAATAAACGTAAAACAGCTGATCAATGAAGCTCCGGCACTTGTGATCCATTCCTGTTTTTTCAACGCACGAAACGGATTGAGCGATTTCCATTCGAAGGGTACTTTCTGAAGGGTAATCCTGCGCGGTTGATCACACTTCAGACATTCTCTTTTCTCTTTATTCAGCAACTCAAACAGTGTCAGAATGACCGGTCCAATCGTTATGCCAAGAAAGAACGAGATGAACACCGTTGTTCCTCTCGGTACAATGCCGATGCCCCAATAGAGATAGCGCAGCCCTTCAATGAGCAGTGTGAAAGGGAGAATCGAGGCAAGTGCCAGCAACTTATTCTTACTCAGCAAGGCAAGTAAAACAGTGCCGGCAAAGAAGAGTGGGTCAGCGTACGCTTTAATTGCTTCGGCAAGCGGGATCAGACTTCGTGCAAGCAGCAGACTGACCGGAACACTGACCAGTACGCCGATCAGCGAACCCGCGGCCATTTTGCGCAGCGACCGGTCGGCCATTCCCTTTCGTTTAAGCAACTGCGCATGGTCCACGAGCGGACTTGCCATGACACCGCCGGGAATCCCGGCAATTGCGGCAGGTACCGCATCCATGAGGTTGTTGGCAATCACAGCTGAAATAAAAAAGCAGAGGACAATGACGGGTTGAACACCGGTGAGCACCAAGATAAGCGTGACGGGCACCAGAACGGCCGTTTCGTCCGTTCCCGGGATGATGCCAATAATTGTATATATAAGTGCAGCTGCAACAGCTGCAGCGATCATTTCTGCTAAAAGGACAAGGTCCATCCATTATTCCCCACTTTCCGTCTCTTCAAAAATACGTTTCGGTTTAATGAAGAGTGAGCAAATAATAAACCCGATAACTGCCCCGATTAAACCAAACAAGAGCGGCATCGGCGCATGGTTTGGTGCAGCAAAATAGCCGCCTAATGTTGTGATGCTGTTGATCGCAATCGCGAGGACAAGATCCTTGATCCGGACGACATCATCCCAAATTTCAATCATTTCGGAATCCTTTTTTGAACGTGCAGTCATGGGTAGCCATTCTCCTTTCTGATTTAAGACGCAGCAACAGGCGCCGTGTACGTAAGACCGTGTCCATTTCACGTAGCTGAACGGGTAGCCAGCGCTTCGGGCCGTGGTCCTCTTAGACGTGCCCACTCGAAAGGGGAACCGCTCAGGATCAGATTCTTTTTCCGAAGTGCCTGTACAGTCGGACAGCCAAGAAGCAGCATAATCTGATTCATTTGTTCTTTCCATTCGTCAATCTGGGCAATCAGTCCATCCTTGCCTTCCGCGAGTGCGGTATGAAGAAAGGTTCCTGAAATACCGACCGCACGGGCCCCAAGTGCAAGAGCTTTTAGAACATCCAGCGGATTGCGCACTCCTCCGGACGCAAAGAAGACCGTCTGATCAATATAAGGCTGCGCTTCAAGCATCGAGATGACCGTCGATTGACCCCAGTCTTGTAAGTAGTCAAATCGTGCCCGCTCGCGGCGAAGATTCTCAATCGCGATAAAATTTACCCCTCCGTTACCGGCAACATCAATGGCCGCGATACCTGCATCGATCAGCTTCTGATAAGTCGCCCGGCTCATCCCGAACCCCACCTCTTTCACGACAACAGGAACATCAACAGCGCGAACAATCCTTTCCAGATTTTTTAGCCATGAAGAAAAATCGCGATCACCTTCAGGCATTACGATTTCTTGCGGGGCATTTAAATGCACTTGCAACCCATTCGCTTCCAGCATATCAACTGCACGTTTCGCTTGTTCCTCATCGAGTTCAGCACCGATATTTGCAAAAATAAATCCATCGGGGTTGACGCGGCGCAGCACTTGAAAAGTGTCGCACAATTCCGGATCTCTTAAAGCCGCCTTCTGCGAGCCGGATGCAACCGCAAGCCCCGTTGCTGCCGCGGCTTTTGACAGACATTCATTGATCTTCTTTGTCTTCTGGCTTCCCCCAGTCATACCATTGATAAAAAAAGGAACCGGCCAACTGCCGAAAGACAGATCCGTTGTGTAAGTAACCTGCCTAAGACTCATTTCCGGCAGCGCATCATGGATGAATTTTACAGAATCAAAATCATTCGTATGCTTCTGGTGGGTTTCCTGAAATAGTCGGACATGCTGATCTTTACGCGATTCCATCTCACGATCCTTCTTCCTTTTACCTCTCTCTGTCATACAGAGCAAGCGGAGTAATTCCATGGTCTTTCCATGCTTTGATTAGTGCCTTCTGATCGGTCTCCTGGTCAGCAAGAACGATGCCGCAATCGCCTCCGCCGGCACCCGATGTTTTTGCTGCACCTCGATTCTTTTCGGCAATGCTGCAGAGCTGATGCAATTTATCGGTTTCAATGAAGACCCCACACAGCTTGGATAATTGAGCAAGAATCCTGCGATTTTCGCGAATCCCTTCCAAAATTAGCTCGGGTTGCGGGTTTAAAAAACCGGCGATCATTTTTTCTACACAGGCTTTGCTTTGCTTCAAAAAGTGCTGGTAGCCTTTTTCCTGACCGCGTCTTGCTTTTTCCACCCGATCAATGAGCTTGGCTGTTGCGGCGGGTATGCCTGTCCATCCGACAATTAAGTGCAGATTTGCGGGAAGCACAAGCGGCTGAATCGATAACTTCGGCCAATCCATCTTGAGTAGCGGCAGCCAATCTTTTTTTGAAGAAACGAACGCTGCCAGCCATTTACGATCAAATGAGGTATAGGCAATCCAGCCGCCATAAACGCCGGCAGCAATATCCCCACATGATCCGTTTCCTTGAACGGAAAGATGTGCAAGGGCAGCCAGCTTGAATACGATTTGTTGCTCAATTTTCATTTCATAGAAAGCAAGGATTGCCTTCGTGCAGGCAACCGTCACAGCAGCACTGGAACCTAATCCGTATTTTCTACCGTCTGTTCTTGTCAAACCACTGCTGATGGTCAGTTGATAAACGCCGAGTTGTTTTCCGAGCGCTTGTACGTACTGCTCGGTTCGTTCGATTGCCGATAATACAAAACGGAACGGAGAAACATCACCCTCAGTGTTCCATTGGTTTGTCGCACTGCGTTTCAAGTCGAGTTTTGCATTGACCCATTGAATTCGGCCACATGTTTCTCTTCTTTCAATGGTTACGGTGACGGATTTGTCGACTGCAGCAATGATGGCAGGATAGCCCGGTTCAACAACCGCATACTCTCCCGCTATATAAAGTTTTCCAGGTGCACATTGTACGCCATACAATTTGTGAATGTCTCCTTTATTGAATAGGGTTCTTCAAATAGTCAACGCCAGGTCCTGGCCGGGCAACGGTCAGGGATTCTGAAGGGAAAAATTCAGATAGATCTTCGAGAATCCGCCCGACATTTGCTTCCGAGCAAAGCAGTTTGACATTTGGGCCGGCATCCATCGTAAAATAGCATGGTATGCCTTGCTCGCGCAGATGAACAGCGCACCGCATTACGGTTATTGTTCCTTCTTCCCAGTATGTAAAGGGAGGATCCGCTACCAGCATAGCCGCATGCATCTTCAGTGCATTTGCTTCAGCAATTTTGCCGACCATGTCCAAATCGTGTTTGCGAATCGCCGGTTCAATTCTGGCAAGATCCCTTTCCGCCTCTTTGATCCAAACCGGATAAAAGGATGATGTCTTGACGGTTCGCCTCATTCCTTCGCGACTGGAAATCTTTTTGGGCTGCTTGTTCACAGCAACAGACACGAGGCAAATCGGCCACTTTGCCGGATCAACCGGAACCGCATAAGAACTCGCATCATCTGTTCCTTTCATCCACTTAACAAAACCGCCGTAAATCGAACGCGAAGCCGATCCCGAACCGCGACGGGCAAGCCGAGAGAGCGCAACTCCCGAGCAGTCCATGCCATAGGCCCGAGCTGCTGCGGCTGAAAGCGCGGCAAAACCGGAGGCAGAAGACGCAAAACCAGAGGCCACCGGAACATGATTTCTCGTTACAATTCGAGCAAACATGCGCCTTCCCGATTTTTCACGAACAAGATTCATAAAACGGCTGATTTTTGCAACGGAAGCGCCGCTTAAAAGCACACCATCCATCATCACTTCATCTTCGTGCAGCCCTTGCAGTGGTTCAACACTTGTTTCCGTATAAAATGCATCAAGCGTAAGCGACAAACTACTGTTCATCGGCAGAATCAACTGTTCGTCCTTCTTCCCCCAATACTTGATCAAAGCAATATTTGTATACGCGCGTGCAGCAGCATACAATGTGCTCACTCTCCTTCTCTCTTGTTGCAGATCAGTGCAAGAGCCCGGCATTGACCGGAAAATCTCTGCCCTGAAGCGGCTGAATCCAAGTCTTAGATGCGCCGGCACCGATTAACTTTTTCGCTAAATCATGTGCCTTGCGCACATCCTTGACCAGGGCAATCATGCAGCCGCCGCAGCCGCCACCGGTCATCTTCGCGCCAAGCGCCCCATCTTTCATCGCCACCGCAACTAAATGATCCAAAGAAGGATGGCTAACGCCCAGCTCTTGGAGCAGACAATGCGCTTCCAGCATTATGGATCCCAAGGCTTCTTCTTCGGCCGCCGCCAAAGCTTCTCTTGCTTTTGAAGTAAGGACACCTAATTGGTTTATTTTCCGCTGGAGCGGTGCACTTTGCAGCAGGCGTTGTTTTAAGGTGGTGACTGCATGTTTTGTCTGCCCTTTTATCCCGCTGTCGGCGATGACCAAACAAGCGTGCAGCTTATGGTGAATCCATTCCATTCCTTTTCCTTTCCTAAAAAAAATCGGATGAGTACTGCTGGCTGCGGCCGCATCGAGACCGCTCGGATTTCCATGAAAATAGTTTTCAGAAACGCCGACGAGATTGAGCAGCACGTTCCGTTCAAGTGGTGTATCAAAATAGTTGAATAAGCTGCGCACCACTGATATCGCAACGGCAGCGCTTGAACCCATGCCGCGCGCGGCAGGTATCGTACTGTTAATCGTGATCGTTATATCTTTTTCAGGCCGCTTTAAAATATGCAGTACTGCCGGAATAATCGTTCTGAGTCCGGCAATCTGATCCGTTCCATCACGCAAAATGCCATTATAGAAGCTGCATTGCAGCCTCAGCGGTCCAAGACAGCGCGTTGTTTTGGTCACTGCATGCACGACCGGAACAGGCAGAGCAATCGCCGGTTTTCCGTAAACAACCGAGTGTTCGCCAATCAGAATAATTTTACTGCTGCTCACGCCAATCCCAGTTTCGTGGTCTCTCATTATTGTTTCCTCATCTTCCACTAAGGTCTGCCGTATTTATCAAGAAACACTGCCAATGGATCCCGAATACGATACTTTCTTCTACCGATGCAGTTAGAAAACTAGGAGCAAAGGCCCTTTCATTAATCAGAATCACGCCGCTTTCACTTTCAAGACCCGTACTTATTTAAGCATTAGTTGAAACTCAAGTGACTATTCTCCACCTACACATTTTATTGATAATGATTCTCAATTTCAAGAATAAGCTCATATTTTATTTTCGCAGCCATCGATTTCTAGCAGCAAAACCATTACACCCTCTGGTCCTCGCCCATCAGATAAAAGCCTTGTCGCCTGCACGGTTATTGTGCAGATAAAGGGTCTATGGGGTATATTTTCACAAAGTGACAATTATGTGACACTCTATTTAATCGGATTGATGTATCCAAAGGCTGTCCCACCGAAAATCCAATAACCATGCATGATTGTACCGAATAAGCCAAAAATACTATATATTGATTATGTATTTGACTTTAACACAATATCTAGTTACTATGAGCAGGAAACGTAGTTGAGAGGAGTAAAATAATGCAGATTAAGTTATCAGATGCTTACATACAAAAGATAAAGTCGGACGTTCAGCCACACTGGGGCGAACTCGGATGGGTCACCTATAAAAGAACCTATGCCCGCTGGATGGAGCCGCTTAGCCGCTACGAAGAATGGGACGAGACGGTAAAGCGAGTGGTCGAAGGCAATATCAATCTGGATCCGAGACTCCATACGGATCACGTATCCGAAGAAACCATCCGCGAGCTTGGAAAAGAAGCCGAGCGTTTATTTAAACTCATTTACAGCCTAGCCTCCACCCCATCAGGGCGCAATCTTTGGATCTCCGGTACGGACTATCAGCAACGTGTCGGCGATGCATTGAATAATTGCTGGTTTATTGCGATTCGTCCCCAAGCCTATGGGGACAGTCACATCGTTCCTTTCTATTTGAAGAAAGAGCAGCCGGCCGTATCCATGCCCTTCTCTTTCCTGTTTGACGAATTAATGAAAGGCGGCGGTGTCGGTTTCTCCGTTTCCAAAGCAAATATTCATCAAATTCCTCCGGTGACGCGTCACGTGAAGCTGGATATTCTGATCAGTAAAGAAAATGGCGATTACGCAGCAGCACTTGAGGTGGGCGCGCAAGATGCCGATACCTGGTATCAGGATCATGACCGCACATCTTGTCTCCGCTACCGGACACCGGATACACGCGAAGGATGGGTAGAATCAAGCGCCCTGCTCATCGATGCCCACTTCTCGTCTATGGTTGACCATGCATCACATGTGGTCATCGATGTCAGTTCGATTCGTGAAAAAGGGAAAAAAATTAAAGGATTCGGTGGTGTGGCTGCAGGCCCTGTTCCGTTCATCGAAATGCTGGGCGCAGTAAACCGTGTGCTGAATCATGCAAACGGGAAACAGCTCACATCCGTGGACTGTACGGACATCTGCAATTTAATCGGCAAAAATGTCGTTGCCGGCAATGTGCGCCGCAGTGCAGAAATTGCCCTTGGTGATCCGGACGACCAAGCCTTCGTCACGATGAAACAGGATCAAGAACAATTAATGGATCATCGCTGGGCCTCAAACAACAGTGTGCTGGTCACCCCTGATTATAATCACTACGATGCGGTTGCCGAGGCGATTACCAAGAATGGAGAACCAGGTATCGTCAATCTGGACAATATCCGCAACTACGGGCGGTTTGCAGACGGCCGTCAGCCGGGCATCGACGCTGACGCAGAAGGAACCAACCCCTGCGGCGAAATTTCATTAGGAAACGGCGAACCCTGCAACTTATTTGAAGTCTTCCCCGGAATCGCGGAAAAAATGGGCTGGTCGATGGAAGAAGTCTTCAGTCTTGCCGTCCACTATACCAAGCGCGTGACGTTCTCGCACTATGATTGGCAATGCTCAAGAACAATCATCGAGAAAAACCGGCGCATCGGCATCTCAATGAGCGGCATCCAAGACTGGGTACTCGAACGATTTGGCGAACGTCTCGTCAGCGGGTTTGTGGAGGCTCAAGATCCGGAAAGTGGAACTTTATATCAAAAACCAATTTTTAATGAGCGAGCGGCACAATGTGTTGATGCCTTTTATCAAATGGTCGTCAAAGCCGATCAACGGTATTCCCAGACACTCGGCTGCAGTCCATCAATCAAACACACAACCGTCAAGCCATCTGGAACGGTCTCAAAGCTTGTCGGGATATCCGAAGGAATGCACTTTAGTTTTGATAAATACTTGATTCAGCGCATCCGTTTTCAGGATAGCGATCCCTTGCTGCCCGCACTGCAAAAAGCAGGCTATACGATTGAAAAAGATGTATACTCTGAAAATACGATGGTCGTCGAATTCCCTGTCAAAGCCGGCAGTGCCGATCATAAAAGCTTTGTATCCGCAAATGATGTGTCGATCGAGGAGCAGTTTGCGACACAGCTGTTTCTGCAAACCTACTGGGCAGACAACTCGGTCAGCTGCACCATTACGTTTCATAAAGAGGAAGCGTCAAAGATTGCCGGTCTGCTTCAGCAATACCGAAGACGGTGCAAGTCAACCTCGCTGCTTCCCTACAGCGGACACGGCTTCGCTCAGGCACCAAAAGAGCCAATCAGTAAAGAAACGTATCTTGAGCGCAAAGCCAAAATTCGCGCGGATGTTGCTGAACTCTATCAAACG
Source organism: Sporolactobacillus caesalpiniae (assembly GCF_040513385.1). Lineage (NCBI taxonomy): Bacteria > Bacillati > Bacillota > Bacilli > Caryophanales > Sporolactobacillaceae > Sporolactobacillus > Sporolactobacillus caesalpiniae. Next base: position 351,570 of record NZ_JBEVCB010000004.1, read on the forward strand.
CTCCGTCTCAAGGAACAGAAAGACCTTGAAATCGTCGGTCAAAGCGACTGCGTTGGCGGCGCTTGTCCTGTAAAATAAGTGACCTGGAGGGTATCATGATGCTGACCATTCATAAAATGACACTGCTCGCTTTGCTGGCTGCAGCCGCGGTCGCCGGCCGCCTTGCGATTCATGGAGTAAATATCCAACCGGCAACACTCATCATCATTCTGACCGGATGGTTTTTTGGCTGGAAAATGGGGGCTGCGGAAGGGCTGTTAACAGCTCTGGTCTCCGATCTGTTTCTCGGTCTCGGCTACTGGACACTTTTTCACCTGGTCGCGTGGGGACTAATCGGACTCCTGTCCGCGCTGCTTCCACAGAAGCAGTGGCTCTATTTCTTATGGCTGGTCGTGAGCGGATTATTGTTTGGTATGATCATGGCCTTGTCCTATTTTGTTTTCACCCAAAATCCCTTAACGGTCGTCGGTCTCTGGATCAGCGGACTGCCTTTTGATCTCTATCACGCGGCAGGCAATCTCATTTTCGGTTTGTTTTCTCCGCTTTTGTTCAAAGTCTTCGCAAGTGAAGCACGTAAATTGAACAAACAGACCCGTTAAACAAACACCCTATACTAAGAGGAGACAAAACTAATGAAAACCATTTATCGCGTCATCATTGCGCTACTTGCAGCCGCCGTATTATTTGGTGCGGGCTTCTGGTCCGGACATCAAACGGCGCAGAACGCTGCATCAAGCCCAGCCGCACATGCGGCTCAAACCACTGCTTCAAGCGCTTTTATCAGCATTAAGAACGGTTCCCATGTGCAAGAAGGCAAAATCACACTTTCAAAAAACGAAACCGTCTTTAGTCTGCTCCAAAAATTCAGCAAAAAACAGCATCTGGAAATGAGCAGCAGCGGCAGTGGCAAAATGGTTTATGTAACCAGCTTAAACAACAAAAAAGCCTCACAGAACGCCGGCTGGTTATTCACCGTTAACGGCAAACAGCCCAATGTCGGCGCTGGTGCCGTAAAGGTTCAAAAAAATGATCAAATCGTCTGGTACTACAGTAAATTCTAATAAGTTTGGAACAAGATCGGGTTCTTAAATCCTAGCCCAGTGCTGAGATGTTGACATTAACACGTACTGCATACACCCCTGATAATCACTTCTATTCAACTAGTTGATTCGTCAGGTTTAATAAATAGTAACCTTTGATGAATGCCTGCCATGGTGTAACGACCATCGAAGGACAGAATTTCATGAGAGGGTCAACCCTCCGCGTACTAGGGTTGACCCTCTCAACTATCCACTCTACTTTGAGGCCCACACCTTTGTGGAGCCTCATTTTTTTAACCCCACGATGACTGCGTCATGCGGGGCTCCTGTCAGGTAAGAAAAACCGGGCTATGCCTAGTCCCTTGCCATTGATTTTGTGCCTGACGGGCACTACAGCTGCTCGCTTGCCGCGGGCAGTCCAGGAGCCTCCTCAGACAGGCAGGAATCTGCGGGGTCTCGCTGGCACGCGATCAACAGAGACGATCCCGCAGGCGCCCTCGTATCTCCGCTTTGATTCTTACCAAGACACTGGTCTATTGGCTTGAAGACGGGGCAAATCTTATACGTTCTTATCCTGCGAGAAATACAGATTCCACGTTCCTTCCGTATTGGTACTTTAGCCACCTCTGGACATACGATAAAATTCATTTTGCGATGGCTCTCCATCTATATATTTTTTTGACGCTCCCCCAATTATATCTAATCTTTCTTGATAGTCTTTAATCAGCAAATCTTCACTTCCTTTTAAAGCTTGATCCTACAGAACTCTGGCTTTTATTCTGTCATTAACAGCCGAACCCTACGAGACATAAAAAAAGCACTTTGAATTAACAGATTTTCACTCTTTCATCCGTCAACTCAAAGTGGATAGTTGGGTAAGGTCTCACATTTCAAGGTCATTCGTTCAGAAACCTTCGTTTATTGGTCCGGTCCTGTCCCGGTAAAAACGATTCATCATCTTTGCCTCATCGTCCATGTCAAGGATAACAAAATCTAATCGAACATCCTTAAGCTTCCTGAATGCCTCAAAATCATTTTTATTAATTATTCCTTTAAGCATATAATACTCAATTCCGTCAAGATTGGGTTTCCCGAATTCAATCAATGCACGGATCATTTTTTGATTGGTTATTTTAGAGAGATGATAACACAGCGGTTTTTGGAGAAGTGCTAGTGAACCATACTTATAGGTTACTTTCTTTTTCACGGACAGCTGATTGGATAGAGACAGCTGATTCTTAAGTCTTTCATACTCATTTTTTACAGTTTTGAGACTCATCTTATTTTGTCTTATTCGTTCAGCGGCATCTTTAAGCACCAAATTTTCTTCAAGGGTTTGCGCACTCTTTATCTTTTCACGCCCTACCTTATTAAAGGAAGGTTTCACATAATAGTCCGGCGTTAAATGGTAAGGTTCAAATAACTCTATTAATTCCTGATCTTTAGCCAAATCTTGACTTGTCACTTTTGTTAGTCTCTGAAGTAATCCAAGATTATAGAGATATTCATTCAGTCCACTATAATCGTATTGAAAAACTTTTTTGGGAGTGAACTTTGCAACTAAATGACAGCCAATCTCATACCTTCTTGATTCACCGCTGCTGAGACAACCGTGAACAATATCTCGAAGTGCTTTTCCTTCTCTATCAAGTTCTTTTAAACGTTTATAGGAACCCGATTCAATAAATGTCTCCATTAACTGTACTGCATCCCCCCTGTTTGAAGGGAGAATTTTATTTTTTCTTGAATGAGGACCGTGCATAACCTCCGAATGCCCCCTTTTAACAAGGCGTAACCGGCCGTTCACCGCGTACTCCAATTTTAATAGGTGGTTTCCCAATATCGGCTTCAACAGCTTATCAACTATGCTCTGAATCATCTTTTAAAAGCGCTAAGGCTTGAATATCTGTGGCTTAAAGACGCTGAAAGCACCAGTCTACAACGCACAATTCATGATCTCATCCGATACCCCCATCCATTCTCTCAAACGAATGCCACTTCGATCATTCCAGATAATCATTGTCCTTTGCGCTTGTTCACCGGGAGCTTGACCATAATGAATAGCTTTGCCATCGAAGCAGCAAAGTAGAGCGGTTCGATATTCTTGCTCGTTTAATGTGTCCATTTGATTAGCTCCATACATACTGACTCTTGTTAGTAGATCTTTCTTCTAAGATTATTGAAAACAATCTTCAAGTTTTTCTGGATTTAGTAACGTCACGGATTGCCTCTTGCGCTCAATCACACCCTCATCCTTCAATAATTTAAATTTACGAGATAACGTTTCTGGTGTCGTACCCAAAAATCCCGCCAATTCCTTCATCTTCATCGGCAGTTCGAATGTCAGGCCGTCATTTGCCTTCGCTAAATTCAAAAGATAGGACGCGAGTCGCGTCTCAATGGTGTCCATTACCAAAAATTGTGCCTGATGCTGGGCAGATGACAGTTTCTCCGCATTCGTCTCTAATAAATTTATACTGATCTGAGGATACATGAGCAGCAGTTTCTGAAAATCCTGATGATCCAGTGTACACACAACGGTATCTTGGAGTGCCTCGCCGAATAAACTGTCGTTTTCCACACCAAACAGTGCCATCTCGCCCTCATAGTCACCCGTATCGACGACACGCAGAAGCTGCTCTCGACCGGAACCAGAAATTTGATAGACCTTCATGCGCCCCTTGGCTATGATGGTCAGCCGCTTCTGATCATAGGGTCTGAAAATCTGTTCTCCTTTTTTATAGTCATGATGTTTGACGAGTGGATTAATTTTGTCCAGATCATGTGCATCTAAACGATTGAATAAAGGCACCAAGATGAGACAGCTATGCATCCCCATATTTCAGCCCCCCATTATTTAATCAACCTCCTCATCTAAACCCTCTCGAGGAGCGTGACCTAAGTATGCTTGTAATTCGCGAATCTCGTGATTATTCCAACTGAATTGCTGCACCAGAAATGCTTGAAGTGCTGGCTTATCCTCTTTTTCCGCCAATTTTATGGCTCGCGTAATAAACAGATTTTGCGTATCAAAGTCTTTCACTGCAGAAACAAGTAATTCGTGCGCCGAAAGATACTTAAATTTACCATGTTCCGTTAACATGCTGTAACGGCTAAACGCCTCGGTTGTTGTGGGTATGACTTCATTTTCATCTAACAACAATTGGGCGAGCTCGTCAAATCGTCTGGTTTCTTTTTGAATGGCTTTGCTGAAGGTTCGTTTTAAGAATGGCAGCTCAGTGCCTTTGGCATAATAAAGGGCTTGCGCTAGTTTTTCCTGATGAATTTTTAAATTGGCCAAAATATGTCCACTCATCGCTCCAGCAGTAGGAATGTGGTGATCTTTCTCTGATTGTGCAACTTCTGCCTCATACAATTCATCGATGGACATCGTTGTTCCCCCTTATCCTTTTCTCGTATTCATTAAAATCTTATATTTCCTTCACTTTTATAGATTTGACTTCATATCCGAGTTTCGATACAATCTGAGCAACTTCTTCAGCCGAGATCCTATTGGGATCAAATTTCGCTTTTACCTTGCTGGAGTTAAACAGAACACTCGACTTTTCGATTCCTTCTTGGCGTGCAAGACCGGATTCAATTTTTTGCAGACATGACGGACAGGTCAATGTTTCTAATTGCAGAATTACTGTTGGCATCCAAACCCCTTCTTCCTTCTTTTTTCTTTCTTCTCTTAGCATACGGTGAATGATTGATGAATACATTGATAGGTATCAACTTTTCGAAATGATTAGCGAAGATGCCCTGTTTTTTGCTACGTTCTTCGTACGGTAGCTTAATAAACGCATCCCGTTAATGATGACCACTAATATACTCACTTCATGGACAAGCATGCCGCTCGCCATATAAATATAACCGAAAATCAAACCGGTCATTAAGAAAGCAACCGTGGCGATCGCGATCATGATATTTTCTTTCATATTTTTTACCGTTTTCTTCGTTAAGCCATAAGCATGGACAAGCTCGTCAAATCCAGACTTTATCAGAACGATATCTGAGGTTTCCACTGCAACGTCCGTTCCGCTGCCCATGGCAATGCCGATAGGTGCAGCGGCAATAGATGGGCTGTCATTGACACCATCTCCAATGAACGCAACTCTGTGACCGGTATGCTTCAGATCTTCGATATAACGCAGCTTATCTTCCGGTAAAAGCTCTGCATGAACCTCCTCGATACCAACCTGGCGCGCGATTGCTTGTGCAGTCCTCGTATTATCGCCCGTCAGCATCACCGTTTTCCTGATTCCTATCTTTTTTAATGTTGCTAAAGCTTCCTTAACCCCGACTCTCGGCGTATCGGCGATTCCAAGCAGTAACACCAACTGCTGATCAACTGCTACTAATACCGTGGATAGTCCCTTTTCCGCCATGTCGATCAATCGTTGATCCTGTTCGGCGTTCAGTCGAATACCGGCTTCAGTTAACAAGATACGGTTGCCAACCAAGACCGATTTATTTTCCACGACCGCCTTGATCCCTTTGCCCTTAATTACTCGCGTTTGCGTAACCCTTAAATGACGGTAGTCAATGGCATGCTTCTGTGCATAGGCTAAGATTGCCGCACCAAGCGGATGGTCCGATTCCTTTTCGATCGCGGCTGCAAAGGCAAATCCGAATTTTTGATCCGAAACGGGATTCATTTCAACAAGTTCGGTTTGCCCCTTGGTCAACGTGCCTGTTTTATCAAAAACTAAGGTATCCACCTTACTGAAGGTGTTCGTGATTTCACCACCCTTAATTAAAACACCGTGTTTCGCGCCATTACCGATACCGGCTACATTGGATACCGGAGCGCCGATAACCAAAGCGCCCGGACAGCCCAGTACTAAAATCGTAATCGCCAGGCGAATGTCTTGCGTGAGTCCCCAAACAATTAGAGCTGATATGAAGATGAACGGTGTATAAAAACGGGCGAACTGGTCAATAAACTTTTCCGCATGCGATTTCGTATCCTGAGCTTCTTCAATCAGTTCAATGATTTTACCAAATGTCGTATCCTCACCTACACGGGTTGCCCTCATTCGTAACGTTCCATTGTCAACAAGTGTTCCGGCAAAAAGTTTGGTTCCGATCTCCTTAGCAATAATGCGGGATTCGCCTGTGATACTCGCTTCGTTTACATAGCCATGGCCAGAGATAAGCACGCCATCCACGGGTACCTGAGCTCCGGTTTTCACCAGCAGTTCATCACCCGTGTTGACCTCATCAATAACCGTTTCACGTACGTCACCATTTTTCTGGTAAACCCAGGCTTTCGTTGGCACCATTTCAGTCAGTGATTTAATCGAGTTGCGCGTTTTCTGCAACGTTTTCTGCTCCAGATCGCTTCCAAGTAAAAACAGAAAGACTACGATGGCCGACTCGCTATACTCACCAATGAAAAACGCGCCAATCACAGCAATACTGACTAATAATTCGATACTGATAACTTTAACCTTTAACGCTTGCCATGCATGAATCGTGATAGGGATAAATCCAAAGATCGACGCTGCGATAAAAGTCACTGCATAGCCCATTTCCCAATGAAGAAAAACTTTGCTTATCATACCGAAAACCATCAAAACACCACTTGAAAAGATGATGTGTTGTTTATGCTGTTGCAACCACCTTTGACTATTCATGATACCTCCCCCTGTCTGTATCTCTAGGATACACAGAGACCATGCTTAAGAAATTAATGGGTATCAAGAAATTAAAGTTTTCAACTGTTTCTTTCAAAATCATTGCACCGGATCCTATTGAAAAAGAGGAGAGAACAATTAATTTTTCTCTCCTCACAATCATTTTAGAATTTTTTGAGATAACCGCTTTTCATTTCAATGCTCTAAATAAACCAAATCAATCCGGGCAGCTCGATATATTGCGCAATGAACCCTTTTTTTCAGCAGTCGATTCAGATTGCAACAAAGAAAGCTTGTGTTGCAGGGCTATGCGGGCATTCTGACAGGCGAGCTGTACCCAATCTTTTTTATCGCCTCGTTTGGGACAGACAATGCGTATCGGCAAAGCCTCTCGGATCAATTGGATCAACGCTTCGTCAATGATTTCCGGTAAGAAAATTTCTTTAGGTTTGCTATGACGCTCATCCCGGTAAAATTGTTCAATATAGTCCATCACGGTTGACTCCGGTTCATTATCTGATAAACAAATAAATGTGGAGCGTCGCTGAATCAGTTTTCCAAGCCGTATATAAAACATCTGTATACACAGCACACCCTTTTGATGGGCATAGCCAAATACATCACGGTCCACAAAATCCAAATGATTAATCTTCTGACGCACCATAGTCGCTTTAATCGAATCAATCAGCTCATGGTATTTCCGAGCATTTTCAAAATCCAATTGTTCAGCACTCCTGCGCATCTTCAGTTCTAGATCTTTCTCAACTTTTTTATAACCGCCATTAAAAAAACGAATAATTTTGTGAATGACTTGATCATAGTCTTCTTTGCTGACTGTTCGTGCGCAACACCCGATGCATTGTCCCATTTGATAATAAAGACAAGGACGAGTAGCGGAAAGCGGACATTTTCTTAAAGGATACAGATGATCAAGCAGTTTCTTTGTTTCTTTAGCAGCATTAACATTCGGAAAAGGACCGAAATACTTTCCTTTATCCCTTTTCACCAGTCGCGTAATGATCAGCCTAGGATGCCGCTCATCCGTGATCTTCATAAATGGGTAACTTTTATCATCTTTCAACAGGATATTAAATTTAGGACGGTATCGTTTAATTAAATTCATTTCAAGAATAAGCGCATCTACGTTAGACGACGTCACAATGAACGTAAAATTTGCGATTTCACTAACCAATTTTGCTGTTTTTGGATTATGCATACCTGTAAAATAGGAGTGTACACGTCTTTTTAACCGCTTAGCCTTCCCAACATAGATAACATTGCCATTAAGATCCTCCATCAGATAGCAACCGGGCAGTTCCGGAAGCAGCACTAGTTTTTCTCTGATCAATGGATTCATCGCTATCACCTGAACCCTTCGTACGCGTTAACCCCGTTCAACTCCATGAACTACTCATCCTTTAACTAAGTCTTCCAGCCTTGTTTAACCGCGCATACTTCTCCTTTAATACGGATACTTCACTTTCGTCACAGGAGACAAAATGTCCGGGAACGATTTGGCGCAGCCTCTTCTTCGCTGCTTCCTCTGCCTTTTGCTGATCCTGTTGAAAAATCAGTCTTTTTTTATGCTGCTCGCGCAGTGGATCTGCTTGCGGAATCGCCGAAAGCAATGCCGCAGTATAAGAATGGAGTGGGCAATGATACAAGTCATCGGCCTGTGCCAATTCAACGATCTTGCCCGCATGCATCACACCGATTCGATCACTAATATACTTGACCATGGAAAGGTCATGAGCGATGAATAAAAGTGTGAGTCCGCGTTCCTTTTGTAACCTCTTTAATAAGTTGACGATTTGAGCTTGGATCGAAACATCCAGAGCTGATATGGGCTCATCCGCAATGATCAGCTTCGGATGAACAGCGAGAGCCCGAGCGATACCAACCCGCTGACGCTGACCACCGGAAAGTTCATAAGGATAGCGCTGAGCAAAGTTTGGGTCCAAACCAACCGTTGTAAGGAGTTCAGCGACCTGCTTTTCTAAATCTTTTTTGTTTTTTGCAAGACCGTTCAGAACAATTCCTTCGGCGACAATTTGACCAATCATTAAGTGTGGGTCTAATGAAGAGTAAGGATCTTGGAAAATCATTTGTACCTTTTGATAAAAGGCACGCCTCATGCGTTTGCCATGTGGATCGCTAAACGGCTGATCTTCCAACTGTATGCTGCCGCCTGAAGCTTTATAAATGCCCATGATGGTTCGTCCCAGAGTCGATTTGCCACATCCGGATTCACCGACAAGGCCAAAAGTCTCTCCTTGATACAGTTTGAGTGAAAGATCATCAACGGCGCGCAGCTGACTGTTCCCATTTGAAAAGTATTTCTTCAAATGATTGACCTCAAGCATGATTTTGTCTGTGTGCTTTATTTTTTTATGTCTCTTGTTTTCGACGAATGGTTCGCTGTCGTCCTGCTGCCCGCGCCTACGAATCTCCATGGGTACTTCTACCGACGGCGCTTTGGGGTGCAGTAACCAAGTCGCAGCAAAATGTGTATCGGAAACCCGAAACATCGGTGGTTGTTTTAGTTGATCGATTTTCATTGCATAGTTATTTCTCGGTGCGAACGCGTCCCCTTGAATCGGCAGTTGCAAATTCGGTGGAGCGCCTGGAATCGTGTATAACTCATCACCGCTTGTTTCCAGACTCGGTGTTGCACTGAGCAGCCCCCACGTATAAGGATGTTTAGAATTATAAAAAACCTCAGTTGATGTTCCAATCTCAACGATTTTACCCGCATACATGACCGCTACCCGGTCCGCCACATTCGCAATCACACCGAGATCATGCGAAATAAAAATGATGGACATGCCGTTCTCTTTTTGAATATCCTTCAGCAGCTCAATAATCTGTGCTTGAACAGTGACATCAAGCGCTGTCGTCGGCTCATCAGCAAGCAAAATATCCGGCTGGCAAGCGAGTGCAATCGCGATCATCACCCTCTGCCGCATGCCGCCGGAAAATTGATGCGGGTACTGCTTCATACGCAGATCGGCATCCTCGATTCCGACCCGTTGTAACAGTTGTAAAGCCTGCTCTTTCGCTTCATGGTTCGGCAGTTTCCGATGCGTCCTCACAGCCTCCATAATTTGCTTGCCTACCGTCATCGTCGGATTCAATGAAGTCATTGGATCCTGAAAAATCATCGAAATCTCTCGTCCGCGAACACTTCGTAGGACATACTCTTTCGCCCCGACCAAATCTAATCCTTTGTATTGGATACGTCCTTTTTTAATTCGTGTATTTTTTTTGGAAAGCAAGCCAATCATTGCCTTTGCCAGCGTTGATTTTCCAGAGCCGGATTCACCGACGAGTCCGAGTATTTCACCTTTTCGAAGTGACAGATTCACCCCGCGGATCGCTTGGATTTCCCCTCCATACGTGCCAAAAGATAGATGTAAGTCGTCAACTTTGAGCAAAGTTTCTTCCTCCATAATTAGCCTCCCTCTTATGCTTGCCTTGTTTCTATATAGTCGCCCAATGTATGCAATCTATTAAATGGATCGATCATCACAACGTGTTCACTATAACAAAGTGATTATTGTCACATGGTTCACTTAAAATTATAGTGATAGTGATTCTCATTTTCAATTAATACCTTACCTTTATCGTTTATTATCCATGACAGTTTTGTGACCAATCTAACTGCTGATTAACGATTAATCTCATAAAACAACGATTGAGCAAGGCGCAAATGGTGCTCATCGTGTCCAACAATTTTCCTCAACTTTAGTTGCTCTCTAATCGATTTTTTGTCATCTACTTGCAATTGATAATGATTATCACTAAAATAACAAGTGATCCAGTAAAAAATCAGGATGCGCTACGCTTTGCGTTTCAGCTATTGATCAATGAAGGTGGAGGAAAACATGGCGATTTATACGCGAACAGGTGACAAGGGTCAGACAAGTATCATTGGTGGCCGTAGAAATAAGGATGATCTTCGTATTGAGGCATATGGAACAGTTGACGAAACCAATTGCTTTGTCGGATTGGCGGTTGCCCAACTCGATCCCAACCTTTTTCAAGACTTATTGGCTGATTTGGAGAAGATTCAAAATGAATTGTTTGACTGCGGCAATGATCTTGCAAGCGTGATTAAGGAGCGACCAAGCCAATTAAAACAAGAAATGGTCGATTGGTTAGAGAAGCGGATCGATGCATTGACTGATGAAGCACCAGCGATTGAACGCTTCATTCTTCCCGGAGGAACTCCTGCATCGAGTTCACTCCATATTGCCCGTACAGTGGCAAGAAGAGCCGAACGCTGCGTTGTGCATCTCATGAATATGGAGGATGCGCCGGCGTATCTTCCTTTGCAGTACCTCAACCGACTTTCTGATTATTTCTTCGCTGCGGCGCGCGTTGCCAATTTTCGTCTGCATGTAAAGGATGTTGCCTACGTTCGCAGTGCCCGTGTCTTTCGAAAGAACAAACCGCTTCCCAAAAAGTAACGCTAGCTTTCGCGCAGAGGTGGATAAAAGATGCAAAGAATAGCCAATCTATTCAATAAAAATGGTATTGATTTGACGCAGACGTTCGTAAGAGCAACACATTGCCAAAAGTGTGGCAGAGTGCTTAACGTATATAAAATGCGCATAATTGGAGGACCTCAAAAAGGTTCGTGGACGACCATAACGGAACACTGTGATTGTGATTTGTCGCGCCAAGCAACAGAAGCAGCCGATCGAGTCAAACGTGAACGATTTCACGAGCTGTCGACAATTAATGGTGCCCTAAAGCAAGCGACATTAAAAAACTTTTCTGCTAAGAATACGTCACAGATTCAGGCCATGGAACATGCCGTTGACTTTATACAAAAAATGGAAATGAATCAACCAGCGCGACTCTTTTATTATGGCAAACCCGGCCTTGGAAAATCTCATTTAGCTGTTGGTATCAGTAAACTACTCGATCAAAACTATAATAAAACGTGCTTATTTCTGGATGTTCCTACTCTAAAGCTGGTCTTTAAATCAACCTGGACAAAAGACAGTGCCCTCAGTGAACGCGATTTAATGAAATTCATCACCGATGCTGATCTGTTGATTTTGGATGACATCGGTGCAGAAGGGATAACCGCTTGGTCAAAAGAGCTGATGTTTACGATTCTCAATGCGCGTCTATCAAAAAGCCTGCTCGTCACGACCAATCTATCGCTCTCTGAACTCTATCTGGAATATGGCCCTAAAATTACCGACCGATTGATTGAGAATATGGCCCGAGAGGATCTCGTGCACTTAGAAGGCGAATACAGCTATCGACTCGCAAACTTTATCGATGATGATGCTTAAGAAACGAGTGTCTGCCATGCATAAGCGTTCATAAATAGAGCGGCAATTGATTCATCTGTCTCATTCTTCTGATTAAAACAAGTGTTTTTTCATGATTAAATCCGTTTGTTCCTCATCACCCATATAAAAAGAGTGAGCGCCACTTTGAACAAATCCAAATTTCTTATAGAAGGCTATTGCGTTCTCATTCTTCTCCCAAACACCTAGCCAAATCACCTTTTTATTTTGATTCTTGGCAATCTCCATCGCTTTGTTCATGAGATATTTTCCGAGACCTCTCTTTTGAAACGTATCTCTTATATAAATTCGCTCAATTTCAAGTGATTCATCGCCCATTTTTTCAGATTGGGCATCATCGGTATTGATCTTTAAATAGCCAGCAAGTTCCTGATTGAGGTAGATGAAAAAGAATTCTGAATAGGGGTTCGACCATTCTTTTTTCAACTGTTTTGTGTTAAATGCTCTGTCCAAATAGGCGGTCATGTTTTCAGGTGAGTTCTGATCTCTAAATGTTTGATGAAACGTTTCACTACTTAGTTCTTGCAGTAATTGTAACTCTTCACGACAGCACTTTTTTATACGTATCGTCATTTGATCGATCGGCTCCTTTTTCACATCAATAATTTCGCTTGTTTCCTTTTTTTACAAAGTCCCAGTCTTTTTCTATATTTTTTCTTACTCTTTGAAGGAGACTAAAAATCGTCTCCACTTCCGTTTCGGAAAGTCCAGCTAATGAAACGAAATTGGAATAGTCGTTTTCCCGTTTTATAAAGGGATAAATGGTTTTTCCTTTCTCTTTTGGAAAGAGCTTTTTTATTTTTTTATTCTCTTTATCGTCTTTTTTTTCAATAAAGCCATTCATTTCAAGTTTTTGGATCGCGCGAGCTGCTGTTGTTCGATCCACTTTGATCATCTCAGCCAATTTCTCTTGAATGATTCCTGGATTTTCACATATTCGCACAAGGTACAAATACTGTCCTTTGGTCAGTCCATGTTCTTTAAATTCTATGTTGCTTATCGAATCGAGTGCTCTGGCAATTATTCCAATTTCACGGAGAATTTCCTTCATCATTTACTCCTTTACACATATTTTTATTGCAAGTGCAACAACTAGGGTATATAGTAAATTTAATCCAAATTTGATGCATTTGCAACAAAAAGCAATGATAAAGAGGAAGAGGCCGAATAAAGTGAAACTTGTTTTTTATGTACTAGGAATTTTAATCATGACCCTCGGTATTTCGTTCACGATCCGATCAGAGCTTGGCGCTTCACCTTTTGATGCCCTTTTGGTAGGCCTGTCTAAAAATGTGGGACTTACCGTAGGAAGTTGGGAAATCATAATCGCTTTACTATTAATCAGTTTGAATGCCCTATTAATCAGACAAAAACCGGAAATCCTTGGGTTGGTAACCTCCTTTATAACAGGCATGGGTATTGATATGTGGCTTTTTTTAGTGCACTATTTGCCAGTACCGGTGCACTGGTACAGCAAAGCTATTTGGTTTGGCGTCGGATTAGTTGTTATAGGACTAGGAACCGCAATCTATTTACATACAAACTTTGCGCCCATTCCAATTGATCGATTAACGTTAATTATTCAAGAATTGATGCGAACCACTCTATTCTTTTCCAGGACATTTATTTACCTTCTATTCTTGATGATCGCAATCATTTTAAATGGCCCTATTGGTGTTGGCACTTTATTAACGGTTTGTTTCGGGGGACCTCTACTCAATTACTTTATGTTACTGACAAAAAATAATAGGTCTCACAAAAAAACGCTTTGCAAGGAAAGATGAAAACCCAGGTGCACACACAACCCGAAAGAAATGGTTTAAAATTATGTCTTATTAACTATCAATAACTATACTGATATAATTTATATAAGAAGATAAACAGATTCAAATTGACGGATTGCAAAATCGATAAAGTGGGTGACGACATGAATATTGACGTATTAAAGCATGTTCCCTTTGAGGGACTTGCATCTATTGAAGAATGGGGCAATAGCAAGGGCCATACCTTTCGCGTGCATAAACTTTATGAACCCCCCTCAATACCGCAGATCGATGATCTTGAATTTCTGATCATACTCGGCGGACCAATGAGTGCAAATGATCAGGATAAACAATGGATTGAAGGAGAGCGCAGATTAATCCGTAAGACTATTTCCGAGAATAAACCTGTATTTGGCGTCTGTTTAGGCGCTCAACAGATTGCTAAAGCATTAGGAGCCTCTGTTATTCAGGGCGATAAAGAAGTAGGCTGGCATCCGATACGTTCTGTTTCGTCAAGGTTACCGTTTGTACCTGAGGAACTGACTGTTTTTCACTGGCACGGGGAGCAATTTGAACTTCCCGATCAAGCTGAACGATTAGTTAGCAGCGCGGCATGTCAAAATCAGGGATTTATCTACAGTGAAAAAGTGATTGGTTTGCAATTTCATCTGGAAATGACCACTAAAAGTGTTCAGGGATTACTGACCCATGACGGAGATTATATTGATCACTCACAATTTGTGCAAAGCGCTGAAGAAATAACCGACTTTGGTATTCCTGAACAAAACAAAACGGTTTTAGTTAAACTCCTAGACTACTTAGTTAAGAATAAGTCAATTTAAAAAGAGCTACTCCTCGTTGAAGTAACTCCCCAAAAAGCCGATAGGAAAAAGCGTTAAAAACATCAGCTGAAAACGAATGATAGAAATCCTGCAGCCATTCAGGATTTTTTATTTTGCGATCAATTCATTTAGCGATACCATTTCAAGTAATCCTTGCGCCGCTTCACTCCCCTTGTTTCCACTCTTCGTACCTGCGCGTTCAATTGCCTGTTCAATCGTTTCCGTGGTCAGTACGCCAAACATGACGGGTATATCTGAATTTAATTCGATTTGCGCTACGCCTTTGGCCACTTCATTACTTACGAGTTCATAATGTGTGGTTGCACCACGAATGACAGCACCTAAAGTGATGACCCCATCATATTTTTGAGTGGCTACTACTTTTTTGGTGATAAACGGCAGTTCAAAGGCACCCGGTACCCAGTAAACATCGATGTTCTTCTCATCAACGCCGTGTCTTATCAAATTATCCTTAGCACCTGCAAGTAATTTTGATGTGATCAATTCATTAAAACGAGCAATGGTGATGGCAACCTTGACATGTTCTCCTTGATATTTTCCTTCATAAACCGTCATTATTTAATCCCCTTTTCTAATGATAACATGTGATGAAATTTATCTTGCTTCGTCTTTAAATAATGCTTATTTTCTTGATAAACCGTTGTTTCGAGTGGTACACGTTCGACAACTTCAATATGATGTTGCTGCAGCTCTGCTATCTTTTCCGGGTTATTGGTGAGTAACTTAATTTTTGAAACCCCTTCATTTTTTAATAGCCATGCCGCTTGCTCATAGTGTCGTTCATCAGGTAAGAATCCTAAAGCAACGTTCGCTTCATAGGTATCCATACCTTCTTCTTGAAGTTTGTATGCTTTTAGCTTATTTCGTAGGCCAATTCCCCTGCCTTCTTGACGTAAATATAAAACGGCGCCTGTTTTCGCTTCAGCAATTTGTTTCATTGCTTGATCTAATTGTTCGCCGCAGTCACAGCGATGCGAACCAAATACATCTCCAGTCAAACATTCTGAATGAACGCGAATCAAAGGGGGTTCCTTGCTCTTCTTTAAGTCCCCCATTGACAGGACCAGCTGTTCTTTTCCTTCATAGTCTAGGTAGAGCGATAATTTAAATTTACCGTATTTAGTAGGTAATTTGACTGTGACATCGGCAGACTTATTTTGATGCGTTAAATAGTCACTTAACTCGGCAATAGTTATAAAATCGAGTTGCCATTTCCGAGCCAGCTCTTTTAAGTCGGCCGTTCTAGCCATTTTTCCATCTTCTTTTAGAATTTCACAAATATAAGCGGACTCTTCATGAGCCAGTCTTGCTAAATCAACCGCTGCTTCCGTGTGGCCTCTTCTTTTCAAAACGCCCGCATTTTCAGCAACAAGTGGAAAAATATGTCCCGGCCGTAAAAAGTCGCTTGGCTCACTAGTCGGATCAGCGAGCGCCTTTATCGTTTTCGCTCGGTCAAATGCTGAAATGCCTGTAGTCGTATCTTTATGATCAACACTAATTGTAAAAGCTGTTCCAAAGGCATCGGAATTTTCAGCAGTCATCGCATGCAGTGCTAACCGCTGTGCAATCCGCTTTGTTACGGGCGCGCAGAGTAATCCTCGAGCGTTTTTGGTCATAAAATTAACTGCTTCGGGGGTCACTTTACGCGATAACCCGATTAAATCGCCTTCAGCTTCTCTAGTGTCATCATCAGCAACAATGATTAACTTACCTGCTTTTAACGCTTCAACCGCATGTATGATCTTTTCTTCACGCATGATACCCTTCCTCGTTTAAATGAATTGTCGTTCTCAATAGTGACTTCACATATTTACCGACCATATCGGTCTCCAAATTGACGTAATCGCCTTTTACTAAGCGGTCAAAATTCGTATTTTCTAAAGAATGAGGGATCAAAGATATGGTAAAGGTTCCCGGTTTTACATCATCAACCGTCAAACTCGTACCATTGATCGCAATTGAACCTTGTGGAATAATTTCACCTTGTAGTTCTGGTGGGTAATAAAAGGTTAATTTAAGTGAGTTTTCGTACTTCATTTTTTGAATTAATCGAGTGGTTCGATCAACATGCCCAGAGACGATGTGCCCTTCAAATCGATCATCTGGAGACATGGCTCGCTCTAAATTAACGAAAGTGCCTTCTTTCATTCGCGAAAAAGTGGTTTTCTGAAAAGTTGCCGGCATAACATCAACTGAAAAGCTGTCCTTCGCAACAGTCGTTGCCGTCAAGCAAACACCGTTAATTGCCATGCTGTCGCCAATTTTGAAACCGTTTAATCGCTCCGTATCTTCTACAGATACCGTCAACTTGATGTGATGTTGCTGCTTATTCATTCGTTTTATTTTCCCGACCGTTTGAATTAACCCTGTAAACACTTACTTCACCTTCTCACTGACAATTCGTAAATCCTCACCAATACGTTCGATACTTTTGAAGGTCAAATTAGTTTCACGATCGATCATTCCGTTGCCAGAAAACGCTGATAAACCGATACCGCCAATTAATTTAGGCGCGAGATAAGTAATCACTTCTTCATAACAATGCGCTTGCAGAAATTCATGATGAATCTGCGCGCCGCCTTCAACATAGATGGATTGCACCCCTTGCTGGCCAATATCATCCACAATCTTTGGTATTGAGAAATCATCCGTTTGGATAATTCTCACATTATCAGGTACCTCTTCTTGTAATGCACGTTGCGTAAAAATCCAAATCGGCTCCGGATGTTCAAATACTTTAAATGCTTCAAAATGCAATGTCTTCCCGCTTCTGTCTAAGATTATTCGAATGGGTGGATAATCATTGTTTTCACTAGGTAATAAGATGGGATTGTCTGCTAAAATCGTACCACTTCCAACTAGTATCGCTTGATAGTCACGTCGTTCTTCATGCACAAATTGATTCGCCCGTTTACCGGTAATCGCCGTTCGTTCACCTGGTTTAGCTGCTATTTTTCCATCTAAACTAAGGGCTTGTTTCAACACAATATACGGTTTCTTATGCCGATAAAAATAGTTATAGTGCTTATTTAGTGATTCAGCTTCATCAGTGAGACAATTGATTTTCACGTCAATCTGATGGGCTTTTAAAATCGCTGCGCCTTTATGAGCAACAATCGGATTAGGATCGCGTTGGCCAATGACCACGCGCTTAATCCCGCTGTCGATGATCGCTTGTACACATGGGGGTTGTTTTCCGTAATGTGCACAGGGTTCCAAAGTGACATATAAAGTTGAATCGCGCAGTTCTTCGGGGTGAGCGCAATGATCAATGGCCATTCTTTCGGCATGTTTATCACCAAATTTCGCATGATAGCCGGTTGCAATAATGCGATTATTTTTCACAATAACGGCACCTACTCGTGGATTTCTATACGTGTTTCGACCACCTTTTTTAGCCAGCTCAATTGCTTTTTTCATGAACCGTTCATCCAATTGCACGTCCCCCTTTCTTTTAAAGATGCAAAAAGCCCCGTAGTCATCTACGGGGCAACACAAACTAAACTTAGTTTTATTATTATCTAACTAGACCATAGCAAAAAAGATACAATCCTAGTTAGAATTGCAATAATACTAAATTCTTCTCCCATCCAGACTTTAACTGTCGGCTCTAGACTCTCACTAGATCCACCGCAAAATTGCGGGTCACGGACTTTAAGCTTACTTGCTTATTACCGTCGGTCGGGAATTACACCCTGCCCCGAAGAATATATTCAACTTTACTAAGTAATACTAAATCATTACATTTGATCTGTCTACTCTTTAGCTTTTTCAAATGTGCATTACGGATGGCGGATGCTCGTGCATGATCTTGAGTTTCAATGGCTTCGGCAATAGATATTCCGGTAACTATTTTATCCGAAAAAAACCTCCTAAAGTGAATTTTGTTCATTCACCTTAGGAGGTCAATTTCTTCACTTGTTCCACGCAATAAATCCGAAACAGATTTGTTCAACCCCTGTAGAATCGGGCTTATGCTCCAGATCTACTTAATGCTAATAAACATATTCATTAAAACTGATCAATCAGCAATTGTCTTAGTTCATCCAATCCCGGCTGACGCGGATTGGCCGGTGTGCACTGGTCGTTATAAATCAAGTCAACCAATTTATCAAGTGCATCGTCAAATTGTTGCTGCGTCACACCATTGGCCGACAGTTTAGGCACAACATCCAGAGCTTTCATTAAAGTCGCTATCTTATCGCAAAATGCTTCAACCAGCTCTGCATCGCTCGTTCCTTGCATGCCCAATGAACGTGCAATGTCGGCATAGTCTTTTTGACCACGATATACTTCGTAACGAGGGAACGGCGTCCGTTTTACTCTGCCGGAGACACCATTGAAACGAATGACATGCTGCATTGCGATTGAAATGGCCAAACCATGCGGTAATCCAAATTCCCCACCGGTTTTATGTGCAATCGAGTGATTGATGCCAAGGAAGGCATTGGCAAACGCCATACCACCCAAAGTAGCAGCATAATGCATTTTTTCGCGTGCCTGCTCGCCCGAGAGCGTCGGGTTTTTAGGATCATACTTATACGATTCTTCCAGGTTCTCAAAGACAAGTTTAATTGCCTGCAATGACCACGGACGTGTAAATTCAGATGCCATAACTGAAACATAAGCTTCCAAAGCGTGAGACAGTGTATCCAGTCCGGACAAAGCAACGGTTCTTTTCGGAACGGTCATGACAAATTCCGGATCGACAATGGCAATTTGCGGTGTCAGTTCATAATCGGTCAATGGGTATTTAACATGTGTGTTATCGTCTGTGATTACCGCATACGGCGTTACCTCAGACCCTGTTCCGGATGTTGTCGGGATGGCAACCAACTGGGTCTGCGTTTGATGATGGAATTTAACGATTCGTTTACGGATATCAATGAATTTCTGCTGCAGACGCGTGAACAGCTCACTGACTTTTTCATAGCTGTCTAAGAATCCGGGTTCTTGTTCCAGTGAGTACTCATAGATGAAGCGGGCAATTTTAGACGCATCCAGCGCAGATCCACCGCCGATCGCAATGACTGTATCCGGTTGGAACTCGCTCATTTGTTTCGCGATTTCGATCGTCTGCCCCAGTGTTGGATCAGGTCGAACGGTTCCATAGATCGACGTTTTTACCACATTATCTCGAATTTCCAACTGTTCATAAACCTTGTCAACGAAACCAAATTTAACCATTCCCGGATCCGCAACAATAAATGCCCGTGAAACTTTTTCAATGTCCTGGAGATAAGAAATAGCATTTTTTTCATAATATATTTTTTCCGGTAAGCGAACCCATTGCGGACGATTACGACGTTTTGCGACGGTTTTGATATTCAATAAGTCTTCAGTTGATAAGTTATGTGACAATGAATTTTTCCCCCATGATCCTGTTCCTAAAGTCAAGCTTGCACGCAGTGCATCTGTGTAAATATCGCCAATTCCTCCGATTGAATCCGGTTGATTTACTAGAATTCGAGCGGCCTTAGTCTTTTCGCCGTACTCATTGATAAACGGATCTGCCTGTGAGCCGATTTGAATCGCTGCATTGTGTCCTGCTCCTTGGTAATCCAAAAGAGCTGCAATAATTTTAACACCTTGATCACGATCCTTAGCTTTATAAACAGACAGCAGCGGAGAAAGCTTCTCAGAGGAGAGTTTTTCGCCAATGTTCTTCGGGTCAAGCTCAAACAACATAACATCCTTGCCCTCCGGAAGAATGACACCTGCCTGTTCCGCAATCCATCGAGCAGGTCTGCCGGCAACCGGTCCGTTTACACCATGGTTGTCATTGAAAACGAAATCAGCTATTTTTTGATAATCTTTCTGAGGAACAAGGTATGCGCCTTTTTCCAGCATTCTGTTCATCCATTGATCATAGATTGGTGCTTCAACAACCACTGAGTTTTCAGTAGCGCAGATCATTCCGTTGTCAAATCGTTTCGACAGCAGCAAATCTTCGACTGCCCGGTCAAGATGCGCTGTGTGGTCAACAAATATTGCCCCGTTACCGGCACCGACACCCATGGACGGATTACCTGATTGCAACGCCGCATTAACCATCCCCGGGCCTCCGGTTGCTAATATAGAAGCGATTTTGGTATTGCGAATTAGAGCTGTTGTATTGTTAAGCGACGGTTTTTCAATCCATTGAATAACATCTTTAGGTGCGCCGGCGGCTACGGCTGCATCATATACGATTTTGGCTGCATGAGCAGAACATTTTTGTGCCTGCGGATGAAAGGCAAAAACGATCGCATTGCGTGTTTTCAATGCCAGTAATGATTTGAACATTGTCGTTGAGGTAGGATTAGTCGTTGGCACAATCCCTGCCAATACCCCCAATGGAGCCGCAATTTGAACTTCTCCGGCAACTTTATTCTCATGAATCACACCGACTGTTTTGTCATTCTTGATTGTATTGTAAACATTTTCAGTTGCAAAACGATTTTTCGTGTCCTTATCTTCAACAACGCCGCGTCCGGTTTCATCAACTGCCTCATGTGCAAGCAACAAAGCTGCTTCTGATCCTGCCAGAGCTGCTGCAGCAACAATCTTATCAACCTGTGCCTGTGTGAACTTGGCATATGCTTTTTCTGCTTCCAAGGCTTTATCGACCAATCCGGATGTATATTTTTTCGCTTCTTCCATCAAAGCCTTTTTTTCATCTTCAGACAAAACTTTTGTCACTTTAGGTTTTACTAATTTTTCCATTTTAAAAACTCCCTTTTTTTATTTTTATTTTAAAAAACTCGCCGATTGGCAAGCCTTGGCGCAGACAGAGGCTTAGTTGTACACTCGTTTCCTTGAATCTTTAATTTTTTTATACATTCTTACCAGTGTAAAATTACCCCTACATAGTAGCCTTATTACTAATTAAATCAGTGCTGTTTTGTGACTTTTTTCACATAAAGTATACTAACCTGCAACCAAATTTATCACCCTGATTTTTCCCTCAGATGCATTGGGGCTAATCTGAACGTGTCGTAGGCGATCATTAACTCTTCGTTAGTGGGAATGACTAACGCTTTAATTGGTGAATCCGCTTTGCTTATCACTAATTCCTGTCCGTTCATCTGATTCGCTTTTTCCTCGCAAAATACACCCATAAATTCAAGACCATGTAGGACCTCCCGACGAATCATCGAACTATGCTCACCGATTCCCCCCGTAAAAATAATTGCATCCACTCCTGACATTTTTACTGTATAAGACCCGATGTATTTTTGAATGCGTTCAACAAAAATTCGAATGGCTAGTTTTGCCCGATGGTTGCCTTGCTCGGCCTCTTTTTCTATGTCACGCAGATCGCTCGAAACACCCGAAATGCCGAGCATGCCACTTTTTTTATTCAGTATAGTCACGACTTCGGACGCATTCATATCGGTTTTATCCATGATATAGGGGATCAGGGCCGGATCGATATCTCCAGACCGAGTCCCCATTGTTATACCGGCCAATGGCGTAAAACCCATTGATGTATCGACGGATTTACCGCCTTTTATCGCTGTGATGCTTGCACCATTACCCAAATGGCAGGAGATCAGTTTTAAAGTCTCAATCGGCCGTTTTAATAATTTGGCCGCACGGGCAGCCACATATTTATGACTCGTTCCATGAAACCCGTATTTACGCACGGCAAAATCCTGGTAATAGTTATAGGGCAAACTATATAAATAGGTTTCTTCACTCATTGACTGGTGAAAAGCCGTATCAAACACGACAACTTCCGGTACACCAGGTAGAACCTTGCAGAACACTTTGATTCCAATGAGGTTAGCAGAGTTATGCAGCGGTGCGAGATCCGAGAGATTTTCAATTTCTCTAATAACGTCGTCCGTCACCAATGCAGAATCGGAAAAAAATTCACCACCATGAACGACACGATGACCAACCCCCTTGATCATATCCAACGACTGAATGATTTTGTAGGAAATCAGTCGCCTCAATAGCAAACGAACAGCCGTTTCGTGATTAGGAATCAAATTGATTTCCTGAACTTTTTTCCCCTTTACGTTGATGGTAAAGATCGAACGGGACAAACCAATGCGTTCAATAGAACCCTTCGTCACTAATTTCTCTGAAGGCATATCCAAAAGTTGAAATTTGAGTGACGAACTGCCCGCATTGATCGCCAAAATCAAAGACATCTCATTCACCTCCTGTACTACTAAACTTATGATCTAAGAAATGATCCATGCAACCAATGAAAATACAAATGAACCGCGCGTCAGTATCTGTCGCTTTGGCCTAGTGATTTTATGGAAATAATTGTTCATGATCCCATCCATCGTTTGAAATGATTAAGTCATCGTACCTGCTCCTTTCTGGCATTTCATTTTTTAAAGCAGTATTATTTGTGAATATTTTCACATAAATCCCATTAAAAATGCTCTATGCAAAGACTACAAAAGCCAAAAAAACTTTTGCTTATTATGGTTGCTGAACACTTCCCTTATTTGCAACTGTTTTTACAACCCTGTTGTAACCGTTAACAATTTACAAATTGAATATAGCACATAATGCACTGTGTGTAAACGTTTTCGCCAAAGAATATTTTAACTTATAAATTTTTAAGTGAAATTTTTTTGTGTGTCTAAAAAAGTGAGTACAGACTAGCAGTTTCGTTGTTTTTACTCTTTTTCTTGAACGTTTTTGACCCAGCATATGTATTTTCACCCTATGTAAGCCCTGACACCAACTCCTTTTTATCATTTTAGTCGTTTGCAAGTGATTCGCGTTTACTTAATAATGAAAGAAATGACAAAAGGAGTGATATGTATCGGCCTCACTTTCAGTCACTGTGACGCGCATTGGTCTTACGGGCTCTTTCATCAATTCAGGGAAATGCTTGCTTCTGAGATCGGCATGAATTTAAATCAAATGGAGGGTTTCGGCGGAACGACCCCATTCGCTGATTTCAATGATCCGATTATTCCGTTGCTTAATCATTCGGACTGCGACGGTATCTTATCTGTGGAAGAATGTCAACGCATAGCCCCGCGATTAAATGAGTTAACTGCTCATTGGCCGGAAGTAAACTTTAAACAGGAAATTCGTTCACTCATCGGCGGCATGGAACGCGCTGTTCAAGAGAACCAGCCGCTGTACTTTTTCTGATTACATTCTGACGAAATTGAGTTCAATTATTTTTTAGATTCAAGCCTCTCCTCCACATCCAATCCCTTCCCCAAAGGAGCATGATCGAGTGACTGATCACGACCGCCTTTTCAAAGAATTGCTGCATAACTTTTTTGACGAATTTCTCGAAGCTTTTTTCCCAGAAGTCTTCCATGCTCTCGATCTGTCGCATAAGAAGTTCTTATCTGAAGAATTATTTCCGGATCTCATTGACGGTGATAAGAAACGTGCCGACGTGATTGCTGAAACACGGTTTAAAAAGAACCGAACAAACTGTGTGCTCATTATTCATGTCGAAGCCCAAAATACGCATCAAGAGCACTTCCCGCAACGCATGTTCACCTATTTTTCAATGATTTATCTAAAATTCAGAAAACCTGTTTTACCGATTGCCATTTTCAGCTATGATGGAGTTAGAGATGAACCCAATGAATTCGTCATCAAGACACCATTCCTTGATGCCATGACGTTTCGTTTTTTCAAGATGGAATTAAAAAGGATGAACTGGCGCACATTTATGCACAGCAACAATCCTGTCAGTGCCGCTTTGATGAGTAAAATGAATTATAAAAACAAAGAACGTGTCGCTGTTCGACTCTCCTTTCTCAGACAGATGGCCCGTTTGCAACTTGATGAAGCACGCAGCAGTATGATTAACGGATTTTTCGAAACTTATTTAAATTTGACTGATAATGAGGTGGATCAACTCATGAAGGAAGTCCATGCATTGCCTAAAGATGAACGAGAACAAGTAATCAAATGGCCAAATTCATTCTATGATCGCGGGGTGAAGAAAGGGAAAGCGGAAGGTGTGGCTCAAGGTAAGGCATTGGGTAAGGCTGAAGGGATTGCTCAAGGGATTGCTGAGGCTCAAAAAGAGATGGCGCTGCGCATGCTTCAAAAACAAATGGATCCACGCACGATCTCCGAGTTGACCGGATTAACAATAGAAGAAATCATCAAGCTGAAAAATGGTAACGAACTATAAAATGGGCGTGCTTTACAACTTGGTGAAGCACGCAACAGCATGATCAACGGATTTTTCGAAACTTATTTAAATTTGACTGATAATGAGGTGGATCAACTCATGAAGAAAGTTCATGCATTGCCTAAAGATGAGCAAGAACAAGTAATCAAATGGCCGAATTCATTCTATGATCGTGGGGTTAGGAAAGGAAAAGCTGAAGGTGTGGCTCAAGGTAAGGCATTGGGTAAGGCTGAAGGGATAACTCAAGGGATTGCTCAAGGGATTGCTGAGGCTCAAAAAGAGATGGCGCTGCGGATGTTTCAAAAGCAAATGGAATCACGAACCATCTCCGAATTAACTGGATTATCAATAGAAGAAATCATCAAGCTCAAGGAGTAAGCGCCAAATAAGGAAAGCTGAAACCTTTGTATGTTTTTCTTTAAAGAAAATGGATTTCAAATTTTTGAGCATAAGTTTTCCAAGTCCGGGAGTAATTATTGCTACTTTTGTCATTCTATTGCCACATTTCAAACAGTTTCCTTCACCATTTTTAAATTTTCACCTCTCAAAGTTACATGATTAATTGATGTAATTCATTAAGGCATATGCAACTCCATTATTATCGTTCGTTTCAGTAATAAGGTTGGCCACATGTTGAATTTCTTTCGGAGCATTTTTAACAGCAACACCAATACCTGCATATTCAATCATGGCCAAATCGTTATAATTATCACCAATGGTCATTATTTCTTCTTTAGTGAAGTGATAATATTTTGCAATTTTTTTTACTGCTGTAAGTTTGTTAGCCATTACGTGAGTAATCTCCAGATAATTGAGGGACGACCGATAAATAGCTGTATTGGAAAATAGATGCTTCCTGAGTTCATTCTCTAATTGATTCAATGTCGATTCGTCACCCATAATCATAATCTTATGGAAAGTGTGGTCGCTTTTCAGGATTAAATTATTA
The DNA here is from genome assembly GCF_040513385.1 of Sporolactobacillus caesalpiniae. NCBI lineage: Bacteria > Bacillati > Bacillota > Bacilli > Caryophanales > Sporolactobacillaceae > Sporolactobacillus > Sporolactobacillus caesalpiniae. Next base: position 377,274 of record NZ_JBEVCB010000004.1, read on the forward strand.
AAATCGGCCAATACCGGTTTACAACCTGTCAGTTGAATTTCTGCTTGAACACCTTCATCGTAACGTTGCGCATACCAAGTGTTTTCTGAGTAAACAGTTAGACTAACGTCTGGGAATCTTTCTTGAATTTCTAAATAAATAGATTGCATTTCCTTTCTTTCCAGTGGAACACTGTCCAGTATCTGTAAGTCACCTGATGAATTATATTTGTAGATTATCCCTCCATTGTAACTAACTAGAGGGGTTTTTAGGTCTAACTGACGTACTGCTTCGATCATTTCTTTTGGCGCGCGCGCTGAAGCCAGGATAAAGGGAATCCCCCTTTGAGAAATCTGACGTACACTTTGAATCGTTTTTTCTGATAGTTTGCCATACGTATTCAAAAGTGTTCCATCCATATCTGAAAAAATAATTTTAACCTGATTCATTATGAGACCTCCTGAGCTAACTTTCGATTATCCTAAACAATTTCTATTCTTGTATCATTGCTAAAAAAAGCTCTTTGTTCAGTAGATAAATTTTTATCGGTAATAAACACATCAATATCTTTCATTTCACTGCCACGATAAAAGGAATGGTTATCAAATTTGTGATTTTCAGCAACAAGTATTACTTTTCTAGAATGCTTGACCACACGTTGAACAATTTCAGCATCTTCTTCATTAACAAAATAAATTCCTCTTTCATCAATTCCGGAAGCGGCAACAAAAGCCACATCAAACACTAAATCATTAATCTTTTCCATAACGTCTAAACCGTAGAAAAATCGATTCTTATGATGTAATCTGCCACCGAATAGATTTACTGAGACTTCGGGTTGCTCCGCTAAAGCAAAACTGTTATCCAAAGAGTGAGTAAAAACGGTCACTTTTTTATTAAGATTCTGACATAGTTTCAGCAAAATTGTAGATACGTCAATAAAATAAACACCGTCGTTCTTAATGTAATTTAGTGCAGCCATTGCTATTCGAATTTTCTGCTTTGTAAATTTCTGAAGTCGATCTTCATAATTAGGAACATTGGTCCCATAATTGATAGCCAGAATACCACCGTGAGTCCGTCTTGCCTCACCTCGTTCTGTCAATAATATGATATCCCGTCTCGCTGTATCTTGAGATATATTGAACCGTTCCATGATTTCTTTAGTCGTAATTTCTTGCTGATTCGTCACTAACTGTTTGATGAGGGCGATCCTTTTTTCTTGATGCACCGTTTATTCCTCCCTTGCTCAATCTAATTATAAATAAAAATAAATGATTTTCAAGTATTTTATATGTATATTGATTTATTTATAAGCATTTATCGTTTTTATTGGTGATTAACTGTTTGTCTGGAATAAAGTTTAATTGAAAGTAAGCTGTGGGGATGTTAATACACCTGTATCCTTCGAAGACTCTCACCCATAAAAGTTGACACAAAAATTCCTGCCTAAACGAACAGGTTGGCAGGGATTTGGCAGAGAATTATATCATTTTTACCAGTTTTTATCCATTTTACATCGCAACAAATTCTGTTAAATCAATGTTTCAACACCAAATGAGGTATCTACTTTATTCCCACTCGTTTGTTATCAACGGCGTTAAAGAGCAGAATGTTGATTTATTGGGACCCTGGTTGTTACATAAAAATTAAGTAACTGCTGATTGCATACAATGTACTCAAAAGAGACCCAATGAGATAGTACTCTGCAAACGCTTTGTCTTCGATTATTTTATTATACCTTGCAACCGATTTAGCCGTCAGTACGAGGCCAATTGCAGAATATTGACCTGCATTGATTAACAACAGAATAATAATACGTTCAAGGCTTCCAATAAGTGCTCCTGCCTTATTAGAATCTGAGTCTTGTCCGATAGGCGCCGGACGGTATCTTTCAACTAATTTTTTTATGGTAACATTTGCGGGCTGCATGACCAGTAATAAAAGGCCCATCCACGCGAGTCCTTTAAATGGATTCAATGCAACTTTTGTAAAGAATACCTGTAGGGGAAACAGCAGTTTCATTTGAGCTCCCATAAAAACCAGCAGCGAACTTGCGACTGTGATATACCCAAGAATAATTAATTGATCTCTGATAAACTGTTTAGGATTTGTTTCTTGTTTCATAAAGAATGTGACATTAGATAACAGAAAATACAGAACCGGCAAGATAAGTGCTGATATGAGGAGAGGTGTGGACCAAAATGGAATGAGACATAACAGAGAAACAAGCAAATAAATAAAGCCTTGCCGCATGATTGATGCATAGCCAACTGTTTTATTTCCATGTGGCCTGTCCCATTGAAAATAAAAATAGCCCAGAGTATGGATAAGCAAAAAGAAGCTAAAGAACGCTCTAAACATCTTCTTCCCCCTTTATTTTTGATAAAATTCCTGTAATGTTCACTACAACTTTTTGATAAGTGAAAAAATTAGCGCTTGCTAGGGCCCTTTGAACGTTCGATTGGTTAATACCGAGATATTTCGCCGTGTCAACTTGTGTCCTGCCATGCTTCAAATAAGCATAAATAATTTCTCGCTGCCTGACTGTCCATTTTGATTTCAATACTGCATTTAGTGAAAAAATGGTATTCATTAATACTGAAATATCGTCATAACCTTCAATGTCTATTTTCATTGTAAGCTTGGATTCCATCTTCTTTTTTTCCATTGCTTTCAACTCATCAATCATTTTCCTTGCCCTGTAATAAGCCGGTCCGTCCGCGCCCAAAGGTATGTCGCGATCAATCGTTGTCGTTATTTGACCGACTCCAATACCGAAGCGAACTTTTGACGGATACAATTCACGTTCAATTCTTTCAATAATTTCAAATGCATGATTTCCAATTTGGAGCAGTCCCTGAAATTCATCACCCAGCGTGATCATAAATTTAGATGCCAAATCTTCATCATAAATTGTATTAATTTCATTCAGTGTTGTTTTCATTTTTTGCTGCACGTTTTGTCGATCATCAATTTCCTTTGAGTTTACGAGATCACCAATAACAGCAATGTAAGGTTTAAAATCAAAAAAGAACATAGCATCCTCCTTGTAACAAATTCTACATCATCCATACTTAGCCATCAACAATCATGCGCATAATGTCGCATAATTATAAAATATGCGTTAATAAAAGCATAAAACATTGAGATAACCAGGTTTATTAGGGGATTTCTATAGATGAAAGCGCTGAGCTAAATAAACCAAAAGATGAAACCACTACAATCACAAGACTTCATCGAACTTTTGTTTCAAATATACTGGGGCATACCACGATTGGACCCAATCGATGATGATGGTAACAAGATGGAGAAATTGCCTACAAATAACTAGATTATATCCCCTTTTCCAGCAGGGATTTTATATTGTAATAAAGCCCTGAAAACTTTTGGCTTAAGTAAAAAAAGATAATTTATAAAAAATCCATTTATATGGATAATTCACATTTTATATATTGATAAAATAGTATTATCAATTAATTCCAAAAGTTTTAATTATACCGAGTTGGTGAAAACAATGCAGACAAGGGATACGGTTCAGAAAATTTTAAAAGACGCCATTATGTTTTACGTCTACGCTGAGTTAAACAAAGTTCTTATCCCACAAAAACAAAATTATTCGTCTGAAATACTGAAAAAGAAAGAAATATCTGAGGACCTTGGATTTAAACCAAGTTGGTTCAGTGAGGCTTCCAGTAACTACAAAGACATTACGACAACTTCATTGATCAAACTTCTGGAAAACATATCACATCATGGGTTCAAATTACCTAATGAAATTAATGTGGTAAATGTTGATGTTCTAAGGATCGCAAAAATATTAAGGGAATACCTTACCGATAATGAAGGTCACTCTCTAATATCATTACTTGATTATCTAGATAAAAATGAGCGGACGACATTAGAACTTCCTATACACATTCAGTTGGAAAAATGTAGTGTTTGGTTAAAAAAACATCCTGATGACATTAATAGGCAATTAATTACTTCTGAAAATGAATTAAGAAAAAAAGTGCTGTCACGACTTATTTCAATAAAAAAGGAGAAAGGTGAAAGATCATAATGACCAAAAGAAAAGTATGGTTCGTAACTCGCCCTCAACGTGACCCCCAATTTCATGTTAACGCTCTTCGTGCCTTGGACAAAGTCACAAACCACTTTTCAAGCGAAATGCCCTGGTTAGGAAATCGTGAATTACAAAAAAGGTATGAACAAGAATTGGCTAATTCGGGTTTAAAAAGAGATCATGTTTCGAACGATGGCTCAGGTGCTCGCACTTGGGTGGCGATGTTGAGAACCTATGATTATGTATACTTGAATGAAGACGGTTGTCTAGTTCTTAACAAAGTTGGTCAAAAGATTATCGATAATAAATTTGTTTGGAAAAATACACGAAAGCAGATTCTTACACTCCAGATTCCCAATCCCTATTTTTTAAGTTCAGGATTCCGTCCTAAATTTGAAAATGGATTTAGAATTCGTCCAGTTCGTTTTATAATCAAATTAGCTGCTCAACAAGCACTTAGTTACTATGTAACGAAAGAAGAAATAACTTTATTTTGTCTAAAAGCTAAGAAAGATTCCGATCTTGGAGAAGTGATAAACGAAATTTCAGATTATCGACGACTACAATCGGATAGACAAAGTGAAATTATCGCTGAAATAAGCAGTGCCTATGAATACCGAAACCGAGCAGATTCAAGTGCCCGAAACTATATTGAAAACAATTCAGATGTTGCTCATACGTTTATGATACTGGCAGAATACACTGGATTAGTTACGTATTTTCGAGGCGATGCATTGCGGGTATCTCCCGAGTCATTAAATCAAACAAAGGAAATAATTGAATACTTTGATTCACGTTATCCCTTCAATACTCGATACTTAATCTCAGATGAAGCATTTTCTCGTAATGCAGGTTTAGATATAGATAGTTACAAAGCCAGCAGTATGGGAAACATTGCAGTCGCGTCTAATAAAAGAAAAAAGCAAAAAGTTATCAATAATGCAATTAGGAAATATCCAGATATCAGTCATTTCAGTATAAACGAAATTGAACAAATATTAATTGACGATGCTCACTTCTCACCTACTCAGGCAAAACAATATGCCGAAGAAATAAAACAATATGATTTCAAAGCGGTTAATAACGAATTCATTGAGGCTTATCTGAATAATCGTGACGACAGGCAGTTTGAAGAACAAACGGAACTTATATTACAGTGCTTAGGATTTAAAACTGACTTTCATCCTGATCCTGTTTCAACACTTAATGAATCAAATGAAAACATAGATGTATTGCTCCATGTAAATAACAACTATCTATGTTTAGTAGATTCTAAAAACTACAAAGAGAAATTTGGTTTAACCGCTGCATTACGAAGCCATATGGCTACAAGTTATATTCCTGGTTACAATGGCTTTCAGGATAAAAAGGTAAAATATTTCTGTTATGTAACTGCTAAAGATATTTCAGGGGTTAAAAATCTTCAAAAGGTGAGTGAAATCGTAAAGAATAATTATGGATACAATGTACATGGAATGATGATTTCTGCTAACGCTTTGTTGAATTACCTAGACTACTGTATTGCTAATAAAATTCCAAGCGAAGATCGGCAAAAGAATTTTTTAAAACTCTTTACTAATGAAGCATACACAAACTTTAATAAAGTGTTAGAAAAAATGTTTTTATAATGTTTTTTCATAAGCTTGAACTCTAAAATGACACAGAGTCCAAGCTTTTTTTTAATGACAAAGTGCAAAACAAATGATATTATCGTATATATCAGTTAACGCTTACTTATATGCTAAAACGTTTGTTCTTATATTGGAGGATTACATATGATATTTAGAAACGGAGAGCTTTTTTCCGGACCAGGAGGACTTGCTTTAGGTGCTGTTAATGCCGGCTTTGTAGATTCCAAAGGAGAAGCGTGGGGATTTGCACATGCTTGGGCAAATGACTATGATCAGGATACAGTGCAAACATACAAAAACAATATTCTTCATAATCCTGATGCTGAAACAGTATTTTGTATGCCTGTAGAACGCTTTCCCATTGGAGAGCGGAACATACTTGGAGAGATTGATGCCCTTACATTTGGCTTTCCTTGTAATGACTTTTCTAATGTAGGAGAACAAAGAGGCCTTGATGGAAGATTTGGTCCTCTATACACTTACGGCGTTCGTGTCTTAAGAGAATATCAGCCACGAGTATTTATTGCTGAAAATGTAGGTGGACTATCCAGTGCCAATGAAGGTGAAGCCTTTATTCAGATACTCACTGAATTTGAAAATCAAGGATATACATTAGTTCCAAATCTATATAAATTTGAAGAGTATGGGATACCACAAGCGCGACATCGAATTATGATTGTAGGCATCCGCAATGATCTTGATTCTGAGGGGATAAAATTTCATGTTCCAGCTCCCACTGCTCCAAACAGCGAGCACTATCGAACTTGTTATGATGCACTAATGACTCCCCCCATTCCAGATAATGCACCAAATCACGAGAAAGCACATCACACCAACAAAGTTAAAGAAATGCTGTCTTTCATACCAGAAGGAGAAAACGCATGGTATATAGGCATACCAGAGGAACTTAGATTGAATGTAAAAGGTGCAAGATTATCTAGTATTTATAAACGGCTAGATAGAACAAAGCCTAGTTATACCGTAACAGGATCTGGTGGTGGAGGCACTTCAATGTATCATTGGTCAGAGAATCGTGCCCTAACCAACAGAGAACGTGCCAGGTTGCAAACATTTCCTGATGATTTTGTATTTGTTGGCAACAAAGAGTCTGTTAGAAAACAAGTTGGGATGGCTGTTCCACCAAAAGGTGCAGAGATCGTCCTAAATGCTGTCTTAAAAACCTTTGCACATATTGATTATGACTATGTTGATCCCACACCGAAATTACAACTTAAAAATTTGCGCCGTGGGACAGGAAAAAATGTACAGTTGGCTACACCATTATAAAACTTTCTCTACATCCTGAGTGTTTCTCAGGTATTTTTTTTATCGAATTCATAAACGGCTTCTAATATTTTGTCTACACATTTCTCCAAGTTTTTTAAAACCTGATGTTTTTCCCAAAAGTGGAGAACAGTCCACCCATTTTGAGTTAAGGTAACATCAATTTTTTTATCTCTAGCTATATTTTTTTCTATTTTAGCTATCCAATATTCTCTATTTTTGTGTATTCGTTTTTGTTTTTGATTTTCCCAATCATATCCATGCCAAAACTCTCCATCAACGAATATGACTATTTTTTTAGTTGTTATTACAATATCAGGCTTTCCAATAAGTTGTTTATAATTTCTTCTATATCTGATTCCATGGTGCCACAATGCTTTTGCTAATTCTGTTTCAGCTTTTCCGCCTGTTGAACGGATCTTCTTCATCATTTGTGAGCGATATGGAGTGGTAATCAGTTTTTTTGTCATCACATCAAGTCCTAATTATTAATCAACGATATTGTTGTCCACTGTAAAATTTAAGACTTTTTATAGCAGAATCATTTTGATAAAACGCTGAATCAAATTCATTTTTTCAAACAATTGATTTGTGTTTAAAGTTATACACTGCTTCTATAAGTTATCTCTTGTATGTAGGCATTAAATTGCCCACGCCTAGTCAAAAGTAATCTGTACCTTTTCAAGTTGACAAGAGAAATAATGAAAGTTCATTTTTACTCTTAAACCTCCTAATTCCAGTATTCTTCCAGCGTCAGGCAGTTTTAGACATAACTTAAACAATTCAAGAATAGCAGGAAACACCTAAGGTACGGGACGAATTACTGATTTCTTTTCAACCTAGAAATTTTGACCTTCCAGCTTTTATTTAATAGGAAAAAATCCATATCTACCGCTAATAATATCCCTCGTAAATTCTAAATAATTAATTTTTTCCTTTACAATCTCACTAGGCTCTTTATTATCAAGTAATATAATTTGCATATCATTATTAAGTGACGATAGATCACTAAAAAATGCTGATTGAATATCTTCACTTACTTCTTCATTCAGTGACCTTTTACCTTTATAAGTTGTTAATGGAGAGTCTATCACAACAAAACCTGGGTGGGGCAATCCATTAGATTTACAAAATTGCATTAATGCTATAGCGAATCCACTATAGATAATCGCCCTATATCCTTTACCATAATCGTGTGTAGATTTTGAATCAACATAGAATTCACCTTTCTCATAAAGTACCTTTGGGCTTTCAGAAAATTTCCATCTTTTTAATATACTAGAGAAGTATTCACAAAAATCCATAATTGAGTTTAACTCTATTATATCTTTTTCAGCATTTATATTAATTTTTACTTGAGATTTATTTTTTAATTGACTAATAATTATCTTTTTTTCACTTTTTAACTCATCTATTTTTTTCTCGATGGTATGATATTCAATATACTTCTCTCTATGATTTACGTATGTATTAAGTAATTCTTTTAAATCCAGTTGTTTTGGTTGCAATATTGAAACTAACTCTTCCTTTACAAGCTTATATTTTTCTTGTTGATTTGCGATTTCCTTTAACAATATTCTATAATCATTTTCTTCTTGCTCAATAGTTGATTCTAAATCTGATAATTTTCCTTTAATTTTTCTTATTTCAACTTCAACAGAAGAAATTAATTCATTTGAAGGTTTATTAAATCCACAATTATGTTCGGTGCACGATTTTTTATCGATTTTTTGATGACAAAATGGACATTTAGAAAAATTTAATTGAGAGAAATAATAATCACCTTCTATTACAAAATTCAACCTTTTTAAATCTGAATGATAATAATCTTTAAGTAATTTAAACCTCTTGATTAGTTCTGAATCTGATATAATTTGTGATTTATTCTCTTCTATTTTATTCCACAAATTTCTTCTATCCATTGTTTTTTGTTCAATTTCTTTATTTATAGTTTCAAGCTCTACTTGTATTTCACTCAATAAAACACTCAAATTATTTTCCGGTAATGTTTCTATCAAATTTATTTTTTCAAATTTTATTTCTTCTTTAGCAATAAGCCTCTCTACCAGTTCCTTCTGACCTTCTAGTTTATTCTTTGAAAGAGTGCTATCATTTTGACCAATATCATTATTATTACTATTAGCTATGCCAGATACTAAAAATGTAAATATTGATTTTTCAACTGTTGAAGTTGAATATTGTCCAGATAATATCGGTGAATTTTCCTTTATAATTTTCGTTTCACCAATATTAATATATAATGGAAAGTCTCTAAAACTAAGTGTCCTTATTTTACCTTTTTGGTTTGTTTTCACATAAATCGGGTGACTATATCCTGATTTTTCGAGAAGAAATGCAGATAAATTATCAGTCTTTTCTTTGTCATGTTTTATATTTAAATTTATAGCCTCACTTTCATCAATCAATGAAAGTTTTATAGGAAAAACATCTACAGTTTGAGTTTTAAAATCTCTTTTAAGCAAATACGTTTTACCACTATATAACTCGATTTCCATTAATACGGCTGAGTAATCTTTTGCCTCGTCTATTTTTTTGGGTTCTTTAGATGCACCTAACATATAATTAATACAATTAAAAATATATGATTTACCTGTATCCGATGGTCCAGATATAATATTTAATCCTTTTTTAAACTGTACAGTAGCATTTTTAACATTTTTTCCAATCACACTAACTTTTTTTATAAAAAAGCCATAATTATTCACTAAGCCACCCTCTTACTAGAGATTCTTTAGTAAATTCAGTTCCCCATTTTGACAAATTATTATTAACATATAGATTTAATTCATCGTCAGAATAATTCTTAAAATTACCAATTACAATTTTTGAAATTCTACTTAATTCTAATGCATAAGTTGAATCGAAATATTTCAAAAATTCTTTTGTTAGTTGATTAGATTTAAAATAGATACCATTCAGTGTATAGTGAATATCTAAAAGTTCTCGTGAGTACATTAAATAGATACCCTCTTGTATTACTTTTCTTTTAAGAATCAATTCTCCAAAACGCTGGGGTATTGAAGGACGTAAACTTTTTGAAGTTTTGTCAAAATCACTACTATGATTTATAAAATAATCATAAATAACCAGTCTGTTCAAATCAATTGTTTCCTCTGTTAATTCATTTAAAATAATTAATACTCTTAACCCAATTTCTAAAGGTGTGTTATACACATTTATATTTCTTCTAGAATATAATTTATTCTTCATCTTTTATCACCCATAATATTTCGTCATTATCTATTAAATTTTCTTCGTTTGCTAAATGATGACACAGTCCTCGCTTGTCCTTAACATTCACAAATTCCGCTAATGGATTATCTAAAGTAAATGATAGAGTCGAAGCTTTATCTGTTGTTGCCTTAACACGTTCAAACCCATCAGTAAAATTAGAGTAAACCGTGTCGACTATACCATGGTAAACTTCATCTTTCAGTTTTTCAAAAGCATTTATTCCTTCTGGCAATGAATCCTTTTCAAATACTTTTAAAGATTCTGCCTGATAAAAATGTGTTCTTTGTCTTTGAAAATGTTTGAATAGTAGTGTATGCTTACTTACTTCATTTATATTCGTTATCTCTTTATGTTCATGCTGAGAATAAGCATCAAACAGTTTCTTTACATAAAGTTGCTCAACATCTTTTATTTCTTCAGGAGTTTTATCTGGTCGCCTGGGTTTCTTCGTTAATCCTCCACCAAACCTAAATGGAAAATAGATAGTTTGCTGGTATTGCTGAATTAGCTCACCTGGATTTATTGAATCAAATATTGAAAAATCAAATTCTTGAACATACTTTTTAAATGCTCCTTCTAAAGGGATTTCAATTTTTGATATTTTTTTAAGACAATGTATATTCCAACTTTTAATAAGTCCTTCCTTTATTTTTTCCGGTTTCGATATTAGATCATGGAGCCTAGTTCCAACCCCCTGAGGAGAAACAAAATAATATTTTTGCGGAATACTGTAGATTTTTTTATATGTATAATAACAAACTTTCCCCAATTCAACCCACATTTTGGAAGGAGTAAGTGGAGAATTGTAGTGTTTACATTGATAATTATCCCATATTTCTTGACCATCTTTTGAATACTTTTTATATGCCACTACATCTCTTCCTTTATCTCCTGAACCAGCTAATCTAACGACTTTTTCAATCCTCTCTATTTTTTCATATTTATTCATAAGATATCCATAAATCCATTCTTCAATCAATTCCTCAAATCCATCTTCTGAAATTATTTTTAACCTATCTATCGGAGGGATAGGAGTACCCATTAGTAATTGTCTATTAGAAATATTTCTATTATATTTTGGCTCTACTATTTCTTTTAATTCTTCTAACTTAGTCATTGTTAAACACCTTCAAGAACGTTTTTACATATAATTATAGCATGTATTGGTAATATTCAGCATTTTTATTGAGTAAATATACCTGAACATTCAAATCGATAGTGAACTTCGCGCGGTAAGTTCCAAAAATTAATAAAAAAAAATGCGTGGTGTACCTGTATGTATTGAATAGTGATCTTGTTAAGGAAATGGCAAAATGATTCAAGCTTTCTCACAGCAAAACATTTTTCCTCAGAATCCAAATTGAATTACATTTCCAGAACTTGATAGCGCAGAGCTCTGTAATTCTTCTTTGAGTTCATATGTCATGAATTTAGTGAAAGTCAAAAAACATTATACTGATGGCTTTCCTAATTTCACAATACGTTTGTTGAACGTTTTTGTCAGATCGGTCTATACAATTTGAATGATTTCTCATAGCTCAACCTTTACCGATACATAAAAAAACGATTCAGTGTATTAACCATCTGAATCGTTTTTTTATGTTAACAGAGATTTTGGCAGGAGCCAATTTTAAAGATGTTGTTAAAACTGTATTTTCATGCAAATTTGTATTTGCCTTTTACTCCCACTCAATCGTTGCCGGTGGCTTGGAAGTCACGTCATACACGATCCGGTTGACGTGTTCGACTTCGTTGACGATTCGGGTTGAGATCTTCTCCAGCACGTCCCATGGGATACGTGCCCAGTCGGAGGTCATGCCGTCGATTGAGGTGACGGCGCGGATCGCGATGCAGTGATCGTAGGTACGACCGTCGCCCATGACGCCGACGCTCTGGATGTTCGGCAGTACGGTGAAGTATTGCCAAATGTCGCGGTCGAGTCCGGCTTTTTTGACTTCTTCGCGCAGGATCGCGTCGGATTCGCGCACGAGTTCGAGTTTTTCTTCATCGATTGCTCCGAGGACGCGGATGCCGAGACCCGGTCCTGGAAACGGCTGACGCCAAACGATGTCATCGGCGAGACCGAGCTCTGTGCCGAGTGCGCGGACTTCGTCTTTAAACAGCGTGTTGAGCGGTTCGATCAGCTTGAATTTCATGTCCTCCGGCAGTCCGCCGACATTATGGTGTGATTTAATGTTCTGAGATGAGCCGCCGGCGCCGCTTTCGACAACGTCTGTGTAGAGCGTGCCCTGCACGAGATACGCAATATCCTCGAGTTTATTGGCTTCATCTTGGAACAGATAGATAAATTCATTGCCGATGATCTTGCGCTTGCGTTCCGGATCGCTGACACCTTCCAGCTTGTCCAAGAAACGTTTCTTGGCATCGACATGAATGAAATTCATATGGAACCGGTTTTGGAATGTATCGACAACGCCCTCTGCTTCGCCTTTACGGAGCAGGCCGTGATCAACGAAGATACAGGTCAGCTGATCGCCGATTGCTTTATGCACGAGTGCGGCAGCAACCGAAGAATCCACGCCACCGCTCAGGGCGCACAGCACTTTTTGATCGCCAACGGTTGCGCGAATTTTTTCAACTTGTTCGTCGATGAAGTGTTCCATCGACCAGCTTTTTTCTGCACCGCAGACGCCGAACACGAAATTGCTTAAGACTTCATTACCATATACAGAATGGCGCACTTCCGGATGGAACTGAACCGCGTAAACCTTTTTCACGTCGTTTGCCATCGCGGCAACCGGGCAAGAAGGGCTGCTCGCTTCAATTTTGAAGCCCTCCGGAAGCGTTTTGACGCGATCACCGTGACTCATCCATACCGTTTGTGTCTCCGGCAATCCCTTAAAAATAGCATTGTCTGTGTTTGCCGTAATCTCTGCTTTTCCGTATTCACGGTGCGTCGCACGTTCTACGGTCGAGCCATAGTGCTTGCTAATCAATTGCAGACCGTAGCAGATGCCGAGAATCGGAATGTTCAGATCGAAAATGGCTGAATCGCACAAAGGCGCGCCCTCGTCATAAACACTGTTCGGTCCGCCGGAGAAGATAATTCCCCTTGGATTCTTTTCTTTAATTTGCTCCGCAGTCAGCGTATTCGGGAACAGCTCGCTGTACACGCCTAAATCACGAATTCGCCTTGCAATCAATTGATTGTATTGACCGCCGAAGTCCATAACAAGAATCAAGTTGTTCGGTTGTCCCATCCTTCTGTCCCACCCCATCCGTATTTATCCATACTTTGAACACATATCCTTAACGATTTAAAAAGCCGGAGGCCGAAATGGCTTCCAGTTCGATTTACAGTATCAGTATTCGCCAAGATTCAACAAAATGAATCACTTTTCCTATTTTAACAATGAATGCGGTGTTCAGCAACCATCAAAGTAAATACCTCAGGTAGACATAAATAGTCGAAATAACCATTGAAAGCAACATCACAGGAATTCCCAATTTCATAAAACGAATAAACGTAATGCGGTGGCCACCCCGTCCTGAAAGAGCGGCAACAACAAGATTTGCACTGGCTCCTATTAAGAGCCCGTTTCCACCAAGACACGCGCCCAAGGAAAGGCTCCACCAAAGTGGTTCAAGATTCGTGACGCCCAGTTCTCCCATATCTTTAATAAGCGGAATCATGGTAGCGACAAATGGAATATTATCAATAACTGAAGAAGCGATCGCGCTCATCCAAAGGATCAGAAAAGTCATTGGAACAAGTTTGCCTCCTGTTAGCGCAAGCGCTCCTTTAGCTACACTTGCAATAACCCCTGTCTCCACAAGTCCTGCTACGAGAACAAAGAGTCCTACAAAAAAGAATAAGGTCGTCCATTCAACACCCGCTAAAGCATCTTCCAAATAACGTTCTCCGGATAGTAAAAGTAAAAAGAATGCTCCAGCAAGCGCAATCGTTGCCGTTTCCGTTCCAATAAACTCATGCAAGAAAAATCCAATAATAGTAAGGAACAAAACGGCAAGGGCTTTGATCAGCAACATCTTATCCTTGATTGCTTCACGTGCATTAAGTTTTGCAATCTTCGTTCGCGCTTCTTTACTCCCTTGCAATGAGTGACGGTAAATCATTCCGATCATAAAGAGTACTGCCCCTACTATTAGCAATACAACCGGTGCTAGGTTTGTAATAAAGTCTAGAAAGCTGAGTTCAGGTACTGCGCTTCCAATCATAATGTTCGGAGGATCACCGATCATCGTTGCCGTGCCACCAATATTGGACATGAAAATCTCCGACATCAGGAAAGGTGTTGGAGAAATATCTAATTGTCTTGCAATGCTGAGCGTAACGGGTACAACCAGCAGCACTGTCGTTACATTATCAAGGAATGCTGAGCCTACTGCCGTAATTAATGAAAAAACAATCAGCAACGCAAAAGGCTGCCCGTTCACCATTTGTGCCGAGCGAATAGAGATATATTTAAATAATCCAGTTTGTGCGGTGATGGATACAATGATCATCATGCCCGTCAGAAGACCGATTGTATTAAAATCTATATGTTTAATTGCTGTATCTTGAGAGAGGACACCGAAAAGAAGCAATAAAGAAGCTCCACTCATGGCCGCTATCGTTCGATGAATTTTTTCCGATATAATCAGTGCATAGGCAATGATAAAAATGATTATAGCAATTAAGGGTTCACTCTGCATGTCCATCTTCCTTTAATATGTTGTTTATCTTGAATTTTCGTTCGACACCATTAATGCACATTGCAAAAGAATCAGATTTGTGCACCGGGCCGATATAGAGCTCGAAAAAATTGCTTTATTTAAAAATAGTCCATTTTTACAAATTCTAGATCATTTTGTAAAGAAATAAATTAAGAATTCTCCTCATTTATTTTCTGTTCTTCTTGGCGAGTTTTTACGATTAAAGCTACCATTCGTTCAAATGCTATTTATTTGCACGTACCGGTTTCTCTTCTTTTTCAAACAAAATTTTCAAAAGCGGCGGTGTGACCAGTGTCGTCAGGATAACAACGAGAATAAGCGGTGTAAAATATTTTTGCGCCAAAAGATGGGCCTCTATGCCAATCGAGGCAAGTATAAGTGCCACCTCGCCTCTTGAAACCATTCCGGAGCCAATTCGAAATGAAGACAATGGTGAGAAGCCTGTCAGCCATGCGCCGAATCCGGAACCGATAAATTTGGTCAGTACGGCAAGAAGAGTCAAACCGAGAATGAACCACACTTGATCAAGAATTCCTGTGAATGTCACCTTCAGTCCGATGCTGACAAAAAAAACAGGAACGAAGATGCCATAAGCTACGGGTTCAATCTTACGCTCGATCGTTTCTTTGAACGATGTCTGGGCAAGCGCTGTGCCGGCAATAAATGAACCAATAATTCCTGCAACACCGAGAAGTTCTGCATACCAGGCAAAAATAAAACAAAGTACGATTGCAAAAGCAATCACGGGCTCGGAAACTTTTAATCTTCCAAATAACCGAATGATCCACGGAACACCTAACCACGCTGCAACGATAGCCGTGGCAAAGAAGAAGATTTTTTCACCAATAACCCACCAAATTGCTGTATTTGAATCACCAAATATACTCATAGCAAAAGCCAAAAGAACAATGACAAGAACATCATCAAGTACAGCTGCACCAAGTAATGTCATGCTTTCCTTTGATTGGAGTTTGCCTAATTCCTTCAATGTTTGGACGGAAATACTTACCGAGGTCGCAGACAAGACCAACCCAAGAAAGATCGCATGATCGGTATCCATACCGAGTAAAGTTCCGGCTAGATAACCAAATCCAAGCGGTAGGATTACACCGCCCAAAGCCACCGCTGATGAAGAGCGAGCACTGTTTCTAAGATCCTCAAGATTTGTTTCCAGACCGGCTATGAACATAAGCATGAGTACACCGATTTCACTAAAGACATGCATCATTTCAGAATCCGGTATCCACCCGAGAAGCGCCGGACCAACCAAAATGCCAACTATTAGCTCACCAAGCACAGCCGGCTGTCCCAACCACCGAACACTTGCATGACCGGCTATTTTTGTTGCAACGATTACGATTGCTAACTGAATAATAAACGTCAATTCATATCCTCCTTCTCCTCCAAAAAAACAAAAAGGGAGCCTATAATGACAGGCTCCTCCAAAAAACATTTCTTATTCACTTATTAAGTTAAGCTTACTTAATGAGCAGCTGAATTGTCAACCATTTGTGACGAAAATAAAATCTGATCGTTCGATCCAGGATGACAAAAAGGAACAGATTGAACCTTCCCACTCTTTAGCCGACAAAAATATCTTCGTCCGGATACCTAATTTTTGCTTTTGTACGTTTTAAAAAAGAAAATGCAATCGTGAGTGGACCAATTTTCCCCAAAAACATAACGCACATGATCACAAGTTTCCCACAAACAGTCAAATGGGCGGTCAACCCCATTGACAATCCTACGGTACCGAAAGCAGATACAACTTCAAATAAAATACGCTCAAGTGAAGCTTGTTCAGTGATCGAAAGGGCAAACACGGAGCCAAACACAAGAATCAGTGATGTCAACGCAATGGTCAATGCACGCGCTACAATATGCCGTCCAATGGTTCGTTTACCCACCTCGACCTCACGCCTTCCTTTAACGAAACTGATCATTTCTGCAACGAGAACGATGAATGTTGTCAGTTTGATACCTCCACCTGTTGATGTACTGCCCGCGCCGACAAACATTAAAAAGATCGTTAATAAGATGCCTGGAGTTGTCATGGCGCTATAATCAATGGTATTAAACCCAGCGGTGCGAGGCGTAACTCCTTGAAAATAACCCGCCCATAATTTTTCGCCAAGCGAGAGCTTTCCCAACGTTCGGGCATTATGCCATTCGATAAGCAGAATACCTGCAATTGCAATTACATTCAGTACAATCGTTCCGGTAATCATTATACGTGAATGCAACGACATTTTTCGAAATTTCCGCTCCGAAAGCAGTTCGGCAAGAACCGTAAAACCAAGTCCGCCGGTGACGATTAATCCGGAAATGGTTAAATTGATCACCGGGTCGCCAACATATCGGATCAAGTTATCCGGGAACAATGCAAAACCAGCGTTATTAAAAGCGCTGACTGCGTGAAAAACGCTGTAAAAAAGACCCTTACTCCACCCAAATTCAGGAACCAACCGTGTTGAAATTAAGAGTGCCGCTACACATTCAATCGTAACAGAAAAGACAAGCAACCACACCACGAGCCGAATGACACCTCCGAATGATGGCTGATTAAGTGCCTCCTGCATCAATTGTCGCTGTCTGATCGAAACCTTCCGACCAAGCAGGATAACAAAAAAAACGGCAAACGACATGACACCAAGCCCACCTACTTGAATCAGAAGCATGAGCACCGTCTTACCGAACACCGTAAACGTCGTGCCTGGATCAATCGGTGCCAGCCCGGTAACGGTCGCTGCAGACACAGAAATAAAGAAGGCATCGATCCACGAAATCGAGTGAATCGTTGCGATCGGCAGTTTAAGCATGATCCCCCCAACAATCACGAGTGTGAGAAAAATAAGCCCTAAAAGCAAAGGAGGGTTAAACGTAAATGGCCTGATATCAAGCTGCGCCATCTTGTCTCTAAGCCAAGCCATTCAGTCACACCCCTTCTTTCTCAAACCGTTCAAGGTCTTCACTTTTCCCAATAATCAGCAAGACATCGTTGCGCTCAAGTTTTAAATCACCGATGTTGCGTACAATAACCGAACGATTACGCCGGATCGCGATCACGTTGCAGCCATAATTCGCACGTACATCGATTTCCATGATCGATTTGCCAATTAATCGATCCGTCACTTCGATTTCAATAATGCTGTAGTCCTTCGACAACTCGATATAATCAAGAATCTTATTTGCGGTCGCCAGGTGTGCGATCCGGTAGCCGATCTCGACTTCAGGACGAATGATCTTGTCCGCGCCAAGCTTCCTGAGGATTTTCTCGTGATAATCATTCTGTGCCTTCGCCCAAATTTCCTTCACACCGGATTCTTTCAGCAACAGCGTCGTCAGTATGCTCGCTTGAATGTTACGTCCGATCGCAACGATCACATGATCAAAATGATGAATTCCAAGCGCCAGCAGTGCCTTCTCATCTGTCGAATCCGCCTGAACCACCTGAGTCACTGCGTCCGAGTAATCATTCACTTTATCTAAATCAACGTCAATGGCCAGCACCTCATAACCCATATTGCTCAGTTCGATGCTGACACTCGACCCCAACTGGCCAAGCCCGATGACGGCAAATTGTTTACTCATTAAAATCATTCCAATCTGTGATTGCATATTAAAAATTTACAAAACTGTCAATGTAAGTGATCTTACAGTGCTCACTTTATTTAAATGAAAGCCTATTGTCAAACCAATCCGAAAATCAATCAGCGGTGAATTGAATTCAGAGGTCCATTCATCTATAACGTTTCAAATAAGGTCTTCTTCCTCATTTTGTATAGCACGAAGGCCTACAGCGCGCTGCATGAATTGTTTGAAGCGCGCCTTCTACTATGCGATAATAAATTGCGAACAAATAAAAATTAAACCGTCAAAAAGGAGTTTCGTATCTTATGAAGATCGCATCGATTCAGCTTCAAATCTCCGACACACAATCGACATCCGAGCGCATAAAAAGAGCTGATCAATGGTTGGACAAATTTTCCGGCTGTGATTTTTTTCTGCTTCCAGAAATCTGGATGACCGGCTACAACACATTTGATCGCTACCTCGAAGAAGCTGAACCACTAGACGGCCCGTTCGTTGCACATTTCGCTCAAAAAGCGCGTGAGTTGAATGCCTATCTCTTTGCCGGAAGCTTCGTGGAAAAATCAAACGATCATTTTTACAACACCAGTATTCTGTTCAATCGTCAAGGACAACTGATCGCATCGTATCGAAAAATTCATTTATTTACCTATGGATCAGAAGAAGGCGAGCTGCTGACGCGCGGGACTGATCCGGTAACGGTTGACACGGAGTTCGGCAAGGTTGGACTCGCAACATGCTACGATCTGCGTTTTCCTGAACAGTTTCGCAAAGAACTTGATCGCGGAGCTAAAATGTTTCTTGTTACTTCAGCTTGGCCGCTCACGCGTCTCGCACACTGGGAACTTTTTAATGCCGCTCGCGCTGTTGAGAACCAATGTTTTCTCGCTTCGTGCAATTGTGTAGGGATTAATCGAGGTGTCATCCTTGGCGGTCACAGTCACATCGTTGATCCCTGGGGCAATGTAGTCGCTGCCGGTGATGAAAATGAGTCCGTCGTTACGGCTGAGATTGATCTGGCAGCTGTTGATAAAATCAGAGAAGAATTTCCGCAGCTCAAACACCGAGTTCCAATTGAATGACCTGCAGCGAAAGATTCCTGCATACCAATTTTTATAGTTTATTTACGTGTAAAAAAGTGTCTAACCAAGCCATATAACATACCTTCTCGAAGGATTGTTTCGATTAGTTGAAAAAGTAAGCACTGCTAATTGAATGATAATCGTCATTTGATCCTTCCTTTCTTCCTGAAAAAAAGCAAAATGGAGCCCATGTTGACAGGCTCCACCAAATTTCGTTTTGTATTCATTTCCTTAAGATTACTCATTAACCCACTGCGTTGTCAACTATCGTAAACTCTATCGTTTTGTTAAACTATGTAAAATTCATGCAAA
Organism: Sporolactobacillus caesalpiniae; assembly: GCF_040513385.1. Lineage (NCBI taxonomy): Bacteria > Bacillati > Bacillota > Bacilli > Caryophanales > Sporolactobacillaceae > Sporolactobacillus > Sporolactobacillus caesalpiniae. Next base: position 397,172 of record NZ_JBEVCB010000004.1, read on the forward strand.
GATGCGCCCTACTCTTGAAATCTAGCACGCTAGCCCCGATAATTAGATTACTAGGGAAGTTTGTCTTATTAAAAAGAAAGGAGGTTCATCCTGTCGGTAATCTGCAATTAGGGAGAGGAAAAAAGTGAATAAAGCAGTAAAAATTTTAGCCGTCACGCTTGTATTTTTCTCACTGGCGGTAGGCAGCCTCATCGCGCCATTCGGAGATACGGCTCAAGCGGCGTCCGCATTCCAAGCGCGCGTCACCGTCAGCAAAGCAAAGGTCTACACAGGTCCCGGAAAGAAATACCGCTCCATCGGCACACTCTACAGAAACACTTCAGTCACGGTCAAAGGAAGCAAAGGCAGCTGGTATAAAATCAGCTTCAAAGGAAAAACCCGCTACATATATAATAAAAACGCAAAGAAAATCGTGCGGGCAAAGTTCACCTCCTATAAAGCCTATGTCAAATCCTATTCTCTTAAAATCCGCAACAAAGCAAGCAGCAAATACAAAACCATCCGCACTGTTTACATGAATACCAAAATTACAGTTATCGGCCAAAAAAACGGCTACGCCTATATTTACTCCGGTGGTAAACGTGGCTATGTACAGAAAAAGTGGCTAAAGTCCAAGATCAGCTCCTACAAAGCCTATGTCACAGCGAGTACGCTAAACATGCGCAAAGGACCCGGCACCAAGTATAAGCATGTTAAATACCTGCACAAACGGTACAAAGTTACGGTATCCGGCTACAGCGGCGGCTGGTACCGAGTGAAATACGGAAACAAAACAGGCTTCGTCAAAGCCCAATACATTAAAAAAGGCACACCGCCTGTAGCAAGTGTGGCACCGGCACCGCATCCTGCTCCAGCTCCTACGCCGCAACCGACAGCACCGGTACCGCAGCCTGCTGCATCCGATAACAAAACGCAGGATCAGAATCAATCACAAAATCAGAACCAGAATCAAACGACACAACCCGCACCAGCGTCGGTAACACCATTAAGTTATAAACCTGTAAGTCCCTATACTTCTTATGTGGGACAATACAGCATTAAAGTGTATAGTGCGCCAAGTAACGACTCAAATGTAACTGCAACATTGTACGATCGAACAGCAGTTCAAGTCATCGGGATGAGTCAAGATGAAAATTGGTTGAAAATCGATTTAAATAACGGTAAAGATAATTTTGTCCAGAAAGAAAATTTGGATAGTGATTGGAATCATTTCATTCCTCCGGTTGGTGCAAAATATGGAGTGGATTTTTCGTATTTAAAAGGTAATGTGAATTTCCAATCAGTTCAAGGTGCAAATAATAGTTTTGTTATTCTTAAAGCATCAGAAGGCACTACCTTTGAAGATCCGAACTTTTCTACTTACATTCAGCAAGCACGTGATGCTGGATTACAGGTGAATGCCTACCATTTCTTCAGAGCAAGAACTGTAGAAACTGCTCGAGCCGAAGCTGATTATTATGTATCTCTTTTAAATAAAGCTCATATTACTGACAGTAATTCTTTTGGTCACACATTTTTGGATGTAGAAGCAAAATCTAATAATACGGTACTGTTCGATGGTATTACACGTGAACAAATGGCAGAAAATATTAATGCATTTCTTGATGAAATGAGGGTTAAAGGATTTACGAAATTGGGAATTTACGCGAACAAAGATTTTTATGAAAATAAAATAGATTACTCAAAAATTGATCGAAGTAATACACTCCTCTGGCTTGCACGTTATAGGAGTGATGAAACCAGTCAGGGTGTTGGAACAACAAATTATTCTGTTGATATATGGCAATATTCCAGTGCTGGTAGAGTTAGTGGGATTAATGGCTACGCCGATCTTAACGTCGTTTATACAGATAAATTTTAATAGATTATTATTGGGACCTTCCCTTCCGAAGGTCTTTTTTTCACTGGTAAAGAAAGTATAAGATCTTGAGCATGCTGAACCAGAAAAAATATCCAGACACGAAAGTGCGAGACGCATGCGGGACCGGCGAGCCAAGGGAGACCCCGCAGATAAGAGCATGTTTGAGGAGACTCCCGGATCGCCCGCGGCAAGCGAGCAGTTGAAGTGTCGTTCAAGTCACAAGGTTGATGGATCAAAGCCGCGTGCAGAATAATAGCCAGGATCGGGCTGTGCCCGGTTTTTCTAACAGGTAAAGAAAGTTTATCGTTTTGCCTTGCCGGTACGACGATATGGTCATAAGATTCGGGTGGACGATTAGGTAAGCCGCCCAATCTAAGAAATAAACGGAAAAATTCCACTTATTTAGAAAATTAAAGAAAAAATAGCTTAAATAGACGGAGAAATTCCGCTTATCGAAGCGAAAAACGTGAAAATAGAGGTTTTTTCCGTTCATAAGCGGAAAAATTACCCTTATTTACCTGTAAAACAAGCACCATGATGCAAATAGCCGGAAAATCTCCGCTTATTTTATTCTGGCCACGTTATTTAATCAAGGATCAAAATGATTCATGAAATAGAAATGTTTGTTCAAGAAAAGCTTGATGATTCAAAACGGTATTTGGAGCAAAGGGACTTTCGTATGTAAGGAACTTTCGCTAAATGTAATGGAAATGGAACTTTCGTATGTAAGGAAGTACGTCCTGTATGCAACGCGAAAGCCACCGTATCCTGCGGAAGTAGGAAGTAAGGATCGGGCTTGCCCGGTTTTTCTAATTGCAAAAAAAAAGGAGCGCCTACAACCGGGCGCCCAAGAGTTGTTCTTATATAAAAAGGGGAGGTTAAACAATGTTTCATTGATTTAACATCCTTTATATTACAGGGGAATTATTAATAATTGATTAACAAAATGCTTAATGTTTTTCTTAATTGGTTCCAAACAACGTACGCAAAAAAATAAACCCTCTTGCAAGGGCTTCAAAAGATGTATAACAGGGGGAAGTTAAACAAACACAATTTAATTGAACAGTTAAAGCATAGCGTACTTTTCTAGAGGAACATCAATTTCGGCAAAATTCCCAAATACATGTAAGGGTTCTCACACTATTCACGATCTTTGATGAACACGTGGTAGGGCACTTTGAGATGAATAATCCCATTCGAATAGGGTGCAACTTCATATTCCTGGAAAACGATCACGATGCCATGCTCATAGAAATAGAATTGTCCATTCTTTAAATCAACGCCCTTGAACGCGTCAAGAAAGAAATCATAGCGTCCTTCATTTTTTAGTTTAGTCATTTGCTCTTTCAGATACGCATTTACTTTCTTGAGTTCCTGCTTGTTGCGGATGATGTCCTTCAGCTGATACTGCCTCCCGCTGCGTGTATCGAAATTGTATACTTTTTCATAATGCATCCCATGGGCGCCGCCTGTATAAGATTCATCGAGAAACGACACGCTGAGCAGGCAATTGTTATTAAAACGCACTGTCGGCTGAGTATGGGCATAATATGGCCCTGCCGCGCTAATCAGCTGATCATGCGCATACTGTTCTTTATACTTCTTATCTGTTTTCAGCACTGCATCAGCATGATGGCGAAAGGTTCGGTTCATCTGATCCATGATTTGCCGGTCTTCAATTCCTGAAGTAATCAACGGATAGTAAATGCCTTCGGATAACCGGTGGATTTTGTACTGTACCGGAGGACAGGTGTTTGCTTTAACGGCTGGTGCAAAAGTCATACCAGATAACAGGCTGAAGCAAATGATAAGAGGTATTATCCATTTTTTGTTCATGTTAAATGCCTCCTCGCTTTTCGCTTAGTATGTCCGATCACAGCCAAGCTATGAACGCACTTAAAAATAATCGTTTTCACTTCTGTTTTGCATGTCCGACCGGCACAGGTATCGCTTTTTGAAGCAGAGAAAAAGCAGTAATGCGCTTTGTTCATTGGCCATTTCCTGTATTTTCATGACATCATTTTCTTTAAATGACTCAAGATAATGAGGTACCAAACATTTGAGGAGATGAAAACACAATGGGAAACGGTCATGCTTTCTGGTCTTTTTTAGCAGGATGCGGGGCAACAGCAGCTTTCTTCTTGATGAGAAACAATCAGAAGAATATGCCTTCATGGATGAAAAAGCCAATAGACCAAATGGGGAAAACCGCTCAGAATATGAGTGGAACGTTTAGTCCGCAAGGCTAATGCATGAGACACACCACCATACAAAAAGCTCTCTGCTGGGAAAAATGCAGAGAGCTTTTTGCTGCCGGCTTCATTTTCTAATTGTGCGAACCAACTCATAATGGCGCTCTTTATAATAAAGCCTTTCCTTCATCAAATACTCAACATAGGAACCGGTTACTGTTAGAAGAACCATATCTGCTACAATAAGGTCCCAAAATTGTATCGTTTTCGTGAAATATAGAATCCAACACAGGCACGAAATAAGTACCCATTTTAAAACTAAGCGATAAATCGATTTTATTGGCATACCCAATTACCACACCCTTTATTGTCGCGATTTTGCCCTTCGCTTCGCTACCTTAAGCATCCGTTCGCCCGGTGCACAGGTGTCCGTCAAACCTTGCTATTGCCTATTCGACTTTTCTTCATGAACCACGGGTACCAGAATGCTCCAATTATATTCACAACAAGCACCGCTAAAACAATGCCAATAATATAACTAAACCTGCTCCTTCCGAGTAAATAAGTTGGAATAAGCCAAACGAAAAGAATCATTATGCTAAGATTAACAAGATAAGCGACTTTATGATGTGCTTGAAAATATTTTCTCAATCTTTTCAATGGCAGCACATTCTTTCCTAATTTTGATTTTTAAAACAATTTACCTTCATCGTTTATTTTAGCAAATTTCCCCTTTACTGTCTCGGCTAGGGCACAAATTCCATTTTTTTGAGGAGGATTATTATGAATAGCCTGCTAAGATTTTTGTTTTTGATTCCGTATCTTATTCTTATCTATGTTCATCCAATAAAGCCCATTTACTTTGGCTTTTTCTGTTTTGTTTATTTTGCGCTCTATTTCTACGTCTGTAATGTGGTGAGCAGAAAAAAGAATAAAGAAAGTGGATGTCTTACATGATTTTGAACTGACTGGATAGATTACACTTAATTGGACGGATCAGTTAAGGTCATGTACACATGACAATGGGAAACGGTCGTGCTATCTGGTCTTTTTTAGCAGGATGCGGGGCAACAGCAGCTTTCTTCTTGATGAGAAACAATCAGAAGAATATGCCTTCATGGATGAAAAAGCCAATAGGCCAAATGGGGAAAACCGCTCAGAATATGAGTGGAACGTTTAGTCCGCAAGGCTAATGCATGAGACACACCACCATACAAAAAGCTCTCTGCTGGGAAAAATGCAGAGAGCTTTTTGCTACCGGATCCGCTTCAGATTGTGCTACTGGTAGCTGTACTCGTGCTGGCATTTGCCGATGATGCTAGAAGGCTCCACAACAGATCCTCTACAGATTTTGTGCTCTGATTTGAGATACTTGTGATACTGCTCGTATCATCGGAATCCGTACTTGCTGAATCACTTCCGGATGATGACAAGGTGCTAAACATTGAAGACGATGAATCGTTCATTAATGAAGAAGCAAGCAGTTGTGCAAATTCAGATGATAATTCCTTTTTGTCTGTGCTGCTCGTTGTTGTACCAGAATTTGATTGATTAATTTGCGATAAGTAATTGAGTAAATTGTTGCCTAAAGAAACCGTCATGTTAACTCCCCCTTCCCCCCATAGTTAAAAAACATTCTCTAGCATAGCAATGGAATCTTAAGAAATGATTAATTCGCCAAAAAAAATCCCCACAGCAACGTATGGGGAAACTGGAGGATTAGGGAAAAAGCATTTATAGTATGTCATTCATTTCATCAAAATAATCAATAATTACTATTATTGCATACCAAATTGTGCAGTGTCATGTGAGTTTTCCCATGTTCTGTGTATGGTAAACTATTCATAACGATTGTTTGGAAACATTCAAATTTTTATTAGGGGATCATCCAATGAGGGGTAAATCATTCATCTGGTCGTTTATACTCACACTGCTCCTGCTCGTGTTGTTTCGTGGATATGTTTGGATCAAAGTTCTGCTTATTTGCTTCAGCATCACCTTATGTGCTCTCAAGGTGTGGCGCTCATACGCTAAGACGATCGCACTCGGTCAATCAATGCTTTATCTATTTATCGTTTTGTTTTGCGCACTAACATTCTAGTGCCAAAATGACTGAATTCCATTGCAGAGAATGAAAAGAGCCGAAAAAGCAACGGCATTTAACCGTTATTTCAACATCCTGTAACTTTCTCTTATATTAACTGGTACGTATGATTTATTTTTCTTATTACCGATTAAAAAATGATGTCTAGAAATGTGATCATTTTTTTTAAAAGCTACTACATTAAGTTTTAAGTAATCCGGTTTTTGAAAAACAGAACGAATCGCTCTATGCAAAGGGACTTGGCTATCTTTTGAAAAATCAGTGAAATGTAGTCTGAATTTATTTTGTTTTAATTCATTATTTATAGTAACAATATCGTCACATGTATAGTAATTATGCGGCATCAATAGAGCGCCCATCAAGGACACCTGATTTTTATCTTTGCCACTCTCATCAAAAAAAACATCTACTTGTTCACTCATAAATGCCAGTCCCTTGGAAAGGTTAATTTGCATAAAATTCTTTTTTGTGGTATAAAATAGGTGTACCGAAGCTGCTTAACCACGGGCGAGGCCCAATTTTCATTGGTTAAACGTAAGGTATTTTTTTATTGCCCTTTTTTGGCACAGACCCTAAAAGGGGTCTTTATTTAGATACTAACAAAAACGTTCAATATTGCAATAGAAACGTACATACTTAAATTAAAAGGGAAGCCCACATATTTGTAGGCTTCTAATATTTTCACATTAATTAAGCACGTGTTTACAATGAGATCGATACGACCAGCCTTCTTGAATCCTTGGCGAACCACTGTCAGCAGACCAGCATTAAAAACTATAGATAAATGATGTATCTATTGGCGCAGGTGTTGTATTACTGGATTTGGGGGTTGGGTTATGTATTCATAAAATCTTTGGTCGAAGCACTTTAAGCATCTTGTTGTAGATAAAGACAAATAACCACACAGGATGCGAAAAAGAGGTCTCTCATCGAATTGAAAATCGATTGAGAAACCTCTAATTTCCGTAAAAAATTCAATTTATGGCATATAAATGGCACATATAATTTTTAAAATTTTTTGAAACCCTTGATACATAAGGGATTCAGGAGTTTATTACATCATGCCGCCCATACCGCCAGGGCCTGCCGGCATCTGTGGTTCCGGATGATCTTCAGGCTTGTCGGCAACAACCGCTTCAGTCGTCAGCAGCATTGCGGATACGGAAGCTGCGTTTTGCAGTGCGGAACGTGTAACCTTCGTTGGGTCAACGATACCGGAAGCGATCATGTCTACCCATTGATCCTTGGCAGCGTCATAGCCGATGCCAGGTTTCTGGGATTTCAGTTTTTCAACGATGACAGAGCCTTCGAGACCAGCGTTTTCACCGATTTGACGAACAGGTTCTTCAAGTGCGCGAACGACAATGTTGACACCGGTCTTTTCATCGCCTTCAGCAACAACTGCCTCAACGTTTTTGATCACGTTGGCAAGAGCAGTACCGCCGCCGGCAACGATACCTTCCTGAACAGCGGCACGTGTCGAGTTCAGGGCATCTTCAATGCGCAGCTTGCGTTCTTTCAGTTCGGTTTCCGTAGCGGCTCCGACTTTGATAACGGCTACGCCGCCGGAGAGTTTAGCCAGACGTTCTTGCAACTTTTCTTTATCGAAATCAGAAGTTGTTTCTTCTAATTGTGCTTTGATTTGGCCAACGCGTGCACCGATCTTGTCGGATTCGCCAGCGCCTTCAACGATCGTCGTGTTGTCTTTAGTCACGATAACCCTCGCAGCTGTTCCGAGTTGATCAATCGTTGTTTCCTTCAATTCAAGGCCAAGATCGCTTGTAACGACCTGTCCGCCGGTCAGCACGGCGATGTCTTCAAGCATTGCCTTCCTGCGGTCGCCAAAGCCAGGAGCCTTAACAGCGACAACATTGAACGTACCACGCAGTTTGTTCAGTACAAGAGTAGCAAGTGCTTCGCCTTCAACGTCTTCAGCGATGATCAGCATTGCTTTGCCTTGTTGTACCACTTTCTCAAGAACAGGCAGGATTTCCTGGATGTTGCCGATCTTCTTGTCAGTAATCAAAATGTATGGATTTTCAAGAACAGCTTCCATTTTGTCCTGATCCGTAACCATGTATGCAGAAGCATAACCGCGATCAAATTGCATACCTTCAACAACATCAAGTTCCGTAACAAAGCCTTTGGATTCTTCAAGTGTAACAACGCCGTCGTTGCCGACTTTTTCCATTGCTTCTGCGATCAGTTCACCGACTTTTTCATCATCGGCTGAAATAGCGGCAACTTGCGCGATCGACGCTTTGCCTTCGATCGGTTTTGAAATTTCTTTCAAGCCTTCAACAGCAGCTTGAGTTGCTTTTTCAATTCCGCGGCGAATGCCCATCGGATTTGCACCTGATGCAACGTTCTTCAATCCTTCACGGATCATCGATTGAGCAAGAACAGTAGCGGTTGTCGTACCGTCACCTGCAACATCGTTCGTTTTGCTTGCAACTTCAGATACAAGACGCGCGCCCATGTTTTCGAATTTATCTTCAAGTTCGATTTCTTTCGCGATGGTCACACCGTCATTTGTGATGAGTGGTGAACCGTATTTTTTGTCCAGTACAACGTTACGGCCTTTCGGTCCAAGCGTTACTTTAACCGCATCTGCCAAAACGTCTACGCCGCGAAGCATCGAGCGGCGTGCTTCTTCACCAAATTTAATATCTTTTGCCATTGTGAATTGTCCCTCCTAAATAAATTCGATCTGAGGATCTTCTGGTTAGAAGACCATCGGAAGTTTAGTCAATAACAGCTAAAATGTCGTCCTGACGAACAACGAGATACGTATTGCCGTCATATTTCACTTCTGTACCTGCATATTTTGAAAAGATTACTTTTTCTCCTTCTTTTACATCCAAAGCGATGCGCTCGCCTTTATCGGATACCTTGCCGGCGCCAACGGCAATGATGCGGCCTTCCTGCGGCTTTTCCTTTGCGGAATCAGGAAGTACGATACCGCTTGCTGTTGTTTCTTCTTTTTCCTGTGGTTCGATCACAATACGATCACCTAATGGCTTTAACATGTTGAAATACCCTCCTTAAAAATGTTAAGTTAAGTACCTTTGTTAGCACTCAGTTCGCCTGAGTGCTAATCCATTTAATATAATAATCAATTCCAGATGGATTTGCAAGTTTTTAACCTAAAATATATGGGACACAACAATTGGTTCTAAAAGTGATTAAGAGATAATGACTATCAGCTATGGTAAAATGAGATAGTTACTATTTTGGACCGAGACGTTTATACACAAATACAATGCCTTCAGCTTTTCACAATTGATCTGTTCCTATACTAATTGATATGAGGTGTTTGATTTTGGTTTTACGGTATATCCTGATTGTTCTCGCCTATCTTGCTTGCTTTATTTCTCCATTAATTCCCGGTTTTCCAAGGCAAGGTACTGCTTATGCTGACACTTATACAGCCGTTTTTTTCACCACTCTAATCATTGTCTCTCTGCTTCTTATTCCCGAACGCAGAATGGAACGCCGTTCGGTTGCTTCCATCGGCGAATCGATCGCGTGGGCGATATGCGGTATTTTTATCCTCTATGTACTCCAGATTGCCGCTACGATTATCAACAGCCTTATTCTCGGCCAACCGCTTGCTTCTGAGCATACACAGAAAATTGTCGACATAACTCGCAATGCGCCACTGTTCATTATGGCGGTCAGTATTATCGGACCGCTTTTGGAGGAAATCGTTTTTCGCAAAATCTTTTTCGGCAGTATGAAAAAGAAAATCGGCTTCTTCTTTGCCGCTCTGATCAGTTCGCTCATTTTCGCAGCTTTTCATTTCGATTTCAGCCACCTGCTCACTTATTTAGCCATCGGATTCTTCCTTTGCTACGCCTACCATAAAACGGGCCGGATCTGGGTCACGATGTTTATGCACGCTGCAATGAATACCATCGTGATCCTGATTAGTCTGAATGTCCGTATTCCTACTAATACAACCGGATGGATTCATCTGCTTTTTTAAATACGATCAGTAGAGAAAAAGCGGAGACTTTGCTGATGACGCAGCAAGTCTCCGCTCTTCTTTACCTGTAAAATTTTATTCTTCATCAAGTGCGGTCAGGATCTCCGGACCGTTTTTCGTAATCGCCAATGTGTGTTCGTATTGCGCGGAAAGCGAGCCGTCAATCGTGCGCGCCGTCCAACCGTTGTCATCAACCTTTGAACGCCAGTCGCCGATGTTCAGCATCGGTTCAATCGTGATCGTCATGCCCTCCCTAAGACGGAGACCGCGTCCTTGCCGGCCATAGTGCGCGACAGGAGGATCTTCGTGCATCGTCGGCCCGATACCGTGACCGACAAACTCACGGACAACGCTGAGTCCGCGATCCTCGGCGTATTTTTGAATGGCATAGCCAATGTCGCCGAGCCGATTGCCGACAACCGCCTGTTTGATGCCTTCATAAAGCGACTCTTCCGTCGTCTTCAGCAAATGCTTTGCCTCGTCGGAGATCTCGCCAACCGCGTAGCTCCATGCCGAATCAGACATTGCGCCGTTCAGGTTAACGACCATATCAATCGTAACGATGTCCCCGTTTTTCAACGGTTTCTTGTTTGGAAATCCGTGGCAGATTTCATCATTGATCGAGGCACAGGTCGCATATTTATAGCCTTGAAACCCTTTTTCTTCAGGGATCGCGCCATGCTTTTCAAGAAATTCGTTAACAAATTCCTCAATCTCCCAAGTTGTCACTCCGGGACGAATCATTGATTTAATATGCTGGTGCGCCCGGGCAAGCAGCTGACCGGACTTTTTCATCTCAGCAATCTCATTCTGTGATTTTAATTGGATCATTCCTGCATTCCACCTTATCTTTAAAGCACAGCGGCGCCGCGAAGTAACGCATACGCCGCGTACGTGTTGTTTCTTTATCGCTTCAAGTAGCGCATCTGTATTTTACCACTTAATCAATCAGAATTCCTTTCTTCCATCGAATGATTAAGAAAATAAATGAGCGCCTGTAATTCAACCGTCATATCCACATGACGGACATAAGCCTGCGATGGCAAGGAAAGCACAGTCGGAGAAAAATTTAAGAAACCATGAATGCCTGAGGCAAGTGCCATTTCCGCTGCTTCCTGAGCATGGGCGACCGGCACAGTCAATATCGCGGCCGTTATATCGCTATTGTCATCTGTTGCGAGCTCATCCATCGCATGGATCGCGGTGCCGCTGACCTCCGTGCCGATCTTTTTAGGGTCAACGTCGTATGCTTTCACAATCTTAGTATTATTATTCTTTTGAAAGTTATGGTTGAGCAGCGCAGTTCCCAAATGCCCAACACCAATCAGCACGACTTTTGACAGTTCATCCTGATAGAGCGTTTTTCTCAGAAAGTCCATTAAATGCTGGGTATCATAGCCATAGCCTTTCCTTCCCAGCGCGCCAAAATATGAAAAATCTTTACGAATTGTCGTTGAGTCAATCTGTAAAAGATCTCCGAACTCCGAAGATGAAATGCGCGTTTTCCCTATAGTGACCAAACGTTGCAATGTCCGGTAATAAAGCGGTAACCGTTCAGCCGTCGCTTGAGGTACATTTTGATTCGCCATGACCGGGTCTCCCCCCAATTTTCCAAGACTGTTCTCGTTCATCCAATTTAGTTGAGTGTCTTATTCCACTATACTATATTCATTATCATTTTTGTTACATAGTTCACAATCATCGTCGAAATCGTTTTTCTTATCGTTTGCCCACACTCGCAGTTGCCGAACAAAAAGCGAATACGCTACAATGAACATATCTATGCTTATCGTTACAGCACACGAATTCTTAATCGTCTGCTGCCTAAAATTCAAAGTTGATTTCTAATTTTCTTGAGGTGAAGACCAGTGTTGCTCTTGCAAACAAATGAGATCAGTAAGTCTTTTATCACCGATCTTGTTCTATCCAATATATCCATAGAAGTAAAACTAGGTGAACGTGTCGCGCTCGTCGGCCGCAATGGTGCGGGAAAATCGACGCTGCTAAAAATTATTGCCGGTGAAATGAGCGCGGACAGCGGTGAAGTCATTATGCCTAAAGATCGCAAAATGGGCTATCTGCCGCAGAACGCGACACTTAACTCAACACGCGGGATTTACGACGAATTGCTCTCTGTATTTACGCCGCTGATCGCGCTTGAAAATAAGATGCGCGCGATGGAGGAACAGATGGCTGATCCCGGCAGCTTCTCAAATCCTAAGGACTATGATCAGTTGCTCAAGACCTATGACACGATGCAGGCAGACTTTCGTGCAAAAGGCGGCTTCACCTATCAGGCGGAAACACGGAGCGTACTTAACGGTCTGAATTTTGGCGGATTTCCCGATGATACACCCGTCAGCAATTTATCCGGTGGACAGAAAACACAGCTCGCACTCGGCAAACTTTTGCTCATTAAACCCGATCTATTGATTCTTGACGAACCAACGAACCATCTTGATATTGAGACACTTTCATGGCTGGAAGGTTATCTGCAACGCTACAGCGGCAGCGTACTTGTCGTATCCCACGACCGCTACTTTCTCGATAAAGTCGCGACTAAAGTTTATGAGATCGCAAGACATAAAGTTCGTAAATATACCGGTAACTATTCACATTATCTTGAATTGCGGGCGGCAGAATTTGAAAGCGAAATGAAAATGTTTGATAAGCAGCAAAAAGAAGTCGCGAAACTCAAGGATTTTGTTCAGAAGAATATCGTCCGTGCTTCGACAACCAAACGCGCGCAAAGCAGACGTAAACAGCTGGAGAAAATGGAGCTTCTCGACAGGCCGATGGGCGACGCCAAGTCCGCGACCTTTTCGTTCAGCATTGACCAGCAAAGCGGGCGTGACGTGCTTGCGGTTTCTCATCTTGATGTGGGCTACGGCGATCAGGCTCCGATGATTGCTGATCTCAGTTTTCAGATTAGTCGCGGTGATCGCGTTGCGCTTGTCGGACCGAACGGCATTGGCAAATCAACACTATTAAAAGCGATCGCCGGAGGATCAACCCTACGCTCTGGAGACGTGCGGTTCGGAAGCCAAGTCAGTGCCGGTTATTACGACCAAGAGCAAAAGAGCCTGAATCTCACCAAAACGGTGCTTAATGAGCTATGGGATGATTATCCACTGAAACCGGAAAACGACATACGAACGGTTCTTGGCGGATTCCTTTTCTCAGGAGACGATGCTGCCAAGATTGTCGCCCAATTAAGCGGCGGCGAGAAGGCGCGTCTCATGCTTGCCAAGCTGATGATGCGTCATGACAATATATTGATTCTTGACGAACCAACCAATCATCTTGACTTAGACAGTAAAGAGGTTTTGGAAGGCGCGTTGATCGACTATCCAGGAACAATTCTTTTTGTCTCCCATGACCGCTATTTTATTAATAATATTGCCAACCGAGTATTCGAGCTTTCACGCGAAGGCATTACCGAGTATCTTGGCGACTATGATTACTACATCGACAAGAAAACCGAGCAGGAACAAATCGCTGAACTAGAAGCGCAACCGGTGACAGCTCAAAAGAATGAGGTAATCATCGGAGACGGCAAAGAACAATTTTTAAAAGAAAAAGAGCAGAAAAAGAAAAAGCGTCAGCTCACTCGATTTATCGAACAAACTGAATCAGACATCAGTGCCTTGGAAAAGCAGATCGATAGCGATCAACAATCTCTTCTCTTGCCTGAAGTCTTTAATGATACGAAAAAATCAAGGGATATTCAGGTGCAAATTGAGCAAGAAGAGGCTCATCTCGCAAAGCTGATGGAGGATTGGGAAACCGCTCAACTTGAGCTCGATGATTTTGATTAAGAATGGTTATCCACAAAAAGCAGCACACATATCCACAGATGTGCACAGTTATCCCCAAACTATTCAGCTAATCAAGACACTTGTCCACAGCAGATGTGAATAAGTGTCTTGATTTGTGTATGTGTTAAACTATTATGCACATGTGGATAACATTTCTTTTCCGTTCAAATGATCACGTGTTTCTGTGGACAAACGAAAAGGAACGAAGAGCGGCCAACATTCCGACATCTCCGTTCCTTTTTTGTTATCTATTAATCAAAAATCTTCTATGGCTAAATTTGCTTTGCCGTTTAAAGACAAGTCCGCTCGCATACCTTTCAAAAATCCAATCGTGCCTGATGCTGCGATCATCGCCGCATTATCCGTGCACAAAGAAAGCGGTGGAATAGTCAGGGGAATGCCACGTGTACTCGCTGCTTTTTCGATCTCAGATCTAATCTTGCTGTTCGCCGAGACACCACCCGCAACAAGAATCTGTTTCGCGTGGACACGTTCAGCCGCAATCATCGTTTTCTTGACAAGTACATCGCTGACACTTTGCTGGAAGCTGGCCGCGATATCTGCGGGATTAAATTCATGCCCGCGTTGCTTTTCATTATGAATATAGTTAATGACAGCAGATTTCAACCCGCTAAAGCTAAAATCGAGCGACCCTTCTTCGAGCCATGCTCGTGGAAAATCAATGACAGGTGCCCCTCCCTTTGCCAGATGGTCGATTTCCGGGCCTCCGGGGTACGGCAAGCCAAGAGTCCGTGCCACTTTGTCGAACGCCTCTCCAGCTGCGTCGTCGCGCGTTGTACCGATAACTTCATACGAGCCATGTTCTTTCATAAAAACAAGCTCAGTATGACCACCCGATACCACAAGCGCGATTAATGGGAACTTAAGTTCATGAACAAATCGATTCGCATAAATATGACCGGTAATATGGTGAACTGGAACCAGCGGAAGATCATGTGCATACGCCAAGGCCTTGGCTCCGTTCACACCGACAAGCAATGCTCCGATCAGCCCCGGCCCCTGCGTCACTGCAATTGCGTCCAGGTCCTTCCATTCCAAACCGGACTTGTTCATGGCTTCCTCACAGACAACCGTTATTTGATCCACATGATGGCGTGAGGCTACCTCAGGAACAACCCCCCCAAACCGCCGATGGATATCAATCTGAGTAGCAACAGCGTTTGAGCGGATTACGGTTCCATTCTCTACCACAGCCGCTGCGGTTTCATCGCAACTTGTTTCTATTGCCAAGATCATTGTATTTTGATTCACATCTATTTTCATAGTCTCACCCACATGACAAGCGCATCTTCCCCATTATTTGAATAGTAGTTCTTACGGATACCGCCATTGCGAAAACCCACCTTACGATAGAGGTTTTGCGCGATCGCGTTGCTCACTCTTACCTCTAAGCTCATCGAGTGCGCATGCCGCGAGATTGCATAGAGCATTACCTGACGCAAAAGTGATTCACCAACCTTCAAGCCGCGATAACCGTCGAGCACTGCCAAGTTGGTGATATGAGCTTCGTCAACGATGACCCACACCCCGCAGTAACCAATTATTTTTTCGGCAAGCTCCGCGACAAAATACATAGCAAACTGATTGGTGTTAATCTCATTTTCAAATGCCTGCCTAGACCACGGAACATCGAAGGCGCTGCACTCCACGACCATAACTTGATCTATATCCTCCGCGGTCATCGCTCGAATAATTACTGAACCTAGCTCCGGCATGCTTATCGCTCCTGTTTGGCCAGCCACTTCGCTTCTGCCTCAGCTAAGCGAAGGTACACCGGCAGAAAATGATGAATATCTGAAACCGGTTCTTTTTTTGCGCCAATCCGCGCAAGTTCTGCGGCTCTCGGTACATTTTGAGTGCTTTCACCGAGCGTCGCGTACGACTCCGCACATAACAGATCACACCATTTTTCCATATCATTACTTAAAAAAAGCACAGGTTGATCCAATTTGCGAAGCTCGGCAAGCCAATCCTTGATCATCAGTAACCGATCAGGAGCCGTTCGGACAATTTCCCGCCCCTTGTTTTCATAGAGGCCGGCAAATACTTGCCCACGACGCGCATCAAAGAACGGCGCAATATAACCGTCAAATCCGCGTCCGTTCTGGGCAACGACTTCTAGACTGGATACCCCGACCAATTCCTTCTTCAAAGTCCAAGCCATCATCTTGGCGATCGTCGTGCCAATGCGCAGGCCTGTATAGGAACCCGGTCCTTCAGCGACGACAATCCGGTCAAGATCCGCCGGTTTCAGTCCAACGACATTGAGTATCTGCGCAATAGCTGGCATCAACCGCTCAGAATGATTTTTGCGGCTATTTGTCGTTAATTCGCCAAGTACTTTTCGCTCCGTTGTCACCGCTACACCCATTACTAAATTAGATGAA
The DNA here is from genome assembly GCF_040513385.1 of Sporolactobacillus caesalpiniae. Classification (NCBI taxonomy): domain Bacteria; kingdom Bacillati; phylum Bacillota; class Bacilli; order Caryophanales; family Sporolactobacillaceae; genus Sporolactobacillus; species Sporolactobacillus caesalpiniae. The sequence continues at coordinate 413,543 of NZ_JBEVCB010000004.1, forward strand.
TCAATCGCTAGCACGTTCATCGTTCGATATCTCCTCATTTATACGCTCAGACCTGGCTCCACTTGCCTTGCATGTGATCGTTCGCTCATGCTCGCCGGCACGCTCAATAACTACAGACAAGACATCATCCGGAAGCCATGATGGAATATTTTCGGCCCACTCGATCACAGTTATCCCATCCTGTTCAAAATAATCGTCAATACCAATATCTTCCTCGTCACTAATCCGGTACACATCCATATGGTAAAGGGGCAATCGCCCGCTATGATATTCCTTAACAATAGTAAAAGTCGGACTATTAACCATCTCATGAATGCCAAGTCCCTTGGCGAGACCTTTGGTAAAAATAGTCTTACCTGCTCCGAGGTCCCCTGATAAAGTCAAGACATCGCCCGGTTGTAAATAAGCAGCCATTCGTTCTGAAAAGTGCATGGTTTCTTCAGGAGAAGATGTGGTCCACTGATGCATAACATTCACCTTTTCATTGGTTTTATGCCAAAATAACGATTTTGATAATTATTGGCAACATGAGCCAAATATACTTTAAGTGTACCATAATTGCGCAACAAATTCTTTTTTCACTTCCGGTGGCTCTGTCTTATTTCGAGGCAAATTATACTAAATGTTGCGCAGCAAAGACGGGGTGCGCAGCAAATTCGTTACGAGTTTGGGCTCGTTCGTTACGATTTTCGATGAGTTCGTTACGAGTCTGGGAATTCGCTACAATTTTCGATGAGTTCGTTACGAGTTTGAGCTCCTTCGTTACGACTTTTTCGCGGTTCGTTACGAGTTGGGAATTTGCTACGATTTTGAGCTCTTTCGTTACGAGTTTGGGAATTCGCTACGATTTTCGATGAGTTCGTTACGATTTTGAAGTCATTCGTTACGATTTTTTCGCAGTTCGTTACGAGTTGGGAATTCGCTACGATTTTCTGTGAGTTCGTTACGACTTTGAAGTCATTCGTTACGATTTTTTCGCAGTTCGTTACGAGTTTGGGAATTCTCCTCTCTTGGGTTCAACTTTGATCGTGTTCGGTTCGACTTTCCGATGGTTCGGTTCAACTTCGGGTCTTCGGTTCGACATTTCCTCTCTTGGGTTCAACTTTGGCCGCGTTCGGTTCGACTTTCCGATGGTTCGGTTCAACTTTGGGTCTTCGGTTCGACTTCTCCCCTCTTGGGTTCGACTTTGATCGTGTTCGGTTCAACTTTTCACTCGTTAGGTTGAACTTCAATATCGGTCAACTCCTTCTCTTATAGGTTTACTGCGCTTCTTCCCTTCACTAATGCAACTGTATTTCTTTGCTACTCTTCTATAAGCAAAGAAATTTTCAATTAAGAACTTTTTTCACGCAAAAACACGCATCTCTCAAAAATGAGAAATGCGTGTTTTTCATTT